>NZ_JBUZWE020000013.1:0-173997 GCF_055730135.2 Mesocryomonas lacus | reverse complement strand
GGCAGGATCCGTGCCGACTACCATGTTTCGCATACACATCGACGTCGCCCCGGGAGGCCAACGGACTGGCATCGATGGGCAATCGTCTGCGTTGGCCCGGAGCTAAGGTGAAGCCCTCGTCTGGTTAGCGCAGACCTAGCACATCATCATTATCTACTTTTGTAATTAAGGGCTTAGGCGCAAGTTCTGCCCACTGAAAATCGCAGTGTCGGCGGTTCGACTCCGTCCCTGGGCACCACGCCTTCCCCTGACCCCATTGTCCGGCTGCAACGGCTCGACCTGATGGCGAGTTGATCGGCGATAGACGGATCGGCGCGGCTGAGCCGGATGGGAATAGGCATGTGAGCGCATAGGCCACCGTGACCGTTCCATTCGCTTGGCTGTCGCCCTTGAGGGTTGCAACATTCCGGCCGGTGGGCTCCGATGGAGCCGCTGTAAGACCATCTCAGCAGTCTACAATACGGTTCGGTTCATGCTCATCCGCCTCCGCTACGCCAGCACCCTCTCCGAAGCGACCACGCAGGACGATCTCGTCGCGATCGTCGCATGGTCGGCGGAATGGAACCGTGCCCATGCGATCACCGGGATTCTGGCGGTCGACGGCCGGAAGGTCATGCAGGTGCTGGAAGGCTCCGTCGAGGCCGTCGAGGCCCTGTTCGTCCAGATCTCGCGGGACCCGCGGCACCACGGGGTGGTCGTCCTCGACCGCTTCGAGATCCCGGCGGTGAGTTTTGACGACTGGGGAATGGTGCGGAGGTCCATGGTCGCGATGCTCTTGACCGTCGACAGCTGGTAGCGCAGTCCGCCGGCTACTCTGTCCAGCGAGGCCTTTCGCGTCGGCGAGCTGTCAGAGGCCGCAGGACCGGGGCCAGGAGCGATGATCCATCGTGACGTCGGCGCCGACTTCACACAGGGCGCCGCAAATGTCGTGGGCGGAACGGCACGGATCTTGTGGGCGTAGCAGGGCAGATGTCCTGCACGGCGTTGATCCGAAGCGGATGGTGCTCCGGCGGCAGGTCAGTCGCGAGGGGCGCCGCGGAGCCATATCATCGTCCCTCCATCGACATTCGGAGATGAGGTTGAGGCCAAGCCTCCTGCGGTGTTTAGGCAACAGTTCCGGCTAATGCCCCCTGTCCCGCCCTGATCGGCGGTTTCAGGATGACTTAATGTTGACTGTATTTGTCAACTTTACGTACTGACGGCCAAGCGGCCGCCGGCCGCTGTCATCAGGGAATCTTGCCATGGTCCGCTCCCGTCGCCTCGTCCTGTCCGGGCTCCTCGGCTGCTCCTGCCTCGCTCTGTCCGCCAGCCTTGCCGCTGCCGAAGACGCGATCGTGCTGGAGGCGGTGACGCTCGAAGGCGGGACGGCCGGCGATGCGGGCGTCGGAACCGGCGGTGGCCTTGCGACCGAAGGCTATGTGGCCAAGGCCGCGCGGGTCGGCACCAAGACCGATACCGACCTCAAGAAAGTGCCGCAGTCGATCGCCGTCGTCTCCCGCAAGGAGCTCGAAGCCCGTCAGGTTCAGTCGCTGGTCGAGGCCGTCGCCTACACCTCGGGCGTGCGCGTCGGCACCTACGGCTTCGACCCGCGCTATGACACCGTCTTCATCCGCGGCTTTAACGTCAGCAATAACGGCTTCTACCGCGATGGCCTGCGCAGCCTCGGCGGCACTTACTCGGTGCTGCGGCTCGAGCCCTATGGCCTTGACGGCATCTCGGTCCTCAAGGGGCCGAGCTCGGTGCTCTACGGCGCCGGCCCGCCCGGCGGCATCGTCAACGTTATCTCCAAGCGCCCGACCGATGCGCCGTTCCGCGAGGTCGAGGCGCAGATCGGCTCGAACAAGCGCTATCAAGGCAATTTCGACGCCTCCGGCCCGCTCGGCGGCAATGACAACGTGCTCTACCGCCTGACCGGCATCGCCCGCAGCGCCGACACCGAGCTGATCGCCGCCCGTGACGACCGCCGCTACATCGCGCCGGCCCTGACGCTGCGCTCCACCGACCGCAACACCCATCTCACCATCCTTGGCGAATACACCGAACTGACGTCCGGCGGCGCTGCGGGCTACGTCACCTTCAACAACCAGATCACCAATCTGGAGGAAGGCGATCCTCGCTTCCGCGACCTCGACAGCCGGCAGGCCCGGATCGGCTACGAGTTCGAGCACCGCTTCGACGACACCGTGACCGTGCGCCAGAACCTGCGCTACCAGTCGGTCGACACCAACATGCGCTTCGTTTCCTTCGGTAAGATCGCCGATGACGGGCTCACAGCCAGCCGCACCGCCGGGCAGATCTTCGACGACGCCGATTCGATCGCCGTCGACAACCAGGTCCAGGTCAACATCGACACCGGGCCGGTCACCCATACGCTGCTTGGTGGCCTCGACTACAGCTATAGCGATACCAGCTATCGCTACGGCGCCAATGCCGACGTGCCGCCGTTCGACCTCGTCAATCCCAACTACGGGGAACAGCCGATCGAAGGACCATCCGGGGATGATTTCAGCCTGGCCAATTTCGGCGCCCGCACCAACACGAAGCAGAGCCTGCTGGGCCTCTACCTGCAGGACCAAGCCGAATACGATCGCATCGTGCTGACCCTCGGCGGGCGCTATGACTGGCTCGACACAAAGAACCGAAACGACCTGACATTCGTGAACACCGAGCAGAACGACGAACAGTTCTCGGGCCGGGCCGGGCTCTCCTATCTCTTCGACAACGGCATCTCGCCCTATGTCAGCTATTCCACCTCCTTCGCGCCGACCATCGGCACCAATGCCGCGGGGCTCGCCTTCGACCCGACGAAGGGCGACCAGGTCGAGCTCGGCGTCAAATACGCACCGGACGACGTGAACCTCTCGGTCAACGCCGCGCTGTTCGAGATCAACCAGACCAATGTCCTGTCGCAGGACCCCGACAACCAATTCTTCCAGATCCAGCTCGGCGAGGTGCAGTCCCGCGGCTTCGAGGTCTCGGCGACGACGAGCCTTGCCGAGGGCATCGACCTCACCGCCGCCTACACCTATGTCGATCTCGAGATCACCGGCGGCGACAATGTCGGCAAGGTGCCGGTCGGCATTCCGGCGCATCAGTTCTCGGTCTGGGGCGGCTATCAGCTGCCGGCAAACCTTGCCGAGGGCCTCGGCCTCGGTCTCGGGCTGCGCTTCCAGGGCGAGAGCTTCGCCGACGCAGAAAACACCCGCCGCAACGACGACCGCGTCTTCGTCGATGCTGCGCTGTCCTATGATTTCGGCAAGGCGAACCCCAAGCTCGACGGCATCTCTGCGCAGATCAACGCCAAGAACCTCTTCGACAAGCGGGACGTGACCTGCGCCGACGCCTATTGCTACCGCGAGCAAGGCCGCGACATCATCGGGTCGATCAAGTACCGCTTCTGAGCCACGCGGCTCAGCGCCGGACAACCCGGCGACGGCGAAACCAGGCGACGAACCACTGGGCGAGCGCCGTGCAGCCCTTGAAGGGGCCGCGGCGATCATCGAGCCGCTTGGCCGGGGTACTTGCGTCCCGGCGGAACGCCGGAATCAGCTGTCGAGGTCGCCCGCATGCCCGCGTCGCCAATAGGCGGTGACGAGATGCCGGTGCTTGGCGAGCCCGAGCACCGTGCGGCAATGGCGCCGGATCGCCTTGAAGTCGGCGAACTCGCAGCCGGCCCAGACGAAGCCGTCCTCGCCTAGATCGCCGGGCGTAAGCAGCGCGGCGGCCTCGCTGAGGCTCCGCTCGCCGCGCTGCAGCCAGTCGATGTGGATATTGGCGCCGGTTGGCAGAGGCTGGCGCTCCTGCGGCCCGGCGATCTCGATGACGGCGCGGGCGGTGCCGGTCGGTGGAAGCGCGTCGAGAATGCGGGCAATCGCCGGGATCGCCGTCTCGTCGCCGAAGAGGAAGAGCTTGCTGGCCTCCGGCAGCGCTTCTCCCGCGGGTCCGACGGCGCCGACGATGTCGCCGGGCTGCGCGGTCATCGCAAACACCGAGCCGGGCGTCGCATCACCGTCGTGGCGGAGGATGTCCACCGTCATATCGCCGGCCGCCACATCGAGGCGGCGCACGGTGTAGACGCGGGTGACCAGCGCGTCGTCGCCGGTCGGCCATTGCGGACAGCCATCCTCGCCGGTCACCGGCCAGACCGGTGGACGGCCTTTCGGCGGAAACAGCAGGCGCACATGGATGCCATCGCGGGCGAAGCGTTCGACATTGTCCGTCCGCAGCACCAGCCGGCGCATCGATGGCGTCACGTCCTCGGCCGAGACGACTGTCATCTCGCGGAAATAGGGCGGCGTCACCCCCACCGTGTGATGTCCTTCCCAGCGCACCAGCGGCGGCCTGTCCGGCGAGAACTCGTTGAGATGGAAAGCGATGCCGTAGGTCATGTAAGCGAGGCTGGTCTCGTCCCCCGCCTCAATGGAGATGCGGATCGTCCTCGCGCCGGCGACGAGATTCGCCGTGCCGAAAGGCGTGACGATCAAGCCGGTCCCCTCGCCCAGCGTCACGGTGCCGTGCTCCTCGTAATGTTCGAGAAGTTCGCGCAAGGTCTCCTGCGGATCCTCAAGCTTTACCTTGCAGTGCGCGGTCAACATGCCCAGCGGTTCCCCCATGCGGGGCGTGCGCCCCGGTGGCCCTGTCCTACAGGACCAGCCGGGAAACCGGAATGTTTCAGGGCGTGCCACGTGCCGCCTCAAAGGAAGCATCTGCGCGTGGATGACCACCCGGCCGCCCAGTCGGTTGCGCCCGCCGGCCCCGAAAGCCTACGCCGGCGTCACCGCGGCCAGCACGAGAGCGGTACCGTCAGGACGGTTCCTGGGCGGGAAGGACCGGCTGAGAGTTTGAGAGCCGCGGGATTCCCTCTTCGAGCGATCCCGCGGATGATGATAGTAAGGGAATACTCGCGGAAATGCCGTCGATGGCATGGCGATGCGAACGACACCAACGCCCGCCGTTCTCTCAAGCCTCGATTCTCAGGCGCACGCCGCCAGGAAGAGCTCGAGCGGCTGCTCCTCGTCTTCTTCGTCGTCGAGATCGTACCATTCGTCGAACGAGGTCACCGGCACGACGACCACGCCAAGCGAGGCCATCACCTCGTTCAGCGGAAACGAAATCCGCAGCAGTGTCTGGGTATGAACCATGACGCAGTCGATCCGCTGGCGACGGGCAAAGGCCACGGCCCCCATGCCCGAGCTGACACAACCCGCCAACTGTCCACCGGCCGCTTTCACCGCGGCCATCATCTCGCCTGCACAGACTTCGTCCCGTTCGATCAGAAGTATGGTGCGGCTTTTGAGGTTCTGCGATGCAAGTCTCAGCATTACAACCTCCCCTTAACAGCCCTTCTCTAGAGGGCCTGACGTGCGCCAGCTGCCGCCGTGTGCTTCATAGCAGCCTCACGAATCAGAGCATGCACGAAGGATTCAGCCGGTTCCACCGGAATTTTGATGGCGGCGCAAAAGCTTGGCATGCAATGCGAATCGTCTTTCACGGTGCTGCAAAACCACAACACTTGCGAGCCACGGGGAAGGCCTCGGCGTTGGCCCATTCGAGGCCTCGCCATCGCAACCCAGCGGCGTTCACATCTGCGTGACAGAACCCTTCCGAGCGTCCCGGTAGAGGCGGGCAATGCGCGTTTCGACGGCCGCCGGCTTCTCCGCCAGGAGACGCCGGGCCAAGACAAGCCCCTTGTCCTGAAGCTCGGCCTGCCGCCTGTCCATCAAGGCGAGCACCAGCGGATGCTGCCCCGCCTCGATCTCTTCGCGCAGCACGGCGAAGTCGTGGTCACGGCCGAGATCGTCGGCAATGTCGCCCGCGGCTTGGCGCAAGGGGGCGAAGGCTTCGGGCCAGAGCGGCGCGAGGAGCGTCAGATGGAAGCCGAGATATTTGACGTGCTTGCGCAGGAGATGGAGGTCCTCCGCCTCGCCGGTCTTCTCGGCGACCTTCAAGGCCGATCGCGCCGCCGCGTGCGTAGCGGCAAAGCCCGAACTGGCGACGGCGCGCGATTTTGAGCGGGGGAAGCGGAGACCGTCGAGCGCCGTCCGGCAGGCCTGCAAGGTGTCGATCGTGCCCGCGATAAGGGCATCGGTGCCGCCCTCGCCATCTTCGGCATCGCGGCGCCGGGCGAGCAGTTCCAACCGGAGCGGTGCAAAAGCTGCGTCGACCGCTTCGGTGGAAAGGCTCGCTGGCACGTCCTGCCCCAGCGAATCCAGCGCCTCGATCAGCGCGGTGCGGTCGCGCGCGGACGACAGGAGGCGCGCGCCGTCGCGCAGGCGGGCGTTCTCTTGTCTGTAGAAAGCCGCGTCGCCGTGCCGAACCAGGCGGAACAGCGCGCGCAGCTTCTTCATGCGCTTGCGCACGTCGTGGATGGCCGTATCGCGGTCTCCGCCGGACGACGTCGCGCCGAGCTGGGCGATGGCCTTGTCGATCTGCTCTCCGGCAATGCGCCGGACGTCAGCGTCGAGCGGGGCGGCGGGGTCGATCCGAAAACTCATGTCAAATCCGTGCGGGCAACATCATGCGGGTGAAATGAACGGGTGGGGCAAGCCGAGCATCGCGCTGCGGCACGCTCGACGCTAGAGGGTCGTGGCGGCGTCCGGGATGCCGGCCGTCGCCAGGCGGACATTGGAGAAGGCGGGATCGCCGGTCACCTCGCGGCCGAGAAATGCCGGGAGCACGACGATATCGGTTTCCGTCTCGAGCTCGATCTCGGCCACGATTAGCGGTGCAAGCTCTCCTCCGAAAACGTCGATCTCGATGAGATGATCGCCGTGCGGCAGCCGGTACCGGCGCTTGGCGATGGTGATGCCGACGCGCGCGGGCTCGAGGTCGAGCGCGTCGGCCAAGGGGATGGGATACTCGAACTCGCCGCGCGTAAAACCGCTGCCGGTCTTGATGGTGAGAAAGGCGTCGCGTTCGTCGACGATGCGGACGCGGACGGAGAAGGCGTCGCGGCGGCCGAGATAGAACTGCCGGATCGAAACGCTGTCGCTACCGGAAACGGTCTTCCAGCTGTCGTCGCGGACGAGAAACTTACGCTCAATTTCAATTCCCATGCCCGAAGCATGGGGCAGCCGGCTGTCATGATCCAGTGTCTGGCGGGAGAAAGCGCACGTATTGCTCCCGCGCGATCCATCGGCGCGAGAGCTCAGGTGCCGCAGAAAGTCTGGTACGGGCGCTCGGCCGTCGCCGGGACACTTGCATACTCCGCGTATTCCGGCCGATCGGCGTAGGGTTCAGCCAGTGCCGCGACGAGGCGCTCGAACGGCGCGAAATCCCCGGCGCCGACGGCGGCCGCGATCATCTTCTCGACCTCGGCATTGCGCGGAATGATCGCCGGGCTGACCGCGCGCATCGCGGTCCGGCGTCCTTGCGGATCGCCGGCTTCTTCGGCCAGCCGTGCGCGCCAGCGGACCGCCCATTCGTCGAAGGCTTCGGGCGCATCGAACAGCGCGCGAACGGCCCCGTCGGCCGCGGGATCGGCTGCCGCATCGGCAAGGCGCCGGAAGGTCAAGGTGTGATCCGCCTTGCCCGTCGCCATCCGGCCGAGCAGATCCTGCGCCAGCGCGTCGTCCCCTTCCCGCACCATGGTCAGCCCGAGCTTCTGACGAAGGCCGCCGAGATAGGCGGCATGGAAGAGGTCAGCGAAGCCGGCCAGCGACTCCTGCGCGATCTCGATCGCCGCTGCTTCCTCCTCGGCCAGCAGCGGCAGCAGGCACTCGGCAAGCCGCGTCAGGTTCCACTGCGCAATGCCCGGCTGGTTGGAGAAGGCGTAGCGGCCATATTGGTCGATCGAGGAAAAGACCGCCGCCGGATCATAAGCGTCCATGAAGGCGCAAGGGCCGTAATCGATGGTCTCGCCGGAGATCGACATGTTGTCGGTGTTCATCACCCCGTGAATGAAGCCGACCAACATCCAGCGTGCCACCAGATCCGCCTGGCGCCCGATCACGCCGTCGAGAAGCGCCCGATAGGGCGACTCGGCCAGCGCCGCATCGGGATAGTGCCGGGCGATGGCGTGGTCGGCGAGGTGCTTCAGCGCCGCCCCGTCGCCTTGCGCGGCGAAGAACTGGAAGGTGCCGATGCGGATGTGACTCGCCGCCACCCGCGCCAGCACGGCGCCTGGAAGATCGGTCTCGCGGACGACGCTGTCGCCGGTCGTCGTCACCGCCAGCGCACGCGTCGTCGCGATGCCGAGCGCCGCCATCGCCTCGCTGACGGCATATTCGCGCAGTACCGGCCCGAGCGCCGCCCGCCCGTCGCCGCGGCGGGAGAAGGGCGTCGGACCGGACCCCTTCAGTTGGATGTCGCGGCGACCACCATCGCGGTCGACGACCTCGCCGAGAAGGATGGCCCGCCCATCGCCGAGCTGCGGCGTGAAACTGCCGAACTGGTGGCCGGCATAGGCGAGCGCGATCGGCTCGGCACCGAGCGGAACCCGCTTCCCCGCCAGAATCTCGGCACCCTCCGCCGTTTCCAGCGCATCCGGGTCGAGACCGAGCTGGACGGCGAGGTCCCGGTTCAGCTTGATCAGCCGCGGCGTTGTCGGCGGCGTCGGCAGCACCCGGGCATAGAAGTTCTCGGGCAGGCGGGCATAGCTGTTGTCGAACGGTATCAGGGCCGTCATTCAGCCTCTCCCACAAATTGGATCGTCGCTCTCATGCTGCGGATATAGGTGGCGCCGGCGCAATGATCAGCGGGGGGCGTAGCTGCTCGGCCCAATTTTGCTGGGTGCCGCTGGCAAGTCTTGGGTTGCACCGGGCCGGCCGCAGCAACGTTTTGCCTGCGGATGCAGCGCGGCACAGCTCTCATCATCGCCACACATTGAAGGCGGAGGACGGCGGGCGAAGCGGCTGGAAACGAAGCGGAAACTTCCTATCTCAAGGGTCCAGCGAACCAATCCGATAGGAGACATCCGATGACCACCGAACGCGCCGTTCTGGCAGGGGGCTGCTTCTGGGGAATGCAGGATCTGATCCGCAAGATGCCAGGCGTCGTCTCGACCCGCGTCGGCTATTCCGGCGGCGACGTGAAGAACGCCACCTACCGCAACCACGGTACCCATGCCGAGGCGATCGAGATCAATTTCGAGCCGGAGGTGATGAGCTATCGCCAGCTCCTGGAATTCTTCTTCCAGATCCATGATCCATCGACGCCGAACCGCCAGGGCAACGACCGCGGTCCCGGTTACCGTTCGGCGATCTTCTACGCGAGCCCCGAGCAGAAGGCGGTGGCCGAGGACACCATTGCCGATGTCAACGCGTCCGGCCTGTGGCCCGGCAAGGTCGTGACCGAGCTTTCGCCGGTGGGTGATTTCTGGCTCGCTGAGCCGGAGCACCAGGATTACCTCGAGCGCATCCCGAACGGCTATACCTGCCACTTCATCCGGCCGAACTGGCGCCTGCCGCGACGGGCCGACGCGGCCTGACGATCGCCGTAAGACGACTGACCTCACGAAAACGGACGGCGCCGCTGAAAGTGGCGCCGTTTTTCGTTGTGACGTGAGGGCTCAGGAGGCCGAAAGCGGCGCCGCGAGAAGATGCCCGCGATGCCGTCGCGACCTGCTCAGGCGGCGATCGCCATGCGGTCGATGACGCTCAGCCGCTCCAGCGGCAGATGCCGGTGCTCAACTGCCAGGCCGAGGGTTTCGGCCTTCTCGATGATCGCGCGCATCGTCGCGGTCAGCGGCAGGTCGTCATAGACGGCGATCGCCTCGACCCGGCCCAGCCATCCCATCGACGAAGCGAGATAGGCCTCGTCCGTGGCGCCGCGCGCCGCGGTCGGCATGTCGCCGCGCGCCTTGGCGTCGAGGATCGCCGAATCGGTGTAGCCGCGGCGATGCCGGGGGGCGAGAAGAAGGACGTGACGCATGGTATCGAGTTCCGTGACAGTGCCGGCCTTGTGCCTTCCGAAAGCGACGGGAGAATGACATCGGGCCGGCCTGTCGAAACAGGCCGGCCCGATTGCACGAGACGCGCGACAACGGGGAAGAAGCGGAATGGCTCCCCGTCGCCGATCTTATTTCTGGATGCAGGTGTCGACGGTGTCCTTGGTGCATTCGTCGAGGCCGGTGAAGACCGGGTCTGCGACGGCCTTGCCCTCGATCAGGTCGATCATGACGCCCGGCGCCTTGTAGCCCATCTCGAACGGCCGCTGGCCGACGAGCGCGGTGACGAGACCTTCCCTCGCGATCGCCACCTCGTCGCCGATCGTGTCGGCGGCGGCGATCACGAAGTCGCCGCTGGCGATCCGCTCGGCCAACGGCTTGACGAGATCGCGGTAGGGCTGCGGCGCCCCGAACAGCGGCCAGCCGCCCTCGATGGCGAAGGCGTCGAGATCGGGATTGGCGGCGAGGATGTCGGTCATCGCCTGGACGCCGCGGGCGCCGTCGTCATTGGTGAAGACGGGGCAACCGGAGACTTCGGTCCAGCCGCCCTCGCCGGCGAGCGCGGCGATGCCCTTCTGCCCGGTCAGCGCGTCGCGCGTGCCTTGCGCCCGGCGCAGGATGTTATCGGCGCCGGGATTGCCCTGGATCGAGCAGATCTTGCCGCCGTTCGGCTTTGCCTTCTTGATGTATTCGCCGAGTTTGAAGCCGAGGAGGTAGTTGTCGGTGCCGAGATAGGTCTTGCGCAATGCGGCATCGTCGGCGGAGAGGTCGGCGTCGAGCGTCATGATCGGGATCGTCGGCGCGGCGGTCTTCAGCGTCTGGGCGATCAGCTTGGCATTGGACGGCGAGATCGCCATGGCCACGGTGTCGGCCTTGCCCAGCATGTCCTGGATGATCTGCGCCTCGCCGACTTCGTCCGAGGTCGAGGCCGGGCCGGTGTAGAAGCATTCATATTCGGAACTGGCGTTCTCGCTGTTCCACTTCTGGCAGCCCTGGTTGATCGCCTCGAAGAAGGGGTTGTCGAGGCCCTTCACGACGATCACCAGCTGCTTCTTGGCCAAAGCCGGCCCGGCGCCCGCCAGCGCCATGGTGGCCGCGGCCAGCAGCAGAGTGAGTTTGCGCATGGTGTTTCCTCCCGAGATGCCCCGCCGGTCCTTCTGGACCTGGCTGTGCGATAGTGGCCGCCGCCCTTGTGCCGGGCGATCCGCCATGAAACCGGCTTTCCCGAAGGACCCGGCATGAGCGCAGGCACGGCGACGCGGCGGCCGAACATCGACTGCCCCATCACTGGCCCGAACGTTATCAATGGAATATACGATCACTATTGCTGCAACCGCTCAAAAACAGCGCAGTGCAACAATAGAGCCGCCCCATCCCTTGCCTATCATGTAATCGAGAGCGCGAAGCAGCGTCAATCTGCACGGCGAAAACTTGGTTATATTTGCTTGGCTGACGGTTGACGGCCGGACGCAGACTGTGCGGTATGGCATCCGCACGATGCCCCCGCCTGCGGGGATGCGGCCAAAGCCTTCGGCGGAGATCGAAGCCGGCGCCGCGCATCCTGCACGGGAGGAAAGCGGCACGTGTCGGTACTACAGCTCATCAACGTGTCGAAGCATTTCGGCGCCATCCATGCGGTGAACGACGTATCGTTCACGCTGCAGCCCGGCGAGGTGGTTGGCCTGATGGGCGACAATGGCGCCGGCAAGTCGACGCTGGTCAAGATGATCGCCGGCAACTTCCGGCCGACGCATGGCAGCCTGAAGATGAACGATACCGAGCTCGTGATGAACAAGCCGGTCGAGGCGCGCCAGCACGGCATCGAGATCGTCCACCAGGACCTCGCGCTTTGCAACAATTTGACGGCGGCGGCGAACGTCTTCCTCGGCCGCGAGCTGAAGCGCGGCATCGGCACGTTCAAGGTCCTTGACTATGCCGCGATGTACAAGCGCTCGGCGCAGATCTTCGCCGAACTGAAGTCCGAGACCCGGCCGCGCGACCTCGTGCGCAAGATGTCCGGCGGCCAGCGCCAAGCGGTGGCGATCGGCCGCACGCGGCTGTCGGACGCCAAGATCGTGCTGATGGACGAGCCGACCGCGGCGATTTCCGTCCGCCAGATCGCCGAGGTGCTGAACCTCATCCGCCGCCTGCGCGACCAGGGCATCACCGTCGTCCTCATCAGCCACCGCATGCCCGACGTCTTCGATGTCGCCGACCGCGTCATCGTCATGCGCCGCGGCCGCAAGGTCGCCGACAAGACGATCGCCGCCAGCTCGCCAGAGGAGGTCACCGGCCTCATCACCGGCGCGATCGAGACGGCCTGAACCATGGCCCCGAAACCCTTCCCGCCCCCGCGATCTTTTCGTCCCGCGGCGTCCTGCGGACCCCTTTCTTCCGGCAATACGACAGGTCGACCATGGCATTGACGCTGGACCAACCCCTCGAGCAGAAGCCGAAAAGCTGGCTCTCCCGGCAGTTCGCGAGCCAGACCTTCTGGGTCTTCGTCGCGGTGATCCTCGCGTGCCTCTTCCTGTCGGTCGCAACCGACTCCTTTGCGACGTCGAAGAACCTCTACAACATCACCCGCAACGTCACCTTCGTCGCGATCATCGCCCTCGGCATGACGCTGGTGATCATCTCCGGCGGCATCGACCTGTCGGTCGGCTCGGTGCTCTGCCTCACCAGCATGGTGCTCGCGGTCACCATGCATGCCGGCTACTCTATCGAGGTCGGCATCGCCGCGGCCATCGGCACGGCGCTGGTGGTCGGCGCGTTCAACGGCATCCTCATCGCCTATCTCGACTATCCGCCTTTCGTGGTGACGCTCGGCATGCTGTCGATCGCGCGGAGCCTGGCCATGGTCGCGTCGAACAACACCGTGGTGTTCGAGTTCGGCCCGGACCACCAGCAGCTGCTGGCGCTCGGCGGCGGCGCCTGGCTGTTCGGCATCGCCAACCCCGTCGTCTACATGGTGGTGCTCGGCCTGATCATGGGCTTCGTCCTGCGCTGGACGAGCTTTGGCCGGCATGTCTTCGCGATCGGCGGCAACGAGCACGCGGCGACCCTCACCGGCATTCCGGTGAAGCCGATCAAGGTCGCGGTCTACATGATCTCGGCCGTCATGGCGGGGATCGCCGGCATCATCCAGACCGGCTGGCTCGGCGCGGTGACGACGAACATCGGCTCGGGCATGGAGCTGCAGGTGATCGCCGCTGCGGTCATCGGCGGGGCAAACCTTGCCGGCGGCATCGGCACGGCGCTCGGCGCCATCATTGGCGCGGCGCTGATCGAGGTGATCCGCAACAGCCTCGGGCTGCTCGGCATCAACGCCTTCTGGCAAGGCGTCTTCATCGGCGGCGCGATCCTCCTCGCGGTGCTGTTCGACCGCATCCGCAATTTCCGCCAGAGCCAGTAGCACCCGGCCGGCACCCCCTTATATGCGGACGCCTCGCGGGGGCGTCCGCCTTCGCATTTCTGGAGATCATCATGAGCAAGCGCATCGTCTTCACCGGCGGCACCGGCAAGGCCGGACGCCATGTCGTGCCCTACCTCACCCAGCGCGGCCACACCGTCCTCAACGTCGACCTCCTGCCGCTGGCCTGCCCCGGCGTGAACACGCTGATCGCCGACATCTCCGACAGCGGGCAGATGTTCAACGCCCTCTCCAGCCATTTCGACCTCGGCGACTACGAGACCGGCAAGGGCCCGGCTGAGATCGACGCCGTGGTGCATTTCGCCGCCGTCCCGCGCGTTCAGATCCGGCCGGACAACGAGACCTTCGCGATCAACACGATCGGCACCTACAACGTCATCGAAGCCGCGGTGAAGCTCGGCATCAAGAAGATCATCATTGCCTCCAGCGAGACCACCTACGGCGTCTGCTTCGCCGACGGTGACAAGGATTTCCACTCGCTGCCACTGGATGAAGACTACGACAGCGACCCGATGGACAGCTACGGTCTGTCGAAGGTCCTGAACGAGAAGACGGCGCGTGCCTTCGCCATGCGATCTGGCGCCGACATCTATGCGCTGAGGATCGGCAACGTCATCGAGCCGCACGAATACGACATGTTTCCGAAGTTCCTCGCCGACCCGATGTCGCGCAAGCGCAATGCCTGGAGCTATATCGACGCGCGCGACCTCGGCCAGATCGTCGATCTCTGCATCAAGAAGGACGGGCTCGGCTTCCAGGTGTTCAACGCCGTCAACGACACCATCACCGCCCGCGAGCCGACCGCCGACTTCCTTGCCAAGCACGTGCCGAACATCAAGCTGAGCCGTCCACTTGACGGCTTCGAGGCACCGCTCTCCAACCGGAAAATCCGCGAGGTCCTCGGTTTCCGCGAGGAGCACGACTGGCGGAAATACGTCGACGCCAGCTGAGATGACGGCAGTCCGGCCCTCGTCGCCTTGGCTGTCACAGCCTTGCGGCGGGGGATGCCGGGGCTGGCCGGCGCCGGTTGACGCAATTCATCCACGCGCTCGCCGCCGGCTGCCGCCCTGTGTGGCCCAGATACCTTCCTCTACGGAAATTACGCGCTCAGCGGCCCATTCCGGAAATGAAGAGGCTCGACAAACTCCTTTACCGCCGTGTAAATCGCCGTAGAGTTGCGG
Source organism: Mesocryomonas lacus (assembly GCF_055730135.2). Lineage (NCBI taxonomy): Bacteria > Pseudomonadati > Pseudomonadota > Alphaproteobacteria > Hyphomicrobiales > Aurantimonadaceae > Mesocryomonas > Mesocryomonas lacus. Next base: position 159,497 of record NZ_JBUZWE020000013.1, on the reverse strand, counting down.
CTTGCGATCGGCCGCGCGTCGGGCGGACAGTATAAGGCAGGCTATGAGCTCACATGCACCGCAGTCGGCCAAACCCCCGCTCGCACCGGAACTGAAGTCTGCCCTCAAGGCATCGGCCCGACCGCTGACCTTTGCCGCCATCTTCTCCTTCGGCTCGAACATTCTGTTCTTGGCAATGCCGCTTTACATGATGCAGGTCTATTCCCGCGTCGTGGTCTCCGGCTCGGTGCCGACCCTCCTCTACCTAACCATCGCCGCGACGGGCGCCTTCATCGTGATGAGCGCGCTGGAAGAGCTGCGGGGCCGCATCCTGATCAAGATCGGCACGATGATCGACCGCCGGCTCGCGCCGCGGCTGCTCGATGCGGTGGTTGCCGCGGGCCTGCGCGCTGGCCGCCCGGTGCGCAGCCACGTGCTGCGCGACCTCGACACCTTCCGCCAGGGCCTTGCCGGCAGCGTCACCAACGCCGTGCTCGATGCGCCCTGGGCGCCGATCTTCCTCGCCGTCATCTGGATCGTCGACTGGCGCCTCGGCCTGCTCTCGACCGTCGGCGCCTTGCTGCTGCTCGGCCTTGCCGCGCTCAACGAATACGTCACCCGCCCGGCCATGCGCGAGGCCAACGTCGCCGGCCAGCGCTCCTACAGCGCGACCGACTCCGGCCTGCGCAACGCCGAAGTCATCCACGCCATGGGCATGCTGCCGGGCCTCGCCAAGCGCTGGAACGGCGATCGGCTGGCCATGCTGCAGGCGCAGGAAACCGCGTCCGAGCGCGGCGGCACGGTCTCGGCCGCGATCCGCTTCCTCCGGATGTTCCTGCAGATCGCCATCCTCGGCGGCGGCGCGCTGCTGGTGATCGACGGCCTCACCGGTCCGGGCGTGATGTTCGGCTCGATGATGCTGATGGGCAAGGCGCTGGCGCCGGTCGAGCGCGCCGTCGGCTCCTGGCAGGCGATCATCCAGACACGCCAGGCCTTCAGCCGCCTCAACGGCCTGCTGAACGAGTTCCCGGCCCGCGAGACCGGCATGGAACTGCCGCGCCCGGTCGGCCGGCTCTCGGTCGAGCAGGTTGTCTACGCCTTCCCAGGCACGCAGAAAGCTTTGCTGAAGAGCCTCAACTTCGCGCTCGAGCCGGGCGACTGCCTCGGCCTGATCGGGCCGTCCGGCGCCGGCAAGTCGTCGCTTGCCCGTCTCCTGATCGGCGTCTCGCAGCCGACCGCCGGCGCGGTGCGTCTCGACGGCGCCGAGATGCACTCCTGGGGCCGCAACCATATCGGCCGCCATGTCGGCTATCTCCCGCAGGACGTCGAGCTGTTCTCCGGCACGGTGCGCGACAACATCAGCCGCTTCGTCGCCAACCCGGACGACGGCAAGGTGCTGGAAGCCGCCGGCATGGCCGGCATCCACGACATGATCCTGCGCCTGCCCGACGGCTACGACACCGAGCTCGGCGACGGCGGCGCGATGCTCTCGGTCGGCCAGCGCCAGCGCGTCGCGCTGGCCCGCGCGCTCTACGACAAGCCCTCCTTCGTGGTGCTGGACGAGCCGAACGCCAGCCTCGATTCCGATGGCGAGAACGCCCTCCTCGCGGCCATTCTCGAGCTGCGCAAGATGGGCTCGACCGTCGTGGTGATCTCGCACCGGATGTCGGCGCTGAAGTTTGCGAACAAGATCCTGCTGCTGCGCGACGGCGTAATCGAGAATTTCGGTCCGCGCGACGCGGTCCTTGCCAAGCTGATGCCGACGCCGGTCCCGCAGGCCGCGCCGGTGGCCGGCGAGGCAGCCGCGCCGCGCGTCACCGATGCCACCACCCCGATCGGGGCCGGGGCGTCATCATCCTGAAGGCCGACCCGACGAGGGTTTTTCGTCGCCATCCGAGTTGAAAGAAGCGTCGATGTCAGTTGTAGCTTTCAGAAAGCCCTCCGAAGAGCCGGAAGCTTCCACCGCGCTCGCAACTTCCAGGCCTCTGGCATTGGCCGTCAACGAGCCACCGGAGGATTTCGATACCGGCATGCGCCGGCCGATCATCATCGGCTCGGTCATCGTCGCGGTCTTCGTTGTCGGCCTTGGCATCTGGGCGACTTTCGCCCCGCTCGGCGCCGCGATCATGGCGGCCGGCGTCGTCAAGGTCGAGGACAACCGCAAGGTCATCAAGCAGCGCGACGGCGGCATCATCTCGCAGGTTCTGGTCCGCAACGGCCAGACGGTGGCGAAGGGTGACGTGCTCGTGAAGATGGACGACGTGCAGGCGCGCTCGGCCTTCGAGGTCTACGACAACCAGTACATGAACCTCCTGGCCCGGCGCTCGCGCTTCATGGCGGAAGGCGCCGGCGTCGAGGAGGTCTCCTTCCCGCCAGCCCTGACCCAGCGCCAGAGCGAAACGGCGATCGCCGGCCTGATCAGCGACCAGACCAGCCTTTTCGAAAAGCGCCGCCAGGCGATCCGCAACCAGGCGAGCATCCTGGAGCAGCGGCTGGCCCAGCTGAACACCCGCATTTCCGGCTACCAGGCGCAGATCGACGCGATCTCCAGCCAGAGCTCGCTCATCGCGCAGGAACTCGTCGGCACCAAGTCGCTGGCCGAGCGCGGCTTCGGCACCAAGACCAAGGTCCTGGAGCTGCAGCGCGTCGCCGCCGGGCTCGACGGCCAGATCGGCAGCCTGAAGGCGCAGATCGCCGAGGCCGAGCAAGCCAAGGGCGAGACCCAGATGCAGATCAACCGTCTATTCGAGGATCATTTGACCGAAGGCAGCCAGGGCCTCAGCGACATTCAGGGCGACCTCGCCAACATCTTGCCGCGGTTGCAGTCGGCCAAGGCGACGCTGGATCTCGTCGAGGTCAAGGCACCCGCCGCCGGCACCGTGTTCGGCCTCACACAGTTCACCAATGGCGGCATCGTCTCGCCCGGCGAGCGGCTGATGGAGATCGTGCCGAGCAACAGCCCGATGATCATCGAGGCGAACCTGCCGACCACCGACATCGCCCAGGTGAAGGCGGGAATGCGGGCGGAGATCAAGCTGACCGCCTACAACCAGAGCATCACCCCGTCCGCCTGGGGCGAGGTGACCAAGGTTTCGGCCGACCGCGTGACCCTCGAAAACGGCACGTCCTTCTACACCGCAGAGGTGCGCGTCGACCCCGAGTCGCTGTCGCATGCCGCGCAGGACCTGCAGCTCTACCCGGGCATGCCGGCCGAGGTCATCATCCCGACCACGGCGCGTACCGCCCTGCAATATCTGATCGAACCGGTCACCCATTCGATGAGCCAGGCTTTCCGCGAGCGCTAGGCCACCTCACCCCAGCTGCCAGGCATCCTCTGCGCGGGTACGGGTCTATCCCGCCCGGCAGAGGATGCAGGACGCCGGTCCGTGCGCGACGCCGTGCCCGGCGTGACAGGAAGGGGACGTCCGCGCCCCACAGGATCCATGATCAAGAACAAGCGACTGATCTTCATTCACCAGAACTTTCCCGGGCAGTTCCTGCACCTTTGCCGGGAGCTGGCGCCGCACAACAAGATCACCTTCATCACCAAGAACACGCCGAACCGGCTGCCGAACATCGAGCTGATCGCCTACCAGCCGCACCGGGCGACGACGCCGAACATCCACCCCTATCTCACGACGATCGAGGACGGCATCCTGCACGGCCAGGCAGTCGCGCGGATCCTGCTGCAGCTGAAGAACAACGGGGTCAAGCCGGACCTCATCATCGGCCATTGCGGCTGGGGCGAGACGCAGTTCGTCAAGGACATCTTCCCCGACGTGCCGCTGCTCAGCTATTTCGAGTTCTTCTACAGCGCCACCGGCGCCGATGTCGGCTTCGACAAGGAATTCCCCTCGAGCGACGAGCTGAAATTCCACCTGCGCAGCCGCAACCAGCTGCTGCTCAGCTGTCTCGAGGCGACCGACCGCGGCATCTCGCCCACCTGGTGGCAGCAGAGCCGGTTTCCCGAGGCCTATTCCGCCAAGGTCTCGGTCATCCACGACGGGGTCGACACCGCGGCGCTCAAAGCCGCCGAGAAGCCCTCGGTCACCCTCAACGGCATCACCTTCGACGGCACGGTGCCGCTCGTCACTTTCGTTGCGCGCAATCTCGAGCCCTATCGCGGCTTCCACGTCTTCATGCGGGCCGCCGAGCGGATCCTGAAGAAGCACCCGACGGCGCAGATCGTCATCGTCGGCGGCGACGGGGTGAGCTATGGCGCCAAGCTGCCTGCCGGCGAGAGCTACAAGGCGCGGGCGCTGAAGGAGGTGACGATCGACGAGAAGCGGGTGCACTTCGTCGGCCGAATCGACTACGAGGTGTTCAAGCAGATGCTGCAGGTCTCGGACGCGCACGTCTACCTGACCTATCCCTTCGTCCTGTCCTGGTCGATGCTGGAGGCGATGGCGACGAAGTGTCTGGTGATCGGCTCGCAGACGCAGCCGGTCGAGGAAGTTATCCGGCACGGGCAGAACGGACTGCTCGTCGACTTCTTCGATCCGGAGGGCATTGCCGATACCGTGGTGGACGCGATCTCGAAGCCCGAGAACTACCGCGCGATGCGCAAGGCCGGTCGGCAGACGGTCATCGACCGCTACGACCTGCACGGCGTCTGCTTGCCCCGTCAGAAAGCCTTGATCGAGGGCATGATGAGGTAAGACGGGGAAGGAAGGCGACGCTTCGCGTCGCCGATGAACGGATTTGCTGGATGCCGCTTCGCGACCAAGACATCGCCATCGCCATCACGGTCTACCGCCCCGACAAAACTCTGCTGCAGGCCCTCATCGCGGTGGCCACCGGTTTCGGCGGACCCGTCCTCGTCCATGTCGATGGGCCGACCGGCGAGGCCATCGAGCCGTCCCTCCTCGATGCATTGCGGGCCGACAGCCGCCTCTCCTTGCTGCAGACGGAGGCGAATGCCGGCATCGGCGCCGGGCTCAACCGTCTGGTGGAAGCGGCAGAGCAGCGGGGCTGCCAGGCCATCCTCTTCTTCGACCAAGACAGCACGCCGACGCCCGACATGGCCCGGCGCCTGTGCAAGGCCTTCGACGATCTCGACGCCCGGGGATACCGCCCGGCGGCGATCGGGCCGGCGCTTGCCGCCGATCCGCAGGCGCCGACCAAGGTGCCGCACTACCGCGACCGCACCGTTCCCGGCGCCCCCGCCGCCTATCGCGCGACAGATTTCCTCATCACCTCCGGCAGCGTGATAACGCTCGCCGCGCTTCGCGCCATCGGCGGGTTCGAGGCCCGCTACCGGATGGACGCGATCGACGTCGAATGGTGCTTCCGCGCCTGGTCGAAGGGCTTTTCGGTCTGGTGCGTGCCAGGCGTCACCATGCGGCACCGGGTCGGCGAGGGCATCGTCGAGGTCGGCGGCATGCGGTTTCCCCGCCAGTCCGCCGCGCGCATGCAGAGCTATGCGCGCAACCAGTTTCACTTGCTGCGCCTTGCCCACATCCCCGCCCGCTGGAAGCTGCGCACCCTTGTCTACGTGCCGCTGCAGTTGGCCGCTTTCGTCGCACGGACGCCGCACGGAAAGGCCCCGCTCGCCGGACGGCTGCTGCGCGCGCTGGCGGATGGGCTTACGGCCCGCTTCGATCGGACATGAGCATGCCAGAGCACCCGAATTTGCCAGCGGCACCCGCGTCCGTCGGCTTATTCCCCGGCAAGGGGGGGACAGGTGCCGGGGTGCCGATCGCCGTCTTCGTTCACGTCCATTTCACTGACGTCTGGGACTGGATGGCGCCGTGGATCGCCCGCAACCTGCAGCGGCCCTTCCACTTGGTGCTGACGACGTCCGGCGATGCCGCAAGCTTCATCCTTCCAGAGACGCCCTTCCTCCTGTCGCACCGGGTCCTACGCACTGAGAACCGGGGGCGCGACGTCCGCCCGTTCCTTGAGGCGCTCGGCGCCGACCTCGACTATGCCATCGGCCTAAAGCTGCACACCAAGCGGTCCACCCACCGGCTCGACGGCGCCGACTGGGGGAGGATGCTGGTCGAGGGGCTGTTGCCGGACCCTGCGGCGGTCGATCGGCTGCTCCGGGCGATGGAAGCCGATCCGCGGCTTGCGCTTGTCGGGCCAGACGGAATGCTGGTCTCGATGGCGCCCTGGATGCAGAAGAATGCCAAGCCGATGCGGCGGATCTCGCAGCGGCTGGGGCTCGCCTATGGCGAGGCGCTCCGGCGCACGCCGGTTTTTGCCGCGGGATCGATGTTCTGGTTCCGCAAAAGCGCCTTCGCGGCCTTGCCGGGCGCTGCCCTCGACGATCTGTTCGAACCGGAGCGGGGCCAAGTCGACGGGACCGCGGCGCACGCGCTGGAGCGGCTGTTCTCACTGCTGGCCGAGGCGGATGGCGGGGTGGTCACCACGGTGGAGGGCGTTGCGCTCTCGGCACCCGCCATGGAGCTCGTGGAACTACGGAAACTCTCACGCCGGCTGGCGGACCAGCCCAACGACTTTCTGGTGCCGCTCGGCCGCAAGATCCGCGTCCTCTTGAGGGTGCCAGGCCTGCGCGCCGCCTACCAGGCCATGCCGACCTGGCTGCGGCGTGGCGCGCGCACGCTCCGGCGCTTCGACAAGCCCTGACGGCGCGCGGTCAGTCGACCGTCACGCTGTAGGCGCGGGCGGTGCCGTCGGCCGTCGTCAGCGTGAAGGCATCGGTGCCCTTGAAGCCCGGCGAGGACGTGTAGAACACGACGACCGCGGGCACCGTGATGCCGGGGCAAGCCGGAAAACTGTTGGTCTTGACGTCCGCCTGCTGCAGCTTGATCTGGCCGTGCGCCGCAAGCTTTGACGGGGTCAGCGTCGGCGCGGGGTTCGGCTTGCAGTCGGCCCCGACCGACCCGACCCAGCCGGCGCGCACTTCCTGCCCGGCCTTGGCCGCAACGCTCACCGGCGCCGCCGTCTGCGCCGCGGCGGGAAACGCGAGCAAGCCGAGGAGAATGGCGGAAAGAGCGAATGACTTCATCTTGAGAAACCTTGCTTGCTGCGGGGAGAAGCGGCGTTTGCCTCGGGCGAACCCGGCCTTGCCGGCACCGATGACCGTCTCGCCGCCCATCTGGGAACGTGCCGCATCCTGACAATAGGGAAGTTCAATGGCAAGCCTTGGTATTCCGAGGGGATGCGCGCCGCCGTGCATCGACACGCCCTCCCCCAGCAGGTCCGGCCGCAAATCCCGCTGCGGCCGACCCTTGTTTTCCCGGTTGCCGCAGCGCGGCGGCGAGGCTGTCAGTCCCGGTTGTCCAGCTCCAGCACGCCGCTGTTGCGGTCGGCGTAGGCGGCAAAGAAGGTCGGGCGGCGCATCCAGCGCCGCCAGAACGCGTCGATGTGCTCGAAGCGCTCGTCGAGCGGCATGGCGTTGACCGGGTATTTCGAGAAGGCGATCGCGGTCGCCAAGGTGATGTCGGAGAAGGTCGGCTCGTTTCCGCCGAGCAGCCATTCGCGTCCGTCGGAGAGATGCTGGTTGACGAGGCCGGTGTGCGCCAGCGCCTCCTTGCGGCAATGCTCGCCCCAGGCAGGATTGCTGGTCAGCTCGAGCTTCGGGCCGAGACCCTGGTGCAGCACGTGGAAGGCGGTGGTGATGCGGTAGAGGATGTGGACCCAGATGCGGTTGTCCCACATGCTGTCGAGACCTTTCTCCTCCGCCGTCTCGCCCATCACCCGGCGGCCTGGAAACGCCTCGTCGAGATAGCGGACGACCGCCGCGGTCTCGGAGATGAAGCTCCCGTCGGCCAGCTCCAGCGTCGGCGTCTCGCCCCACGGGTTCATCTTCAGGTGGCGCCACTGCCGCTGCTCGCCGGCGGGCGCCATGTCGTAGACGTGCTCCTGGAAATGATCGGCGATGCCCTTCTCGTGCAGGAAAATGCGCAGGCGCTGGGGATTGGGGAAAGCCGACGGTGAGGTGAAGAGGCGAAGGGGGGATTCAGGGGTCGCAAGGGTCATGGTCAATCCATCTACCAATTGATTGGTAGGGAAGAAATAGAGGCTTTGCTTTCACCCTGTCAATCTCTATCTACCAATTGGTAGGTGGAATGCGTGAAGAGGAAAGATTCGTGAGCATGACTTCCCGGGAGGCGGTGCTGTCGGCCGCAAGGCGGGCCGCGATGGCGCGGGGCTATAACGGCCTGAACTACCGGGATATCGCGGCCGAAGTCGGCATCAAGGCGCCCAGCATCTACCACCACTTCGCCACCAAGGCCGATCTCGGCGCGGCGGTGGCGCGGCGGTACTGGGAGGATACCGCAGCAGACCTCGATGCGATCTCCACGCGGTTTCCCGACCCGCTGGAGGCCTTGCACCACTACCCCGACATCTTCCGCGCCTCGCTGTCGAACGACAACCGCATGTGCCTGTCGAGCTTCATGGCGGCCGAATACGACGACCTTCCCGACGCGGTGAGGACGGAAGTGCAGGCCTTTGCGGACGTCAACGTCGCCTGGCTCGAGAAGCTGCTGACAGCGGCTTTGATCGTCAGTGCCGAGCAGAGCGGCGCGCGCGCCCGCGCCATCTACGCCGCCGTGGCGGGCGCCCAGCTCTTCGCCCGCGGCCGGTCGGATATCGCACTGTTCGACGAGATGATCGCGCATTACCGGACGGCGGGTCCCCTGCCCGCCTAAGACCGTGGTCCGCGACAGCACGGCCAAGATTCACGGTGCCAGCGCGCCGGAGCGCTACGGCGCGACGTCGACATCCGCCGTTCGCGCCTCGACCACGGCGTCGCCCCGCAGCACTTGCGTCTCGATCCGGTAGCGGCCCGGCAAGGGGCTGCGCTTGCGGCCGGCGAACTGCGAATAGCTCGCCTTGTTGCCGCCGAGCGGCTCGCCCACGGCATCCGTGAAGACGGCGCCCGACGGGTCGGTGATCAGCAGCCGGATCCGGTCGCCGCCCTTCAGATTGGCGAACCAACCCCAGCCGACCGTCGCGGCTGATGCCGATGTCGGGGCGGACGGCGGGCCGTCGGTGACCAGGCTGTCATGGGCGAAGAGGCTGCCGGCCATGCCGACACCGAGGATGTGGTGAGTGGCGGTGCTAAGCCACGCCGCTGCCGCCGGGCTCCAGAGCGGATGGCGGTCCGCCAGGGCTGCCGTGCAGCCGGCCCCGACCTCGCGGCCGGTCGAGGGGTCCACCTTGATGCCGGCGTGCCGCACCGTGACGTGGACGTGCGGGAACTGCGCCCAGCCGGACGCGCCGACGAAGCCGAGCGTCTCGCCCGCGGCCACCGGACCGGCGGTCTTGGCGAGCGAGCCTTGCTTCAGGTGGCAGTACTGCGTCTCCCAGCCGTTGCCGTGGTCGATCACCAGGCCGTTGCCGCATTCCTTGCCGCCGAAAGTGCCCGCCGCCTCGGCCCCGCCCGACAGCCTGTCGGGCTCGCCGTCGCGGCCGCGCAGAATCCTGCCCGCGGCCATGGCGACAACGGGCACGTCGCGGGCGATGTCCTTCAGCGAGGCGATGCGGATGTCGGTCCCGTCATGGCCGTCATAGGTTGCCCCGCCGCAGAATGGGTCGCTCGCCCCGGCGCCCGCCTGCATGTCGGGAAACTGCTGGACAAGGCACTCCGCCTGCGGATCGCAGGCGATCGGTACGCCGAAGGCCGGCGCCGGCTCTTCGGCTGAGGCGACCGGCAGCAGGAGCATCAGGGCAAGGGCCGAGAGGCCGAGAGACAGGCGCATATGGCGTGGCTTTCCGGATCGAGAGGCGTCGCTGGCATCGGGGCGCATGGGGCATCGGCCGCAGGCCCCGCCGGGCCGGTTACTCGAGCGGATTGGCGCGCATACTGTCGTCAAAATCGAGCGGCATGCAGGCCTCCTCAGTCTCGAGGTCGCGCATGTGGCTGGTGACGGCGCCGTCGCGGCGGATCACCCAGACCGGCGATGCCTCTTCGCACTCGCGGCAGCGGAAATGCAGGCTGGAGACGATCGGCGGCTTGGCGTCCACCGGCGGAAGCACGCTGAACATCTCGTGCGGGCCGGCATGGCTGCGCTCGTCGTGGCCGCAATGCGGGCAGAGGAGATAGCTCGGTCCCGTCACCACCGGCGGCGCATCGGGAAAGGCGTGACGCGAGACGTCGATGATCGGCGCGTTCTCGTCGAAGATCAGAAAGCGCGATCGCATCCCTGTCGGTCTTCCCCTGTCGGCGCCCGCCCAGCGGCGCAGCCCGTCGCCGATCGCAAAGAGCAGCGGCGACGTTCCCTAGGGTCAATCCTACAGCATTGGCAGCCAATCCTATAGCCCGGCGGGCCTACCTTGCGCGTTTCGCCGCGGTTGGCTGCGAGAGGCGGGGAGCAGCTGCGACCCCGCCCTTTCCGCTCGCTCATCGCGCCGAGAATTGATGTCGGCTGATCAGGCGTCGAGCGCCGCCAAACACCGGCCCACGCCGTCCTGCCAGGCCGGCAGGCGGTGGCCGAACACGCCGTTGAAACGGGCGGTGTCGAGCCGGGAATTGGCCGGGCGGTGGGCCGGCGTCGGATAATCGGCCGTGCCGATCGGCTCGACGCTGGCCGAAGGTCCGCCACGGGCCGCCGACTGGTTAAAAATCTCGGCGGCGAAATCCGCCCAGTTCGTCGTCCCCGTCGCGACGAGGTGGAAGACGCCGCGCCAGTCCTCGGCCGCGGGCGATGCCAGCATGCGGCGGGCGACGACGACGATCGCCTCGGCAATGTCCGGCGCATAGGTCGGCGTCCCTTGCTGGTCGCCGACGACGCGCAGCGCGTCGCGCGTCGCGGCAAGCTTCAGCATGGTCTTCAGAAAGTTGTTGCCATAGGGACTGTAGACCCAGGCGGTGCGCAGGACCGCAGCCTGCGGGTTGGCGGCGAGCACTGCGGCCTCGCCTTCCAGCTTGGAGCGGCCGTAGACGCTGACCGGCCCGGTCGCGTCGGTCTCGACATAGGGCTCGGCCTTGTCGCCGGGAAACACGTAGTCGGTCGAGATGTGGATGATCGGCAGACCCGCCGCGGCCGCGGCCGCCGCGGCATGGCCGGCGCCGTCGCGGTTGGCGGCGAAGGCGGCGTCTACCTCAGTCTCGGCGCGGTCGACCGCCGTGTAGGCGCCAGCGGAGACGACGACGTCCGGCCGATGCGCGGAGATCGCGCGGTCGAGGCTCGCCCGGTCGGTGATGTCGAGCTCGGGCCGGCCGAGCGCGACGATCTCGAGATCAGGCGCGGCCAGCGCCAGCAGCGAGGTCGCGACCTGCCCGCTGCGCCCGGTGACGAGAAGTTTCATTTCAGGCCTTCCCGCCGACTGCCCCGAGGCGCTCGCCGGCATACTTGCCCGCGCGGATCGGTCCCCACCAGCTTTCGTTGGCGAGATACCAGGCGATGGTCTTCTCCAGACCGGTCTCGAAGGTCTCCTGCGCCTTCCAGCCAAGCTCGCCCTCGATGCGCGTGGCGTCGATGGCATAGCGCAGGTCGTGGCCCGGGCGGTCGCTGACGAAATCGATCAGGCTGCGGCGGCTCTCGCCGTTCGCGAGCGGCGGCGCCAGGCGGTCGAGCGTGTCGCAGATGGCGTGGACGACATCGAGGTTGGAGCGCTCGTTGCGCCCGCCGATATTGTAGGAGCGACCGGCGACGCCGGTTGTCGCGACCATCGCCAGCGCGCGGGCGTGGTCATCGACGAACAGCCAGTCGCGGACGTTCTCGCCCTTGCCGTAGACCGGCAGGCGCTTGCCCTCGAGACCGTTGAGGATCATCAGCGGGATCAGCTTCTCCGGGAAGTGATACGGGCCGTAATTGTTCGAGCAGTTCGAGAGCACCACCGGCAGGTGATAGGTGTGGTGCCAGGCCATGGCGAGGTGGTCGGACGCGGCCTTGGAGGCCGAATAGGGCGAGGACGGCGCGTAAGGCGTCTCCTCGGTGAACAGGCCGCCGTCGAGCGGCAGGTCGCCAAAAACCTCGTCGGTCGAGATGTGGTGGAAGCGGAAACCCTCCTTCTTCTCACCCTCGAGACCGGACCAGTAGGCCCGCACGGCTTCCAGGAGCTCGTAGGTGCCGACGATGTTGGTGTTGATGAAGTCGCCGGGACCGTCGATCGAACGGTCGACATGGCTCTCGGCGGCCAGATGCATGACCGCGTCGGGCATCTCGCGCTTCAACAGGTCGGTGACGAAGGCGCGGTCGAGGATGTCGCCCTTGGCGAAGACGTAGCGAGGGTCGTTCTCGATCGAGGCCAGCGAGGCAAGGCTCGCGGCATAGGTCAGCTTGTCGAGATTGACCACCGAATGCGGGGTCTCGTTGATGAGGTGGCGGCAGACCGCCGAACCGATGAAGCCGGCGCCGCCGGTGACGATGATCTTCACTTGCGGCTTTCCTCGTAGATGAAGGGGGCGTTGGCCTCGGCCAGCGTCGGCGCGGCCTCGTCCTTGGCGGAGAGAACCGGCGTCTTGCCGCCGAGCGGCCAATCGATGGCGAGCGCCGGGTCGTCGTAGCGGATCGACCGATCATGGCTACCGGAATAGGGCGCGGACACCTTGTAGAAGACCTCGGTGTCAGGCTCGAGCGTCAGGAAGCCGTGCGCGAAGCCGACCGGCACCAGGAGCTGGTTGAACGCCTCGGCCGACAGCTCCACCGCGACCCACTTGCCGTAGGAGGGCGAGCCGCGCCGGATGTCGACGGCGACGTCGAGGATGCGGCCGCGCAGCACGCGCACCAGCTTGTCCTGGGCGAAGGGCGGCTCCTGGTAGTGCAGGCCGCGCAAGGTGAAGACGTCCTTGGAGTAGGACTGGTTGTCCTGCATCCAGTCGATCTCGATTCCGGCGCCCGAAAGACGCTGACGGTTGAACGTCTCGGCGAAGAAGCCGCGATCGTCGCCGAAACGCCGCGGCGTCAGTTCCACGACATCCGCGATCTCGAGCTTTCGTACGTCCAGCATGCAGCAGTCCTATTAAAGGGTCGGAGGCTGCTTTTTGCGCGATCGAATTGAGGCGGGCAATAGACAAGTGCAATTTAGGCCGAACCGTATCACGGACGGCTCAAGCTTTTCGGCGCAACGGGCGGACGGGCTGGTCTGACGCATCCATGGGGCGGCGGGAACCCCAAGCTTCCCGCCGTCGGCCACGCGCATCGCGCCGCGGTGAAAAACCGGTATCCGATATCGCTCAAATTGCTTATATGCGGGCCATGAGCACCCCTACGCCCCTTGATCACATCCGCAATTTCTCCATCGTGGCGCATATCGACCACGGCAAATCGACGCTGGCCGACCGTCTGATCCAGACGACCGGCGGGCTGGAGGCGCGCGAGATGACCGAGCAGGTGCTCGACTCGATGGACATCGAGCGCGAGCGCGGCATCACCATCAAGGCGCAGACGGTGCGGCTGCACTACGTCGCCAAAAATGGCGAGACCTACATCCTCAACCTCATCGACACGCCCGGCCATGTCGATTTCGCCTACGAGGTGTCGCGCTCGCTCGCCGCCTGCGAGGGCTCGCTGCTGGTCGTCGACGCGGCGCAGGGCGTCGAGGCGCAGACCCTTGCCAACGTCTATCTCGCGCTCGACAACGGCCACGAGATCGTGCCGGTGCTGAACAAGATCGACCTCCCCGCCGCCGAGCCGGACCGGGTGAAGGAGCAGATCGAGGAGGTGATCGGCCTCGACGCCTCGGACGCCGTGATGATCTCGGCCAAATCCGGCATCGGCATCGGCGATGTCCTCGAAGCCATCGTCCACCGCCTGCCGCCGCCGAAGCACGGCGACCGTTCGGCGCCGCTGAAGGCGATGCTGGTCGACTCGTGGTACGACGCCTATCTCGGCGTCGTCGTCCTCGTGCGGATCATCGACGGCGAGCTGAAGAAGGGCCAGATCATCCGCATGATGGGAACGGACGCCAAGTATCCGGTTGATCGGGTCGGCGTCTTCACCCCGAAGATGGTCAATCTCGACGTGCTCGGCCCCGGCGAGCTCGGCTTCATCACCGCCTCGATCAAGGAAGTCGCCGATACCCGCGTCGGCGACACCATCACCGAGGACAAGCGCCCGACGACGACCATGCTGCCGGGCTTCAAGCCGGCGCAGCCGGTGGTGTTCTGCGGCCTCTTCCCGGTCGATGCCGCGCAGTTCGACGATCTCCGCGCCGCGATGGGCAAGCTCCGCCTCAACGATGCGAGCTTCTCCTTCGAGATGGAATCCAGTGCTGCCTTGGGCTTCGGCTTCCGCTGCGGCTTCCTCGGCTTGCTGCATCTCGAGATCGTGCAGGAGCGCCTCTCCCGCGAGTTCGACCTCGACCTGATCGCGACCGCTCCCTCGGTGGTCTACGACATCAAGCTGACCGACGGCTCGACCATCCAGTTGCACAACCCCGCCGACATGCCGGACGTGATGAAGATCGTCGAGATCCAGGAGCCCTGGATCAAGGCGACGATCCTCACCCCGGACGACTATCTCGGCAACATCCTGACGCTTTGCCAGGAGCGGCGCGGCGTGCAGACCGACCTTTCCTATGTCGGCAAACGCGCGATGGTGACCTACGAGCTGCCGCTGAACGAGGTGGTGTTCGACTTCTACGACCGGCTGAAATCGATCTCCAAGGGCTATGCCTCCTTCGACTATTCGCTGATCGAGTACCGCGAGGGCGACCTCGTGAAGCTGTCGGTCCTGGTCAATGCCGAGCCGGTCGACGCCCTCTCGATGCTCGTCCACCGCGCCCAGGCCGAGCGCCGCGGCCGGGCGATGTGCGAGAAGCTGAAGGACCTCATCCCCAACCACCTCTTCAAGATCCCGATCCAGGCCGCGATCGGCGGCAAGGTGATCGCCCGCGAGACCATTTCGGCGCTGCGCAAGGACGTGACCGCGAAGTGCTACGGCGGCGACGCCACGCGCAAGCGCAAGCTCCTCGACAAGCAGAAAGAGGGCAAGAAGCGCATGCGCCAGTTCGGCAAGGTAGATATTCCGCAGGAAGCGTTCATCGCCGCGCTGAAGATGGACAGCTGACGGGACAGAGTTCGAGGAGCGGCGTTACTGGATGACAGTTAGCGACGATAATGCGCATTATCACCGCGACATTCGACCGGGGAGCAAAGCGCCCATGATCGACGTGACCTACGATCCTGAAGCCGACGCCGTCTATTTCCGCATCAGCAGCGGCACGATTGTCGAGTCGGCCGAGGCAGGTCCTTTCATCTATGACGTCGACGAAAAGGGCTGCGTTATCGGCATCGAAGTCCTGTCCGCCAGCACCGCGCTTGCCCCGGGAGACTGGCAGAAGGCACGCCTTCCAGCGCCGGGAAACGCCGACGCTGCCGAGTAGACGACACAGCCCGATTGAGACCCGAATTGAGGCTCAGAGTGTAGGCTGACGGCCTATCGCCACTAACCAGCGGCCGCATCTGCCGGAAGTCGCCAGCGTTACTCGGCCAGCGCTCTGACGTTCGCCGCGACTTCCTTCAAACTCGCCGCACCCTTGGACATGACCTTGGCCGCCGATTCCAGCCGTGATCGCTCGTCGGCCGTAAGGTCGCGCGCGGAGAGGATAATGACGGGGATATCCTTGCCGCCGGCGCTCTTGCGCAGCGCATGGAGGAAGGCGAAGCCGTCCATGACGGGCATGGTGAGGTCGAGGAGGATCACCCTCGGCGGCGCCACCTGCACGGCTTCGAGCGCCTCCTGGCCATTGCCGGCTTCGGCGACGCTCCAGCCGTCGCGCTCGAGGGCGCTGCGCACCCGCGACCGGGCATCGGGATCGTCGTCGACGACGAGGACATCGCCCACCTCGCCCCGGAAACGGTCCATGACCGCGCGGAAATTGTCCCAGTTCACCGGCTTGGCGACGTAATCGGCTGCCCCGAGCGAGGAGGCAAGCCCGCGTTCGCTGACGAAGGTCACCATGACGACCGGGATCGACGAGAGGTCGGGATCGGCCTTCAGCCGGCTCAGAACCGTCCAGCCGTCCATGCCCGGCATCATCACGTCGAGGAGGATTGCCCGCGGGCGCATCTCCTTCGCGAGCGACAGGCCGGTCGGACCGTCGGCCGCGGTAAGGGTGGCAAATCCCTCGCGGGCGAGGAAGCGCGTCATCAGCTCGCGCTGCGCGGTGTCGTCGTCGATCACCAGGACGACCTCCGCCTCGCCCTTGTCGCCGGCGACCGGCAGCTGGGCCTGGAGCGCCGCGAGATCCGTCTCGACCTCGGCCGGATCGCTCGCCACCTCCGGCAATGTCAAGGTGAAGGCGCTACCGGCGTTGAGCGCGCTCTCGACGGTCACGTCGCCGCCCAGCATCGCACTGAACGCCTTCGTCAGCGACAGGCCGAGGCCGGTGCCGCCGAACTTGCGCGTGGTGGAGGCATCCGCTTGCTGGAACCGCTGGAATAGCCGCTCCAGCTGCTCGGGCGTCATGCCGATGCCGGTATCGCTGACCCGGAAATGCACCTGACCTTCGGAACGCCAGACGGCGATGGTGACGACGCCCTCCTGGGTGAACTTGGCGGCGTTGCCGAGGAGGTTCAGGAGGATCTGCCGGAGCTTGGTGACGTCCGATCGCATGGTGCCGATGTCGGCCGCCATCTCGATCTCCAGCCGGTTGTGCTTCTTGTCGATCAGGCCCTTGGCTGTCGACACGACGTCGCCGACGATATCGGCGATGTCGAACTCCTCGACGAAGAGATCCATCTTGCCGCTTTCGACCTTGGAGAGGTCGAGCACGTCGTTGATGAGGCCGAGGAGATGGCGAGCATTGCTCTCGATCTTGCGGATGTCGCGCGCGAGCTCGCCGGGCTCGGTCCCGTCCTCGGCCTCCTCGATCAGCATCTCGGCATAGCCGATGATCGCCGACAGCGGCGTGCGCAGCTCATGGCTCATATTGGCGAGAAACTGGCTCTTGGCGATGTTCGCCTCTTCGGCCGCCTGCCGGGATTCCTCGGCTGCCCGCTCGGCCAGCACCTGGCCGGTCGTCTCGTTGCAGGGACAGAACAGGCCGACGACCGATCCGGCCTCGTCGAAGACCGGCGTGTAGGAGAAGGCGAAATGCGCCTCCTCGCTCGCGCCGTTGCGCTCGATGAAGAGCGTGATGTCGTCCATGTGGACGGGCTCACCGGAGTAGACCTGGCTGAACAGCGGCTCCAGATCGCTCCAGATGTCGCGCCAGACTATGGCGAACCGCTGGCCGAGCGCCGCCGGATGCTTGTCCTGGAGAAGGTCCACATAGGCGTCGTTGTAGAGAAGGGCCCGCTCGCGTCCCCAGGCCAGGAACATCGGCTGGCGCGAGGAGAGCATGAGGTCGACGAGCGTGCGCAGCGCATGCGGCCAGCCATCGGGAATACCGAGCGGGGTGGACGCCCAGTCGAAGGCGCGCAGCCGCGTCGCCATTTCGCCACTTCCACCGAGAAACCGCGGGTTCGTCATGGGTGCTCCTCGCCGGGACCAGCCTCTGCCGGCATGATCCAGCATTCAATGCCGAAAGCCGACGGAAGTTCGGCTGCCGGTACGCGATCGTGCAGAAAGGCGGAGAAAGGGCCGGAACGGCTTCGTAAATGCGGAGAGGAGGGCGCCACAACGCCTTCTAATACGCCGAAACGGATGGTCGCGTGGGCTTCTCTCACAACGCAGGCAATCCACGGGTACCGTTTGTGCCCGCGCAGATGAGCTGATAGCTCGGCAAAACGTGCAGCTGTTGTGGCAATCCTGGGATGCCCCTATCTTCGCCGGATGCCACTCCGACCTGACGGACTTCGCATGAACGATATCACCATCGATCCGTCCCTCCTCGAAGAGGCGAAGTTGCTCAACGTCGATATTGCCCGGGCAGCAGCGCAGGGAATCGCCGACGCCGTCAAGAACGCCCGTGCTATCGGCTGGCGCGACGAGAACGCGGCAGCCTTGCGCTCCTCCAATCTCTACGTCGAGACGAACGGTCTGCCGCTCGGTTCCGAACGCCTGTTCTGATGGCGCGGTATGACGTGTTCGCGCGTCGCGAGGGCGATGGCTATCTTCTCGACGTTCAGGCCGACCTTTTGGAAAGTCTGACGACGCGGATCGTCGTTCCTCTTCTGCCCATCCTCAGTGCGCCGCGTCCAGCCGCTCGGCTCAACCCGGTGTTCAGCTTTTCCGGCAGTGAAATGGTCATGGTCACCCAGTTCATCTCAGCCGTGCCCATCGCGATCTTCGGCGCAAGGATCGGCAATCTGGCAGCCGAACACGATGCCATCATCGCGGCGCTCGACATGGCCCTCCAAGGCTTCTGAACGGCTCGAAACAGCACAACGCGCGCTATTCCGCCGGCGCCGCCCGCATCTCGCCGGACTGCCTCCCCCGCCCCGCGAGCCGGTCTCTCAGCCTCTGTATGCCGACGAAGATCACCGGGGTGATGAACAGCGTCAGCAGCTGCGAGACCAGCAGCCCGCCGACGACGGCGACGCCGAGCGGCTGGCGCAGCTCCGAGCTCGCGCCGTGGCCGAGGGCGATCGGCACCGTGCCGAGGAGGGCGCAGAAGGTGGTCATCATGATCGGGCGGAAGCGGCGAACGCAAGCTTCGCGGATGGCGGGAACGGCTGGCATCCCCTCCTCGCGCATCAGCTGCAGCGCCACGTCGATCATCATGATGGCGTTCTTCTTGACGATGCCGATCAGCATCAGGATGCCGATGAGGGCGATGATCGACAGCTCCATTCCGGCAAAGTGCAGCGCCAGAAGCGCGCCGAGCGCCGCCGCCGGCAGGCCCGACAGGATGGTCAGTGGGTGGAGGAAGCTCTCGTAGAGCACGCCGAGGACGACGTAGATCGTCAGCACGGCGGCCAGGATCAGCCAGGGCGTGTTGGCGGTCGACTGGGCGAAGACCTGGGCGGTGCCGGCATAGCTGGTGAACACCGAGGCGGGCACGCCGAGCTGGGCCTTGATCGCGGCGATCTCCGCCGTCGCCTGGCCGAGCGCCACCCCCGGCGGCAGGTCGAAGGACAGCGTGATCGAGGTCAGCTGTCCCGTCTGGTTGATCGTCACGGGCCCGGTCTGCCGCACGATCGCGGCGAAGGAAGAGATCGGCACCAGCCGGCCATTGCTGGCGAGGACGTGGATGTTGGACAGGAGCGTGTCGTTCCAGGCGAGGTCCGGGTCGTATTCGAGGATCACCTCATAGCTGTCGCCGGTCGCCTGGATGGTCGCCGCCGACTGCGTGCCGAAGCCGGCGCCGAGCACCGTGCGCAGCGTCTCGGCGGAGATGCCGAGCTGCTCGGCACGGTCGCGGTCGACCTTCACCTCGGCCTGGAGGGCATTGTCCTGCACGTCGGTGGCGACGCCGACGAAGGTCGAGCGGTCCGCCGCCATCGCCGCCTGGATTTTACCCGCCCATTGCGACAGGCCCGCCGTGTCCAGCGACTGCACCACCAGCTGGTACTGGCTCTGCGACGAGCGCCCGCCAAGCCGCAGGCTCTGCGAGGCCGTGACGAAGCTCTGCAGGCCGACCACCGTGCCAAGCTCTTTGCGGATGTCGGCGATCGTGCCGTCGATCTTGCCGCGCGTCTCCCTCGGCTTCAGCTGGACGAACATTGTGCCAGCATTGGTCGCCGCGCTCGATCCGCCGCCGATGGTGGCGGTGACGTGGTCAACGTCCGGCTCGGCTTTGACGAGATCGGCTGCCCGCTTGACCAGCACCGCCATGGCGTCGAACGAGATGTCCTGGCGCCCCTGCAGGGAGACCTGCAGCTGGCCGGTGTCCTCGCGCGGCAGAAAGCCGGAGGGAAGCAGGGTGACCAGCCAGACCGACCCGGCGACGCTGGCGAGGAAGACCAGAAACACCGCAAAGCCGTGCGCCAGGCACCAGTCGACGCCGCGGCCATAGCCCCGCGTCATCGCAGAAAAACCGCGCTCGAACAGGCCGGCCGGGCTCCAGCGGGCCGGCGGCTGGCGGGCGCTCTCCGGCAGCCGAGCGGCGAGCATCGGCGTCACCGTCAGGGAGACCAGCGCCGAGGCCATGATCGCCAGCGAGACGACCATGCCGAACTCGGTGAACAGCCGGCCGACGACCCCGCCCATCATCAGGATCGGCAAAAACACCGCGATCAGCGAGAGCGACATCGAGACGATCGTCGCTGTCACCTCGCGGCTGCCGACGAGCGCTGCCTCGAAGGGCGCCATGCCCTTTTCCATGTGGTGAATGATGTTCTCCAGCATGACGATCGCATCGTCGACGACGAGACCGACCGACAGCGTCAAGGCGAGCAGCGACATGTTGTCGATGGAGTAGCCGAGCGGATACATGATGCCGAAGGTCGCGAGGATCGACAGCGGCACGGCGACGGCCGGGATGAGGGTCGAGACCAGCTTGCCGAGGAAGAGGTAGATCACCAGCACCACCAGCGCGATGGTGAGAAGCAGCGTGAACTCGACATCGTCGACGGCCGCCCGGATCTGCAGCGAATTGTCGTTCATCAGGTCGACCGAGACCGAGGCCGGCAGCTGCGCGGTGATGCCCGGCAGCGCCGCCTTGATGGCGTCGACCACCTGCACCGTATTGGCGCCGGGCTGGCGCTGGACCGCCAGCGTGATCGCCCGCTCGCCGTCGTGCCAGCTGGCGAGGTTGTCGTTCTCGACGCTGTCGATCACCCGCGCCACCGTGCCGAGCCGCACCGGATTGCCGTTCGGGGTGGCGATGATCAGCGAGGTGAATTCTTTGGCATTCGAGAGCTGCGTCGGCACGTCGAGCGTGACGGCCTGGGCAGCGTTTTCGAAGGTACCGACCGGCGACTGGTCGTTGGCCTGCGCGAGCGCCGTCTCGATCTGGTTGATGCCGAGGCCGCGCGCGGCGAGCCGGTCGGGATCGACCTGCACGCGGACGGCATATTTCTGCTCGCCGTAGATCTGCGCCTGGGCGACGCCGGCGATCGTCGAGATCGCCGGCGACAGGATGTTCTCGGCGAGCGAATCCAGCTGCGTCAGCGGCATGGTCTTCGAGCGCAGCGAGAGGAGCATGATCGGCGCGTCGGCGGGGTTGGCCTTCCGGTAGCTCGGATCATTGGTCATGTTGTCCGGCAGCCGCCGGCGGGCGCTGTCGATCGCCGCCTGCACGTCGGCGGCGGCGCTGTCGATGTCGCGCGACAGCGAGAACTGGATGGTGATCGAGGTGGAGCCGAGCGTCGAGCGGGCCGAGATGTTGTCGATGCCGGCAATGGTCTGGAACTGCTTGATCAGCGGCGTCGCGACAGCGGTCGCCATGGTCTCGGGCGAGGCGCCGGAGAGCTGGGCCGAGACGTTGACGGTCGGAAAATCGACTGTCGGCAAGGCGGCGACCGGCAGCTGGAAATAGGCCCCGAGCCCGGCGCCGGACAGGCCGATGGCCAAGAGCAGCGTCGCCACCGGCCGGCGGATGAAGATCTGCGAGAAGCTCATCGTACCGCTGCCACGGTCGACGCCTTGCCCGGCGTCCCGACGGAAGCAGCCGGCACCGCATCGCTGCCCGGGGGCGGCGCGGCGGGTGGCGCGACCTCGGTCACCGCCATGCCGTCGGTGAGGTTCATCTGGCCCTCGGTGACCACCTTCTCGCCGTCCGCAAGGCCAGCAGCGATGCCGGTGACGTCGCCATCGACGAGGCCGATGGTGACCGGCCGCACCGCGATCTTCCCGTCCGCCACGACGTAGACGATGCTCCCCTCCTGGGCCGGCTGCACGGCGAGCGAGGGCACTGCGACGAGCCGCCGCTCGGCCAGCACCACGTCGACCGAGACCGACTGCCCCGGCCACAGCGCGCGGTCCTCGTTGGCCAGCACCGCCTTGGCGGCGAAGGTGCCCGAGAGCGTATCGATGCGGCTGTCGATGAAGCTCAACGCCCCCGTTCGCGTCGGGACGCTGCCGGGATCGGCGCCGTCGCTGACCGACGTCGTGGTCGTCGGCGTGACGCTGATGCCGACGTCGCCGCGGGCGTGTGCGTCGCGCAAGCCCGCGATGTCGCTCTCCGCCATGCTGAAGCCGACGTCGACCGGCGCCATCTGGGTCAGCTGCACCACGGCGTCGCCCGGCTGGATGACATTGCCGACCGCTACGAGATAGGCGCCGAGCCGGCCGCTGATCGGCGCGCGGATGGTCATGTAGTCGAGTGCCACGCGGTCGACGGCGAGCGTCGCCTGGTCGAGCGCAATGGTGGCCGTGGCGGTCGCCACCGCCGTCTCGGCATCCTGCAGCGCCTGGCCGGTGGCGACATTGGACGTCGCGAGCTTCTGCTGCCGGGCGAGGTCGTTCTCGGCGCCCTTCAGCGTCGCGCCGTCGCGCGAAATCGTCGCGGTGTCGCGGGCGACGGCGGCCGCGGCCGCGCGGTCGTCCAGCCGGGCGATGACGTCGCCGGCATGGATGTCGCTGCCCTCGCGCGCCACCCGCTCGACCAGCATGCCCTGGGCATAGCTGGTGACCGAGAGCGCGGACTGCGGCATCACCGAGCCGATGGTCCGGCGCCGCACGGCGATCTCCTGCAGGCTCGCGGCGACGGTGGTCACAGGCCGGGGGCCGCTGTCCCTGCCGGGGCGACCTCCGCCATGCCCGCCGGCGCCCTTGCCGGCGGCTGGGGCAGCATCTGCGGTGGCGGCGCCGTCGCCGCCGTTACTACCGGAGAGGCCGAAAAGCGGCCCGGCGGTCGACAGCACCCGGTGCTGAACCCAGCCGCCCGACAGGTGGTCGCCGACGGCCAGCGCGGCGAGGAGGCCCAGGAAGACGAGACCCGACTTTTTCACGCGCAAACCTTTCGGCCGACCATCGCCTGGATCATAAGCCAGCCGAACGTCACGCGATGCAGCAAACCGCGAGGTTGCGAAAATTTTAGGTCCGGCGAAACGGCCGCACTGACGGGAGACGCCGAGCAAGGCGGTTGCCAAGCCCCGCCTCCCCCGCTATTGCCCGCCCTCGCCTTTTCCGCCCGTGCCGGGCCCGTGACAAAAGCCAATCCCATGACCAGACTTGCCTGCGGCCTCGATTTCGGCACGACGAACTCGACTCTCGGCCTCATCGCCGCCGGCGCCCCGCAGCTGGTGGCGCTGGAAGACGGCCAGGCCACCATTCCGAGCGCGATGTTCTTCAGTCTCGAGGATCACAGTACCTATTTCGGGCGCAAGGCGGTGTTCGAATATGTCGACGGCGCCGAAGGCCGCTTCATGCGCGCGCTGAAGAGCGTGCTCGGCACTTCGCTGATGGAGGAGACGACGCGGGTCGGCCGCCAGCGTCTCGGCTTCGGCGAGATCATCGGCCTCTTCCTCGCCTCGCTGAAGAAGAAGGCGGAAACGGATGCCGGCGCGCCGATCGAGCGCGTGGTGCTCGGTCGCCCCATTCATTTCGTCGATGGCGACGAAGCGGCCGACCGCACCGCGCAGGACCAGCTGGAGACGGCCGCCCGCGCGCAGGGCTTTTCGGAAATCGCCTTCCAGTTCGAGCCGGTGGCCGCGGCGCTCAACTACGAGCGCGAGGTGAATGCCGAGCAGCTGGCGCTGGTGGTCGACATCGGCGGCGGCACCTCGGATTTCTCGGTCATCCGCCTGTCGCCCGAGGGCGCGCGCCGCACCGACCGCAAGGACGACATCCTCGCCAATTCCGGCGTTCACATCGGCGGCACCGACGTCGACAAGGTGCTGAGCCTTGCCACCATCATGCCGGCGCTGGGGCTGGGCACCTCGACCGCCGACGGCAAGCGCCGCCTGCCGGTCTGGTACTGGAACGACCTCGCCACCTGGCACCGGATCAACCAGCTCTACACCCCGAAGATCACCCGCGACCTGTTTGAGCTGAAGCGCGAGGCCGCGCATCCGGAACGGCTCGAGGCCTTCATGACGCTCCTGGAATACCGCTCCGGCCACCGCCTCGCCGGCAGGGTCGAGGCGGCGAAGATCGATCTCACCGATGCAGAGAACGCCGTCATCGCTTTGTCCGAGCCCGGCCTGAAGCTCGAGCACGCCGTCAGCCGCGCGGAGTTCGACGCGGCAGTCGAGGGCCTCGTTGCCGGGATCGCCGGCAGCGTCGCCGAGTGCCTTACCCAGGCCGGCGTCACAGCAGACCAGATCGAGACCGTGCTCCTCACCGGCGGCTCGACGCAGATCCCGGTCGTCCGCCGCGCCGTCACCGGCCTGTTCGCAGGCGCCCGCATCGTCGAGAGCGACGCCTTCGGCAGCGTGGGTCTCGGGCTGGCGGTGGATGCCGGGCGCAAGTTCGGCTGACGAAAAAGCCGTGCAAGCGAAGGCATGCACAGCGGTCCTTACTGCGGTTCGACCTTTGTGTTTCCTCCGTCGCTGACGTCAGGAACAACCAGAGGCTTCGTGGACGCGGCATTGTCGACCACAGCCTTCACGATGTTGGCGCTCCGGCTGTCGAGGGCGAACCCGGCGATGGACGGGGTGAGCTGGACCGGCGTGAACTTCTGCTCCCGCAGGTAATCACTGGCTGCCTGTGTCTGCGGGAAGAGGACGAACTGTTCACCCACCCAAACAATCTTGACGTTCCTGTCGATAGGAAAGCCTGCATCGGCCAGCAGTGTCACGACATCTGTTTGGGCGACGCGCAACTGAGTCTCGATCGTTGCTGCCTTTTCGCGTAGGCCAACGACGCTGCGCTTGATGTCCTGAACCTCGTCGAGCAGCGTCCCGATCGCCGCGGTATGTTGGCCCAGAACCTGCGCCGTCGACCATTGATTGGTCATCACGGTATAGGCCATTGCCGCGACCACGCCGGTCACTGCGATATTCAGGCCTGCTGCGGTCAAGACGGTTGAGGTGCTGGCGGCCATCGATACCCTCCTCCGTTCTTTTGCCGAGTTTCCTCTTACGGGGATACGAGACAAGCATCCGGCTTGATTTGGCAAGACGCGTAAACGTAGCCGGCCGCAGTCCAAGACGACTCGGACCGAAATACGCCATCGTCAAGCGGCAGCGCCTGGAATGACGTTGGGCTCGCCACAAATGGCGAGCCCAACTGACACATTCTCGGTACAGCGCGATCGGTACGCCCGTTATTCAGCTTTCAGAAAATCGCCGACGTCGAGCAGCACGAACTCGTTGTCGTCGACCTTGTTGAGGTTGCGGCCGGCCGAGAACGGGAAGTTGTTGTCGTTGCCGACGATGATGTGGGTGTCGTCCACCCGGTCGACATTCTCGATGGTGACGAACGGCATGTCGTAGACGCCGTCCTTGCCGCCTTGCTTGGCGAGACCGTTCGGATCCTTGATCGCGAGGAGGTCGATATAGCCGATCTTGCGCGCCGCCTTGCCGGCATTCGCGTCGGTCAGCTCGATCTTGGTGATCCGCTTCAGCTTGGCGGGCGTCGCGAAGCAGTCGGCCGCCGGCTCGCCCTTGCAGGCGTCAGCCGGACGGCCGGCGCCGTTGTCGCGCTCGATGACGAGGCCCTCGGTCGCGCTGATCATGTTGAAGTCGCCGATCGCCTCGCCGCCGGGGGCGAGCGGATAGAGCCAGGACCGGCCGGTCCAGTCGCCCTTGGCGACGTCGAACTCGATGATCTCGAGCCCGGTGCGGCCGTCCCCGGTGGTGGCCGTCTTGCCCTCAGTGTAGAGCGGCCCCTCGAGCAGGCCGTAGAGACGCGTGCCGTCCGGCGACAGTGCCAGTCCCTCGAACCCGCCCGAGCGCTTGATGTTCGTCGCCGGCATCGACTTGGTCGGATTGTCCGGCAGCTTCACCAGCGCATTGTCGGGCGACATCACCTTGGTCTCGCCGACCTTCGTCGCGTGCACCGACTGCAGCCGGCCCGCGGTGTCGAACTTCAGGAGATAGGGGCCGAACTCCTCGCCGACCCAGAATCCGTCCGCCACCGGCTGGATGGATTCGACGTCGAAGTCGGCGCCGGTGAAATAGCGCGTGTCGGTGCCTTCCAGCGTGATCGGGAACGGCGCCTTCATCCCGGGATCGCTGAGGAAGATCGTCTCCTGGCGGTCGACGGTCCCGGCCTTCCAGTCGATGGCGAGGTGGTGCAGCATCAGCATGGCATCGCTCGACGTCGCCTTGGAGCCGAAGCCGTTGTCGGACAGGCTCCAGAACGTGCCGTCGGCCATCTTGCGGATGCCCGAGAAGCCCTGGACGGACTGGCCGTCGACCGGCAGTCCGGTATTGGTCGGACGCTTGCCGTCCATGCCCGGCACCGTGCCGAGCGCGGTGGTGCGCTGGCGGTCGGGCGTCGTGAACTTGCCGGCCTGCTTCAGGAAGGCCGGGGCGTCGGCAGGGGCTGCAACCGTCGTCGCCGCCGGCAGCACGGCCTGACCGGCGAGCACGGCGTCGAAGGCCTTGCCCTCGAGAGAGTTGCCGTCCGGAGACTGCGCGGAAGCGGCGCAGGCGCCAAGAAGCAGCAGCGCGATGCTGCGGGCGAGAATCGATGTCATGGGGGATGTCTCCGGCCGAATGCGATGGGCGGTAGACATCGGTTTTGCGTGACAGCCGCTTGAAGCGCGGATGAACCCCTTGTGACAGATAGAGTGCTGCGACGCCGTCGAGGCCACCGTTCTGCAGATCCGATGCAACGGGACGAAGCACCACGCTACACTCGCACGTCGAATCAATGCTCGGATTGGGAAGGAAGATCATGTCCCCGCAGAAAATCGCCATCGTGACCGCCGGCGGCAGCGGCATGGGCGCGGAGGCGGCGCGGCGGTTGGCGGCCGATGGCTTCGGCGTCGCGATCCTCTCCTCCTCCGGCAAGGGCGAGGCGCTGGCGGCCGAGCTCGGCGGCATCGGCGTGACCGGGTCGAACCGCTCGAACGAGGACCTGCAGCGGCTGGTCGACGCCACCCTCGCCCGATGGGGACGGATCGACGTGCTCGTCAACAGCGCCGGCCACGGGCCGCGGGCGCCCATCCTCGACCTCACCGACGAGGACTGGCACACCGGGCTCGACGTCTACCTGATGAACGTCATCCGCCCGACCCGGCTGGTCACCCCGCATCTGCAGGCGGGCGGCGGCGGCGCGATCATCAACATCTCGACCTTTGCGGCCTTCGAGCCCGACCCGCTGTTTCCGACCTCCGGCGTCTTCCGAGCCGGACTTGCCGCCTTCACCAAGCTCTTTTCCGACAAGTATGCGGCCGAGAACATCCGGATGAACAACGTCCTGCCCGGCTTCATCGACAGCCTTCCGGAGACCGAGGAGCGGCGGCAGCGCATTCCGATGCAACGCTATGGCCACAGCGCGGAGGTCGCCGCCACCATCGCCTTCCTCGCCTCCGAGGGGGCCGGCTACATCACCGGCCAGAACATCCGCGTCGACGGCGGCATCACCCGCTCGGTCTGAGCTGGCCGGGCTCGCCGCCTTGCCGGTCACTCGGCGCCGGCGGCCGGCGCTTTCGGCATCGCCTTCAGCTGTTCCGCGAGGCCCTCGCAGGGATCGGCGATGTCGGCTTTCGGGGTGAACAGGACGAAATCGTAGGGTGCCGGCGTCTCCGGCGAAATGCCGAGGGTGGCAAGGTCGGCCTTGGCACTGGTCACCTCGACGAGCCCGATCGCGACCACGGCAGCGCCTGGTTCGCGGGCGCGGATCGCGGCCGGCACGCCCCGGTCGGCCCGCGCATGCCCCGAGCCGGCGACCAGCACGGCTGCCCCCGTCGGCGCAGCCGCCGCGATCATCGCGTCGGCGAGTACGGCATCGCGCGCTCGCTGCACGTTGAGCATGCCGGGCAGCGCCGCGTCGGGCAGCATGCCGCAATGCGAGTCCCTGAGCTCGGTAGTCAGCCCTGCCGCGGCATCCTCGGACATCGTCCGGTCCAGCCCGAGACGTGCCGCCTCTCCGGGCCCGAGCGCCGCAAAACCTTGTCGCCCGATCGCGCGCGCGGTCTCCCGGCCGAGGTCGCCGGGCCGGATATCAAGGCCTGCGCCGAGCGCTGCTTCGGCGATCGGCTGGTACATCGCATAGTCCGGCCAGCCCCGCTCGTTCCACCGCACCGCCGGGCCGAGCCCTGTTGCGTTCCGCTGGGGATCGCCGAGGAAGGCGCCGAGCGCGGGGGCCTCGTCGGCGGTGATCATCTCGAACACCAAAGCGGGTTTTCGGGGCGCGAGATCGGCGACGATGGCGGCCTGGATCACGTGGTGGTCGGGGTTGTCGTGCGTCTCGCCGACGAGGACGTAGCGGGCCGCGGCCATCGCCTCTTCGAGCGCTGCCACCGCCACCGGCCGGCCGTCGGCGCCGGCGAGGGTCCCGACCAGCGGGTTGCCGGCAAAATGCTGCGACTGCCAGGTCCGCGGCAGCTCGAGCGCCCCGGCAGGGCTTGTCGCCAGCGCCAGCACCGCTGCCCATCCGATCCATCTCAGCATCCGCAGCCTCCGCTCTTTTCCGCGCCGCGCGGCGCCTTCCCGGCGGCGACCTTGCCCGCCGCAATTCGATCGCGCAAACGGCGTCTTGCCGCTCCCCCGCGGACAGGCGGGTTCAGGCACACCCGGTGGCGGGCGCTTGCGGCCAAGCGAACGGCACCTTCGGGCCTTGCCGACAACAGCGCTTGCGGTGTGGCCGGCAAACCCTCTATCGCGGAGAGGACGCCCGGCGGGATCGGGCCTTCTCCTGCCGCGGGCTTGTCCCCCGGCGCAGCCAAGGATCAACGATGACCCTCACCCTCGACCACGCCCGCACCATGATCCAGACCGCCTTTGCCAAGGGCGCCGAGCTGAACCTCAAGCCGCTGACGGTCGCCGTGCTCGATGCCGGCGGCGCACTGGTGGCGCTGGAGCGGATGACGGGCGCAAGCCCGATGCGGCCGGAGATCGCCATCGGCAAGGCGAACGGCGCGGTGCAGATGGGCATCGGCTCGCGCGCGCTGCAGACCCGCGCCGAAAGCCAGCCTTTCTTCATCCAGGCGATGAACGCGCTCGCCAAGGGTTCGCTGGTGCCCGTGCCCGGCGGCGTGCTGGTGCGCGACGAGGAGGGCCGGGTGATCGGCGCCGTCGGCATTACCGGCGATACCTCGGATAATGACGAGATCTGCGCCGTCGCCGGCATCAAGGCCTGCGGCTTCACCGCCGACCACGGCTGAGCCGCGCAAGCCGGTCGTTTGACGCGGAAGCGCTTGGCGGAGAAGGAAGAATCTCCGGCAGGCGGCGCAATGGCAAAAGCAGACCTCGACATCGCGCCGGCGACGAACGACATTGCCGCTCGCCTGATCTGCCCGGAAAGACCGTGATGTCCGAGATGATTCCCGCCCGGCTGGCCGCCGTCGCCCGCGACGAGGAAAGCGCCCGCACCCGCAGCCAGCGGATCGAGCCGCTGGCGGTGCTGCCGGTGTTCTACGATCTCGCGGGCAAGCGCGTCGCCATGGCCGGCGGCGGCGCCGGGGCGGCGTGGAAGGCCGAGCTGCTGGCGGCCGCCGGGGCCAACGTTGTGCTTTATGCCCCGAAAGCCGAGATCGGCGAGGAGATGGCGGTTCTGCTCGCCGGCGGCCCTGCGGCGGGCTCGATTACCCATCTCGACCGGCCCTGGGCGCTCGACAGTTTTGCGCTCGCCGCGCTCGCGGTCGGCGACTGCGAGACCGAGGCCGAGGCGCAGGCCTTCGCCTGCGCCGCGCGCGCGGCGGGCGTGCCGTGCAACGTCGTCGACAAGCCGGACTTCTGCAGCTTCCGCTTCGGCACCATCGTCAACCGTTCGCCGGCCGTCATCGGCATCTCGACCGATGGCGCCGCGCCCATCCTCGGCCAGGCGATCCGCCGCCGCATCGAGACGCTGCTGCCCCGCGCGCTCGCCGGCTGGGCGGGCCTTGCCGCCGCCGTTCGCTCGGAGGTGATGGCGCGGCTCGAGCCCGGCCCGCTCCGCCGTGCGTTCTGGGAGCGCTTTGCGGTAAAGGCCTTCACCCGCGAGGCGCCGGATGCGACGGACGCGGCCGACATCCGCCGCCTCGTCACCGAGATCGCCGCCGCACCCGAGGTCGGCGGCCGCGTGACGCTGGTCGGCGCCGGCCCCGGCGAGGCCGAGCTGCTGACGCTGAAGGCGGTGCGCGCGCTGCAGGCGGCCGATGTGATCCTCTTCGACGACCTCGTCTCCGACGAGATCCTGGAGCTCGCCCGCCGCGAGGCCAAGCGCATGCTGGTCGGCAAGCGGGCGTCGCGCGAGAGCTGCCGGCAGGAGGACATCAACGCGCTGATGATCCAGTTTGCCAAGGCCGGCAAGCACGTCGTGCGGCTGAAGTCGGGTGACGTCTCGGTGTTCGGCCGGGCCGGCGAGGAGATCGCGGCGCTGAAGGCCGAGGGCATTCCGGTCAGGATCGTGCCGGGCATCACCGCGGCCTCGGCGCTGGCAGCCGGCTTCGGCGTCTCGCTGACCCACCGCGACCGGGCCAGCCAGGTGCGCTTCGTCACCGGCCATTCCCAGAAGGGCGACCTGCCGGACAGCCTCGACTGGCGGGCGCTTGCCGACGACCACGCCACCACGATCTTCTACATGGGTGGGCGGATGGCGCCCCGCATCGCCGCCGAGCTGATCGCGCACGGCCTTGCCGCCGAAACCCCCGTCGCCGTCGCCGCCAACATCTCACGACACGACGAGACGCGCGGCACCGGCACGCTCGCCGAACTCGCCGCCATCGTCGCCCGCATCGGTGTCGACCGGCCGATCCTCATCGGCGTCGGACGGGTGTTTGCGGACTGCGAGGCGATGGACGAAAGCGTCGGCGCCGGGAATTATCTCGCGAGTGGCCGCGCATGAGCCGGCCCCTGACGATCGAGGCGCTCGTGGCGCTGCTCCTGGCGACCGACCGGACGAAGCGCCTGCTCGTCGCGGTCGCCGGGCCGCCGGGCGTCGGCAAGAGCACGACCTGTGAGCACCTGGTCGATCATTTCAACGGTGAGACGCCGGGCCTTGCCGGCCTGCTGCCGATGGACGGCTATCACTTCGACGACGCCGTGCTGATCGCCCGTGGCGACCGGCCGCGCAAAGGCGCGCCGCACACCTTCGATCTCGGCGGACTGGCGGCGATGATCAGCCGGCTAAAGGCCGACGACGGCAGCGACATCGCGGTGCCCGTCTTCGACCGTTCGATCGAGATCGCTCGCGCCGGCGGGCGCATCATCGCCGGCAGCACGCGCATCATCGTCGTCGAGGGCAACTACCTGCTCCTCAACGCGCCGGGTTGGCGGGACCTCAGAGACCTCTTCGACGTCACCGTGTCGCTCGCGGCCGACCCGGCCGTGCTGGAGGCGCGGTTGACGGAGCGCTGGCAAGGCTTTGGGCTTGAGGGCGCCGAGATGATCGCCAAGATGGAGGGCAACGACCTCCCCAATATGCGCCTCGTTCTCCGCGAAAGTCTGCCCGCCGACTACGTCGTGCGCACCGACGCGGCGTAGCGCCGGCGGCTGGCGGAAGAGATGCGGCACCGACGCTGCGTTCTTCGGCGCATCGGGAAGAAGGGACCGGCAGGCCGATGAGGGGGCTGCCGAAGGCGGCGACCCTCGATAGGCTGCGCCACCCCTCATCCCGCTGCCGCGACCTTCTTCCCGGAGGGGAGAAGGTCTGCCTTACCCCCGCGCGCGCTTCTGCTTCTTGCCTTCGCGCACCTGGCTCGGGGCGCGCTGGCCCTTGTTGGTGCGGTCGAGGACGAATTTCGCGTAGTCGTCCATGTCGCCGTCGAACGGCTTCACGTGGCCGTCGGCGGCAAGCCAGAGACGGTCGGCGACGAGCTCCATCAGCGAGCGATCGTGCGTGACGAGGATCACGGCGCCTTCGTATTCGTTCAGCGCGTCGAGCAGCGCCCGGCGCGAATCGATGTCGAGATGGTTGGTCGGCTCGTCGAGGATGAGGAGATGCGGCGCCGACATCGCCACCTGGTTCAGGAGCAGGCGCGCGCGCTCGCCGCCCGAGAGCGAGTCGACGATCGTCTCCTGCTTGTCGAAGTGGAAGCCGAACTGCGCGAGCTTCGAGCGGCGCTGCGCCTCGGAGGCGTCCGGCAGCGAGCGGCGGATGATGTCCATCGGCGTGTCGTTCGGGTCCAGCGCCTCGATCTGGTGCTGGTGGAACCAGCCGACCTCGACGCGTCGGTCGCGCTGCATGCGCCCCGCCATCGGCGCCAGCGCCCCGGCGGCAAGCTTGGCGAACGTCGACTTGCCCGCGCCGTTGACGCCGAGAAGGCCGATGCGGTCGTTGATGTCGAGCCGGAGGTTAAGGTCGCGCAGCACGGGCACGCCGGCATAGCCGACATCAACGGCGTCGAGCTGCATCAGCGGCGGCGCCAGTGGGCGCTTCGGCGAGGGCAGCGTGAAGGGCGCCACTTGCGCCTCGATGGTGAGGCCGACCGGCTGCATCTTGGCGAGGCGCTTGACGCGCGACTGCGCCTGCGTCGCCTTGGACGCTGTCGCCTTGAAGCGGTCGACGAAGCTTTGCAGATGCGCACGCTCGGCGTCCTGCTTGGCCTTGGCGGAGCTTGCCAGCCGCTGGTTCTCCGCCCGGCGCTTCTCGAAGTCGTCGTAGCCGCCGGTATAGAGGTCGAGCTTCTTTTCCGAGAGGTGCAGGATGTGGTCGACCGAATTGTTGAGGAGCTCGCGGTCATGGCTGATGATGAGAGCGGTGTTCGGATATTTCTTCAGCCGCGCCTCCAGCCAGAGCGCACCCTCGAGATCGAGATAGTTGGTGGGCTCGTCGAGGAGCAGCATGTCGGGCGCCGAGAACAGCGCCGAGGCGAGCGCCACGCGCATGCGCCAGCCGCCGGAGAACTCCGCCATCGGTCGGTCGAGATCGGCGGTGGAGAAGCCGAGGCCGACGAGGATTTCCGCCGCTCGCGCCGGCGCGCCGTCGGCGTCGATGTCGATGAGGCGCATGTAGATGTCGCCGATCTCCTCGGGCTCGGCGGTCTCGAGCGCCGCCGTCAGCTGGGCGCGCTCGAGATCGGCCTCGAGGATGGTCTCGATCAGAGTGATCGGCGTCGCCGGATGTTCCTGGTCGACCGAGCCGATGCGCGCCGCCTTCGGCAGCGCGATCTCACCGCCGTCCGGCCCGAGCGATCCGAGGATCAGCTTGAACAGCGTCGACTTGCCAACCCCGTTCCGCCCGACGAGCCCGACTTTCGCGCCGGTCGGCAGAAGCACGCTCGCATCGTCGAAGAACTTCCGGCCCCAGCCGTTGAAGGTGAGATTGTTGATCTGCAGCATGGTTTTGGCCCGGACGTCGGAAAAACGGAGCGCGACGGCAGGCGGGCGGAAGCCGTGATGCTGCAGTGCAATGCGAGCCCGGGCTTTAGCACAGGGCGGGGGTGGTGGCGAGGGTGGTCCGCAGCCGGGCGCAGCCCTGTGCATCACGCCCTCCCCAGCTCGAACCGATCCCGCGGGCTTCGGCAGGCCGGCCGACATAAACAGTGCATGAACCTTTGGCTGGCTAAATGGTTACATCGCACCTGCGCTGTTTCTTGCGGCGGATCGTACGAAATCCTAGGCCCTTCATGTCGTCGCTTACCTTTTGCCCCCGTTTTCAAATGCCCGGATCCGGGTACTCGGACTGCGTGGCGTGAAGCGCGGAACGCCCGAGCGGCGGGCTTTCTGGGCGGCCACGGGGTGGGCGCGGGTCATCGCGGCGACGACGCTGGGGACACTCTTCTGTGTGCTCGCTGCCGTGGCCGTCGATTCAGTCAATTTCGACGGGATGACGCCCGAAGAAATGCGGTGGTCCGTGTTCATCGATGTGGCGCTGCCGACGGCGCTTGCCGGGCCGCTGCTGTTTTTCCTGACCTACAAGATGCGGCAACTGGCGATCGCCTATGCCGAACTCCTCGTCGTCGCCAGCACCGACAGTCTGACGCGTCTGCTGAACCGGCATGCCTTCACCGTGCTCGCCGAGACCTTTCTCGCACGCACCGACCGGGCGAACGCGACCGCGGCGCTGTTGATCATCGACGCTGACAATTTCAAGCAGATCAACGACGAGTTCGGCCACGAGCGCGGCGACGTAGCGCTGCAGATCATCGCCCGGGCGATCCGCGCCACACTGCGCGAAGCCGACCTCGTCGGCCGGATCGGCGGCGAGGAGTTCGCGGTGCTGCTGCAAGGCACCGACGCGCGACAGGCCGAGGCCGCGGCCGAGCGGATCCGCCTGGCGATCCGCAGCGAAACCTTCCAGCCTGATGGTGTCGCGCGCCCGCTGACGGTCAGCGTCGGCGGCGTGACGTTTCTTGGTCCGGCGAGCTATGACCGCCTGTTCGTCGCCGCCGACCATCACCTCTACGCCGCCAAGGCAGGCGGCCGAGACCAAGTGCGCATGGGCCCCTTCCCCTCCGCCGCGCCGCGGGATGTGGCGGTCGGCGCGGCCTGAGGCCGAGGCCGACGGTGGCTTTCCCTTCGCAGAGAAGCGTCCAGCAGCTTCGGGACCGCAAGCGGACGGACAGTCTTGGGCGACGGCAACGGTATCGCGGCTGGCCGACCGGTCGCGGCATGGCGGCGCGGGACCGATGCGGCGACAGTGTTGGTAAAGCATCACGCAGATTAGAATCCCTCCAGACAAGCTATCCTCGTCCTCCATGGCGTGAACTGGAATAATTCCAAGGAAGAATTGAGGTTTGGATTCTTCTGTAATTGTGCGTATGGAAACTTGAGTGATCGGGTCAGGAATCGATGCTCTGATCCCCGGCGTCCTCCGCTTCTCCCGAAAGACGGCAGGCCCGGCCCCATTGACCACGAGGTGGGCAGACGGTGCAGCACGCAATCTCCCGAGAGGTCCGGGCCCTGTGGCACCCCGCACCGGCTGGCTTCGCCGATGCGGCCGCGGGGGTCGCGGCGCCGCCTTGCGCCGTCCCGTCGGTCAACACCCCGGCAGCCCGTTCAGCCCTGTCGAGAAAGCCCATTCGGCGTTGCCGAGAAAGATTGAGATGACCGCTCTTCCCCCGCTGTTCACGCGAACCGGGCTCCTGGCCCTTGCTCTGCTGCTGGCCCCCGTCGCCGCAGCCCAGGAACCGTCGGCCCAGCCACCGACGGCCCCGCAGGCGGAGACTCCGACCGCAGCACCGACGCCGCCGGCAACGCCAGCGACGCCTGCCGCCGAAGCCCCGGCAGCTCCCGTGGCGCCGACCGCACCAGCTGGCACGGCCGGCGGCAGCGCGGCCGATGACGGCGCACCGACTGGTGGCGCTACCCCGGTGGCTTCCGAGCTCTTGGCCGCCCCAGCGGCAGCGGCGCGGCCGGCGGCGGCGTTGCCGCACGACCTGACGCCCTACGGCATGTTCATGGCCGCCGACTACGTCGTGAAGGCGGTGATGATCGGCCTCGCCTTCGCCTCGCTGGTCACCTGGACGATCTGGCTGGCCAAAAGCATCGAACTCGCCAGCGCCCGCACCCGGGCGCAGCGCGCGGTCCGCCGGCTCGAGCGGGCCGAAAGCCTTGGCGAGGTCGTCGCCGGCGAGCGCGGCGGCAAAGGCGGCAAATGGCCGAAACGCGGCCCGGTCGCCGCGCTCGTCGACGCCGCATTGCGCGAGGAGGAGCGCTCGCCCGACCTTTCGGCCGACGGCATCAAGGAGCGGACGCAGATCGCCCTCCACCGGATCGAGGCCCGCGCCGGCCGCGCCATGCAGCGCGGCACCGGCCTTCTCGCCACCATCGGCTCGACCGCGCCCTTCGTCGGCCTGTTCGGCACGGTCTGGGGCATCATGAACGCCTTCATCGGCATCTCGAAGGCCAACACCACCAACCTCGCCGTCGTGGCGCCGGGCATTGCCGAGGCGCTGCTCGCCACCGCGATCGGCCTCGTCGCGGCGATCCCGGCGGTCATCATCTACAACGTCTTCGCCCGCGCCATCGCCGGCTACCGGGCCGTCCTCGCCGATGCCTCGGCGGAGGTGTTGCGCCATCTCAGCCGCGACCTCGACCGGCGCGCGCACAGCCACGTCAAGGCCGGCGCCGGCCGCCTGCACGCGGCGGAGTAGCGCCATGGGGATCAGCCTCAAGGACAGCGGCGACGACGACATCGGCGAAGTCTCCGACATCAACGTCACCCCCTTCATCGACGTCGTGCTGGTGCTCCTGATCATCTTCATGGTTGCCGCGCCGCTTTCGACCGTCGACATTCCCGTCGACCTGCCGGTCTCCAACGCCGCGCCGCAGCCCCGGCCGGAGGAGCCGCTGTTCCTGACGGTGAAGGACGACCTGTCGCTGTCGGTCGGCAACGACACGGTGCCGCGCGAAGCGCTGCAGGCGACGCTCGATGCGCGCACCGAAGGCGACCGCGAGCAGCGCATCTACCTCCGGGCCGACGGCAAGGTCGCCTATGCCGACCTGATGGAGGTGATGAACGGACTTCGCGGCGCCGGCTACCTGAAGATCGGCCTCGTCGGTCTCGAGGACACCGGCCAGGCCGCCGCTGCCACGCCAACTGCGACGGGCGCGCCGCTGCAGAGCGCGCCGGCCGTGCCGACTGACGCCGCCAGCGGTCCAACGGCACCATGAACCGAGGCAGAGACCCGCGCGCCATCGAGGCGTCCGGCAACGGCTTCTGGCGCTGGGGTCTTGCCGCCACCTTCGTCGCCGGCGCCTATGCCGGCGCCGTCTGGCTGGCGCTCGCCATGCCGCAGCCGGAGGGCGTCGAGGGCGCGGTCAACGAGGCCGTGATGATCGAGCTCGAGCCCTTGGTCGCCGAGGTCGAGGCGCCGCCGCCGGCGCCCGAGCCGGAGCCTGAAGCCGAGATCGCCGAGGCCCCGCCCGAGCCCGTCGCGCCGCCCCCCGTCGTCGAACCGCCGCCGCCGGAGCCGAAGGTGGCTCCGCCGCCGCCCGAACCCGCCCCGCCGGAGCCGGAGCCCCCGGTGGTGGAGTCGCCGCCCGTGGAGCCGCCTCCTCCGGTCGAGCCGCCGATTGCCGAGCCCCCGCCGCCGGAACCGCCTGTCGTCGAGCCGCCACCCGAGCCAGCGCCGCCGCCTGAGCCTGAGCCGGTCGAGGAAGAGGTCGTGCCGGAGCTGCCGGCAGCGGAGACGACGGCGGACGCGGTCCTCAACGCCCCCATCCCGATGGCGCGCCCGACGCCGCCGCGGCCGCGACCCGCGGTGGCGGAGAAGGCACCGGAAAAGCCAAGGCCGCGCAAGGCCGCCGCGCCGCCGCCAAAGCGCGCCGTGTCGCGGGCGGCCGCTGCTGCACCGGCCTCGCGGGCCCCCGCGGCCAGCAACAGCGCTGCGGCGCCGCGCGTGTCCCCGGCGTCCTGGCAGCGCCAGGCGGTCAGCCATTTCCGCAAATTCCGGCGCCAGGTGTCGGTGCGCACCCGCGGCGTTGCGCGGGTCGCCGTCACCATCGACCGCGGCGGAAGGGTGCTGTCGGCAAGGCTCGCCTCGTCCTCCGGCAATGCCGAGTTCGATGACGAAGCGGTCGCTCTGGTGCGACGCGCGAGCCCGATCCCCGCGCCGCCCGACGGCGTCGGCGGCAAGACGCTGTCGCTGACCGTCCCGGTAAACATGTAGGGCTCCCGTATCAGCCCGATGGGGGCGCGGCCCATGGGCCGTGCGCCCCCTGTTGGACCCGCGTTTCCAAAGCCGCCAGCGCTTTCTCGAAAAAACTGGGCTACTAGTCCAGAAGTTGACCGCCGACGCATTGACCGTGCCGGCGAATTCGATCACTCAAAACGCTAGGGTCCGGGGAGAGTGCGCCCAAAGGGCCGTTGGGGGTTTGGGAGATACTGCATGAAACTGCTGCGCCACGGGCCTTTCGGCTCTGAACGTCCGGGCCTACTCGCTGCCGACGGGACCCTCCGGGATCTGTCGGGGGTGATCGCCGATATCGACGATGCCGCGCTGTCGCCCGAGGGCCTGGCCCGGCTGACGGCGATCGACCCCGCGACCTTGCCCGAGGTCGCCGCAGGCACGCGTCTCGGCTGCCCGGTCGCGCGGGTGCGCAAGTTCATCGCCATCGGCCTCAACTTCTCCGACCATGCCGCCGAATCCGGGCTGCCGGTACCAAGCGAGCCGGTGGTGTTCACCAAGGCGACAAGCTGCATCGTCGGTCCGAACGACGACGTCATGCTGCCGCAAGGCTCGGTGAAGACCGACTGGGAGGTCGAGCTCGGCGTCGTCATCGGCACCACCGCCCGCTACGTCGCCGAGGCCGACGCGCTGAAGCACGTCGCCGGCTATGCCCTGATCCACGACGTCTCCGAGCGGGAGTTCCAAATCGAGCGCGGCGGCACCTGGGACAAGGGCAAGGGCTGCGACACGTTCGGCCCGATCGGGCCCTGGCTGGTGACCTCCGACGAGGTCGGCAATCCGCAGTCGCTGTCGATGTGGCTCGACGTCAACGGCGTGCGCCAGCAGACCGGCACCACCGCCACGATGATCTTCACCGTCGCCCACATCGTCGCCTATGTCAGTCGCTTCCTGACGCTCGAGCCCGGCGACGTCATCACCACCGGCACGCCGCCCGGCGTCGGCATGGGCCAGAAGCCGCCGCGCTACCTCAAGGCCGGTGACGTCGTAACGCTCGGCATCGACAGGCTCGGCGAGCAGCGCCAGGACGTCGTCTCGTTCGAGAGCGTCTACGCCCCGGCCGCCGAATGAGCGCCCGCTTCGAGGGCCGCCGGGCGGTCGTCACCGGCGGGGCCTCCGGCATCGGCCGCGCCGTCGCAGCGCGGCTGACCAACGAGGGCGCGCGGGTGGCGATCTGGGACCGCGATGCGGCGCGTGCGACCGCTGCCGCCGCCGATATCGGCGGCATCGCCATCGGCCTCGACATCACCGACTGGCCGGCGGTCGAGCGGGCCGCCGCCGATACCGTAGCGCAGCTCGGGGGCATCGACATCCTCGTCGCCTCGGCCGGCATCACCGGCCCGAACGCCACGCTCATCGACTATCCCGTCGACGCGTGGCGCCAGGTGTTCGACGTCAACGTCCACGGCCTCTTCCACTGCAACAAGGCGGTGGCGGCGGTGATGAAGGCCGCGGGCTACGGGCGGATCGTCAACATCGCCTCGGTCGCCGGCAAGGAGGGCAATCCCAACGCCTCGGCCTATTCCGCCTCCAAGGCCGCGGTGATCGGCCTCACAAAGTCGCTCGGCAAGGAGCTCGCCGCATCCGGCGTCACCGTCAACGCCGTCACACCCGCGGCGGTGAAGACCGCGATCTTCGACCAGATGAGCGAGGCGCACATCGCCTTCATGCTGTCGAAGATCCCGATCGGGCGTTTCGGCACGGTCGACGAGGTCACGAGCCTCGTCTGCTGGCTTGCGAGCGGAGAGTGCTCCTTCACCACCGGCGCTGTCTTCGACATTTCCGGCGGACGGGCGACCTACTAGAGGGTTTTAATACCCTGGGCCCGCCTGATGGACGCTCATGCTTTGCAAGTTGCCGCGGAGTCTTGTCTGGAAAACATCTTGGTTGCCCAGCAGCGTCTCTAGACCATGTGCGGAAAACCTTGTGCGTCTCGATGGGCGCACAAGGTCACCCTGACTTATAATTTAAAGCTTATATCGACCGTCGTCAGTTCGGACGCTCGCCGAAGGCTCCAGACAAGTGAGGACCTCTCCAAAGCCCACCTTCCCTTGCGGCGGTTTTGGGTCGAGACATTTCAAGCTGAGGATGCAACTCCCCCACATTTCACGTTTTCTTATTCGGTAGCCAGCTATATTATGGGCGGATCTCCGATCGGCGAGGCAACGTCCGTGTCATCCCAATTCCAAGACGATATGGACCCGCTGGCCGAGGCGCACGGAGCCACCGGTCCTTCAAAGGCGCCGACACAGGCACTTCAGGCCTTGGTCGATACGACGCGCCTCCGTTTCGGCGTGGCCATCTGCGGGGTGACGCTGGTCGAAAAGCACGAGGTTCGCTTCGCCGCCGTCAGTGGCATCTCCGCCGGAAGCTTCCCGCTGGGCCAGGCTTTCTGCACCGAAGCGATCCGGCAGGACGGGGTGATGCTGGTCGAGGATGCGCGAAACGATCCTCGCTTCGACCGGTCGAGCCTCGTCGCCGGCGCGCTCGGCATCCGCTTCTATGCCGGCGTGCCGCTGACCTCCGGAGCCGGCCTGGCGCTGGGCACGCTCTGCCTGCTCGACCCCGAACCGCGGCAGCTGTCGCCCGAAGACGTCGACATGCTGCGCGAACTGGCGGTCGTGGCGCTGGCTTTGATCGAGGACGACCGGGCTGCCCACGAAATCCTGCGAGGCTCCTCCGACGCCGAGAGCCAGCGCCGCTTCTCCGAAGCCGAGCGCCTAAAACTTCTGGCGAGCAGCCGCCAGTTCGAACGCAGCGAGGAACTTGCCCATGTCGGCGGATGGGCCTTCGACCTCGCGTCCGAAGCTGTGACCTGGTCGGATGAACTCTACCGGATCTGCGAAATCCCGGTCGGCACGCCGATGACGCGGGCCCGGGCACTGTCGATCTTTCCTGAAACGAGCCGGGCCCTGTTCAGCGCGCTGGTCGAACGGGCGATCCGGCAAGGCGGCAGCTTCAACCAGGAGATCGAGATCGCCACCGCGGCAGGGGCGCATAAATGGGTGCGGATTGCCGGCGACGTCGATGGCGTCGACGGCGTGCCCGTCCACCTGTTCGGCATTCTCCAGGATATTTCACAACAGCACGCCTCCGAACAGGCGCTCTGGCACACCGCGCACCATGATGCCCTGACCGGCCTTGCCAACCGTGCCTATGCGGCGCTCAACCTGACCCGGATCTTCAGCCGGCGCGATGCGGTATCGGCCGCCGCGATCGAAAGCGGCGAGGCGATCGGCATGCTGATGATCGATGTCGACCGGTTGAAGGAGGTCAACGACACGCTGGGCCATGATGCCGGCGACGTGCTGTTGCGGACCGTGGCGACCCGGATCACCGGCGCGGTCGGCGAGGACTGCCTGGTGGCACGGATCGGCGGCGACGAGTTCAAGGTGATGTTCGAACGACCGGTATCACCGCGCCGGCTGGAGGCCACCAGCCAGGCGATCCACGCCGCGATGCAGGAGAAGCTGAGGTTCGAGGACCAGATGATCACGCCTCAGGTGTCGATCGGCGGCGCCAGCGCCAGCGTCAGCGACACGCCGGAAACGCTGCGTCAGAAGGCGGACCTTGCGCTCTACGAGAGCAAGCGGCGGGGCCGCGGCGGCTATGCCGAGTTCCGCGACGACATGCGGGCGGCGATCGTTCGCCGCACCGCCACCATGCGGAAGGTGGACGAGGCGCTGGCCGAGGGGCGGATCGTGCCGTTCTACCAGCCGATCGTGCGGCTCGACACCTGCCGGCTCACCGGGGTCGAGGCCCTCGCAAGGA
The DNA here is from genome assembly GCF_055730135.2 of Mesocryomonas lacus. Classification (NCBI taxonomy): domain Bacteria; kingdom Pseudomonadati; phylum Pseudomonadota; class Alphaproteobacteria; order Hyphomicrobiales; family Aurantimonadaceae; genus Mesocryomonas; species Mesocryomonas lacus. Next base: position 118,451 of record NZ_JBUZWE020000013.1, on the reverse strand, counting down.
TGATCGGGCGGGATGGCACGGTGGTATCGGCCGTCGACTTCCATGAAGCGCTGGCCGACCCGCGCATCGGCCACGACCTCACCAGCGCCATGCTGCCGCAGGTGGCGGCCGACATCCGGCGCTGGTTCGATGCCGGGCTGACCATCGACCATGTCGGCGTCAACATCGCCGCCACCGATTTTCAGGTCGGTGACCTGCGGAACCGGCTGATGGACGCCTTCGGCCAGCACGACGTGCCGCTGGGCAAGGTGCTACTGGAGGTGACCGAGACGATCTTCCTCGACGACAAGCACGCCGCCGTCGTGCAGACCGTCGACGATCTCCGCCGCGACGGCCTGCGCGTCGCGCTCGACGATTTCGGCACCGGCTACGCCTCGCTGACGCATCTGCGCAGCCTGCCGGTCGACGTCATCAAGATCGACAAGTCCTTCGTCCACGGCATGCTGACGGACCGGGCAAGCGGACCGATCGTCGAGGCGCTGATCGACCTCGCCCGCAAGCTGCGGCTCGACGTCATCGCGGAGGGCATCGAGGGTCTGGCCGAGGCCGAGCATCTGCGCGGGCTCGGCTGCCCGCTCGGCCAGGGCTATTTCTTCGCCCGCCCCGCCAACGCGACCTTCACCGCCGTCATGCTCGACGGTTTCGGCGTCAAGGGCGGCGAAAGCGCCGGGCAAGCGCCGGAGCGCGCCTGCGGCACACGCGGCTGACGGACAGCTGTTCCGGCGCCACCCCCGCGGCCCGTCGGCGGCCGCTGTCTAGCTCGGGAAGGCCCTTGCCAGGTCCTCGACGGCCTCGCAGGTCAGCGGCGAAGTCTTGCGGTCGCCGAGGAGGAAGAAGATCTTCGCTGTCTCCTCCAGTTCCTCCATGATCAGCACCGCGTCTTCCAGCGATTTTCCCGCGACGATCGGGCCATGATTGGCCAGCAGCATCGCGTGGTGGTCGCGGGCGGCGGTCTCGACCGCTGACGCCAGCGCCCGGTCGCCCGGCCGGAAATACGGTACCAGCGGCAGCTTGCCGACCTTCATCACGTGATAGGCGGTGAGCGGCGGCAGGACGTTCGAGGGATCGGCGTGGCAGAGGCAGGAGACGGCGACCGAAGCAGTGGAGTGGAGATGCACGATCGCCTGCGCCGTCGGCCGTACGGCGTAGACCGCAAGGTGGAAGAAGGCCTCCTTCGACGGCGGGTCGCCGGCCAACAGCGTGCCGTCCGGCGAGACCTTCGAGATGCGGCTCGCGTCGAGCCGGCCGAGCGAGGAGTTGGTGGGGGTGACGAGGATCGATCCGTCCGCCAGCCGCACCGAGAGATTGCCGGCGCTGGCATGCGCCAGCCGGCGTTCGTAGAGCAGCGCCCCGGTGCGCACGATCTCGTCCCGCAGCTGCGCTTCGTCGGTCATCTCATCCCTTTCATACGGTGGCGCCCTCGATCAGTTCGAAGCCGAGATCGACCGTCTCGGCCGGTCCGCCGGCAAACAGCAGCTCGGCCGCGACCTCGCCGACGCGGGTGCGCGGCGTCAGGATCGTCGTCAGCGGCTGTGGTGCGAGGCGGGTGATGTCCAGTCCGTTGTAGCCCATGACGGCAAGGTCGCCCGGAATGGCGATGCCGTGCGACAGGCAGTGGAACAGCCCGCCCAGCGCCATGTCGTCGTTGGAGAAATAGACCGCGTCGAGATCCGGGGTCTGGCCAAGCAGCAGCGCGAGGCCATCGCGGCCGGATTCGATCGAGGAGGGCGTGCGCATGATCGTCTCCGCGACCAGCGGGACGCCCTCCCTCGCCAACGTGGCCAGGAAACTGTCTCGGCGCTTCTCCGCGCGGTGGTCGTGCGACAGGTCGTGGCCGACATAGCCGATGCGCCGGTGGCCGCGGCGCAGCAGCAGCGCCGCGCTCGCCTCGCCGGCGGCCCGGTTGGAATAGCCGACCACGATGTCGATGCCCTCGCCGTCGACGTCCAGCACCTCGGCAATCCGGACGCCCGCGCCGCGCAGCATGGCGGATGTTCGCGGCGTGTGGTCGAGGCCGGTGACGACAAGCGCGGCCGGCCGCCAGGCGAGCATAGCGGCGACAAGCTTTTCCTCACGGTCGATGTCGTAGTCGGTGACGCCGATCACCGGCTGGTAGCCGGCGGTGTCGAGCACCCGGCTGATGCCGCGCAGGAGATCGGGGAACACCACATTGCCGAGCGAGGCGATGACGACGCCGACGAGCGTCGAGCCGGCCGAGGCGAGCGTGCCGGCCAGCCGGTTCGGGACGTAGCCGAGCGTCTCCACCGCCTCGCGCACCCGCGCCCGCACCTTTTGCGAGGAAGCGCCTTGCTCGCGCAGCACCCGCGACACCGTGCTCTCGCTGACGCCGGCGAGCCGCGCCACCTCGCTGATGGTCACCGACGCCCCGCCGCGTGCCTTGCGATTCCGCATCTCTTCTGACTGCACGGTGCTGCCTGTTCAGGTTTGCCGGCAGGTTCGCCCGCCGGGCGAGCATGCCCGGCCCGATCTTGCACAGTTTCGAGGCGGCGTCTCGGATATTTGGCAGCGCTGCCAGTTTTGGGTTGGCAGCGCTGCCAAGGTCGGCTAGCGTCAGGCAAGCTTGCAAAAGGCAGCACCCGCAAGAGCCGTCACGGCCATCGGGAGCGGGAGGATTTTTCCCCCCGCGGGGGAGGAAACATGGCGACGGACCCTTCCGTTCACAGCAGACGCTCTGCCGTCATCGGGCTGGGCTCGATGGGCATTGGCATGGCCAGCTCGCTGCTGCGCGCCGGCCACCAGGTCGCCGGCTTCGACGTCACCCCCGCTGCCCTCGACGCCTTTGCCGATGCCGGCGGCACCGCCGCCGCCAGTGCCATGGAGGCCGTGCGCGGCGCGGACGTGGTGTTCAGCGTCGTCGTCAACGCCGCCCAGACCGAGGCGCTGCTGTTTGGCGAAAGCGGGATCGCCGACGCGATGGAACCGGGCGCGGTCTTCGTCTCCTCCGCCACCATGGATCCCGACATCGCCCGCCGTCTTGCCGCAAAGCTCGAGGCGGCCGGCCGGCTCTACCTCGATGCCCCCATGTCGGGCGGGCCGGTGCGCGCGGCCAAGGGCGAGCTGACGATGATGGCCTCGGGCTCCACTGCTGCCTTCGAGAAGGCCCGGCCCGGCCTCGATGCCGTGGCGGCCAAGGTCTACGAACTTGGTGATGCCGCGGGCGCCGGGGCCGCGTTCAAGATAATCAACCAGCTGCTCGCCGGCGTCCACATCGCCGCCGCCTGCGAGGCGATCGCGTTTGCCGCCAAGCAAGGCCTCGATCTCGGCAGGGTCTACGAGGTCATCACTGCCTCGGCCGGCAATTCCTGGATGTTTGCCGACCGCATCCCGCACGTCCTCGACGGCGACTACCGGCCGAAGAGCGCGGTCGACATCTTCGTGAAGGATCTTGGCATCGTCCAGGACATGGCGCGGACGGCGCGGTTTCCGGTGCCGATCTCGGCCGCAGCGTTGCAGATGTTTCTTGCCGCTTCCGGCTCCGGCATGGGCCGCGAGGACGATGCGTCGGTCGCGCGCGTCTACGCCGCGCTCGCCGGCGTCGATTTGCCCGGCGCTTCAGAGGGGCTCGGTACCTCGCAGGTGCCCGGTACCGCACAGGCGACCGCTTCCTCCGCTGAACCCGGAAAGCCCGCCTGATGCCGCGCTTTGCCGCCAATCTCACCATGATGTTCAACGAGGTGCCGTTCCTCGACCGTTTCGCGGCGGCGGCGGATGCGGGCTTCGACGCCGTCGAGTTCCTGTTTCCCTACGACCACCCGGCCGAGGAGATCGGGCGCCAGCTCGCCGACAACGGCCTGACGCAGGCGCTGTTCAACCTGCCGCCTGGCCATTGGGCTTCTGGCGAACGCGGGATCGCCTGCCTGCCGGAGCGGGCCGGCGAGCTGCGCGAGGGCGTCGAGGCGGCACTCGCCTATGCCGAGGCGACCGGCGTCAAGCGCCTGCACCTGATGGCGGGGCTCGGCGATCCCCGGGATCCCCAGGCCGTCGATGCCTACCGCGACGCCGTCGCCTGGACCGCCGCGCGGCTCGGCGAGGCCGGGATCGACCTCGTGCTCGAGCCGATCAACGGCCGCGACATGCCCGGCTATTTTCTCAACGATTTCGGCGCCGCCGCGGCACTGATCCACGACCTCGACCTTCCGAACCTCAAACTGCAGTTCGACATCTACCACTGCCAGATCCTGCACGGCGACGTCACCGTGGCCTTGCGGGACCTGATGCCGATCATCGGCCATGTGCAGGTCGCGAGCGTTCCGGCGCGGCACGAGCCGATGACCGGGGAGCTGAACGATCTCGCTGTCTTCGCCGAGATCGACCGGCTCGGCTATACCGGCTTCGTCGGCTGCGAATACCGCCCCGCGGGCGCAACGCTCGACGGCCTCGGCTGGCTGGACATCGCCCGGCAAGCCAGCGGGGCGACGGCATGACGCTCCGCCTCGGCGCCATCGCCGACGACTATACCGGCGCCTCCGACCTTGCCAATACGCTGGCGAAGAACGGCCTGCGCACGGTCCAGACGATCGGCGTGCCGGCAGCCGGCCTCGTGCTGCCGGACGTCGACGCCGTGGTGGTGTCGCTGAAGAGCCGCTCGATCCCCGCCGCCGAGGCTGTCGCGCTGTCGCGGGCCGCGCAGGACTGGATCACGGCGCATGGGGCCGGGCATGTTCTCTTCAAGGTCTGCTCGACCTTCGATTCCACCGATGCCGGCAATATCGGCCAGGTGATGGATGCGCTGCGCGAGCGGACGGGGGACGCGGCGGTGCTGGTTACCCCCGCTTTTCCGGAGACCGGCCGCACCGTCTATGCCGGCAACCTCTTCGTGCTGGGCGTTCCGCTAGCCGAGAGCCCGATGAAGGACCATCCGCTCAACCCGATGCGCGACAGCGACCTGCGCCGGGTCTTGGCGCGTCAGTCCACCCAGGCTGTCGGCCTCGTCAGTCTTGCAACCGTGGCCGAGGGCCCCGAGGCGGTGGCGGCAGCGCTGGCGGCGGCGTCGGCGCGTGGCGAGGGCGCGGCGATCGTCGATGCCGTGTTCGAGGCGGATCTCGAGACCATCGGCCGGGCGGCTCTTTTCCAGAAACTTTCCGTCGGCGCCTCCGGCCTCGGCCTCGGCCTTGCCCGGGCGCTGGCGCCCGAAGGCGAGCGGGCCGGCGCAAAACCCTTCGCCGCGCTCGGTGGGTTCTCCGCTTGCCTTTCCGGCAGCTGCTCGGCTCAGACGCTGCGCCAGGTGGCGGCGGCGGACGCGATCATGCCGGTGCTGCGGCTCGACACCGAGGCGGTGCTGGCCGGCCCCGAAGCGGTGGCCGAGGCGCTCGCCTGGGCCGAGGCGAGGCTTTCCGACGGCCCGGTGCTTATCGCCTCGACGGCGGCGCCCGAGGCCGTCACCTCGCTGCAGAAGAGCCATGGCGGCATGGCAGTCGGGCGGGCGATCGAAGAGGCCTTCGCCGAAATCGCCGCCGGCCTCGTCGCCGCCGGCGTGCACCGGCTCGTCGTCGCGGGGGGCGAGACCTCGGGCGCGGTGGTCGACCGGCTCGGCCTCACCGCCTTCGAGCTCGGCCCCGAGATCGCGCCGGGCGTTCCGGTGCTGAAGAGCATTGCCGGCCCCGACATGCGGCTGGCCCTGAAATCCGGCAATTTCGGCGGCGTGGACTTCTTCCACGACGCCCTCGAGCTGATGCCATGAGCGAGACCCGCATGAGCCAAGCCCCCTCCTCATCCCGAATTGGCCTCGTCACCGGCGGTGGCACCGGCGTCGGCAAGGCGATGACCAAGGCGCTGATGGAAGCCGGCTGGACGTTGGTGATCACCGGCCGCCGACGCGACGTGCTGGATGCTGCCGTTACCGAGCTCTCCGGCGATGACGGCCGGATCGTCGCCGTCGCCGCCGATATCGGCGATCCCGCCTCCGTCACCGGCCTCTTCGCCGAGATCAAGAGCCGCTTCGGCCGGCTCGACCTTCTCGTCAACAATGCCGGCACCAACGTGCCGCCGATCGCGCTGGAAGACGTCTCGTTCGAGCAGTGGAACAGCATTGTCGCGGCCAACCTCACCGGTGCCTTCCTGTGCACGCAGGAAGCCTTCAGGCTGTTCAAGGCGCAGAGCCCGCGCGGCGGGCGGATCATTAATAACGGCTCGATCTCGGCGACGACGCCGCGGCCGAACTCGGCGCCCTACACCGCGACCAAGCACGCGATCTCCGGCCTGACCAAGGCGACGGCGCTCGACGGGCGCCCGTTCGACATCGCCTGCGGCCAGATCGACATCGGCAATGCCGCAAGCGCGATGACCACCACTATCCAGTCCGGCGCGCTGCAGGCGAACGGCACCACCGCCGCCGAGGCGACGATGGACCCCCGGCACGTCGCCGACGCCGTGGTGCAGATGGCCGGGCTGCCGCTCGACGTCAACGTTCTCACCATGACGATCATGGCGACGAAAATGCCCTATGTCGGCCGCGGCTGACCTAGCCAACACATTCTTTGCCGGCTCCGCCGGACGTACCGGCGACAAGAGGCTGAAAGCCCGCGCCAACTGAGATTTGGGAGGAAAATGCGCATGGCATCGGTCGATATCGTCGACGTCAAGAAATCCTTCGGGGCACACCCCGTCATCCGCGGCGTCAACGTGCGCATCGAGGACGGCGAGTTCGTGATCCTCGTCGGCCCGTCCGGCTGCGGGAAGTCGACGCTCTTGCGCATGCTGGCGGGCCTCGAGCACGTCTCAGCGGGCGAGATCTTCATCGGCGACCGCGTGGTCAACGATCTCCCGCCGAAGGACCGGGACATCGCCATGGTGTTCCAGAACTACGCGCTCTACCCGCACATGACGGTCGCCGAGAACATGGCCTTCTCGCTGACCCTGAAGAACGCGGCAAAGTCTGAGATCGAGACGCGGGTGAAGCCCGCCGCCGAGATCCTCGGCCTCTCCGCCTATCTCGACCGCTATCCGCGCCAGCTCTCCGGCGGCCAGCGCCAGCGCGTGGCGATGGGCCGGGCGATCGTGCGCGACCCGCAGGTCTTCCTGTTCGACGAGCCGCTGTCGAACCTCGACGCGAAGCTCCGCGTCTCGATGCGCACCGAGATCAAGAACCTCCACCAGCGCCTGACCACCACGACCGTCTACGTCACCCACGACCAGATCGAGGCGATGACCATGGCCGACAAGATCGTCGTCATGCAGGACGGGCGGGTCGAGCAGATCGGCGCGCCGCTGGAACTCTACGACCGGCCGAACAACCTCTTCGTCGCCGGCTTCATCGGCTCGCCCGCGATGAACATGCTGAACGGCCGGCTCGACGTGAACGACCCGACGAAGTTCGTCACCGAGGACGGGACCGTGCTGCCTGTCTCGGGCTCCCGCCCCGAGGCGCTGGGGCGCGCGCTGGTCTATGGCGCGCGGCCGGAGGCGATCACGCTCGGCGGCGACATCAAGCTGCAGGTGGTGGTGATCGAGCCGACCGGCTCGGAAAGCCAGGTGCTCGGCAAGATCGGCCATACCGACGTCACCTGCGTCTTCCGCGACCGCGTGACGGTGCGGCCGGGCGAGTTCATCCCGGTCTCGATCGACCCGAAGGCGGTGCATCTCTTCGACGCCGCCACCGGTCAGCGCCTGTCGGTCTGACGGGACGACGACGCGCATCGGCCGAAAGTCGCGATCGATTTTCGGCGCGGCCGGTGCGCAGGATCAAAGCTTCGAAGCGCTCCTTCCCTAAAGGAAGAAACGCTTCGGCCCAGCATAAGCGCGGCGGCATCCCGGGAGGGCCGACCGCGCATCCACCAAACTCCCGACCCGTGGAGGAAACAGCATGATCGACCGCAGAAAACTTCTCGTCGCCTCGGCCGGCCTCGTCGCCGGCACGGCCCTCGGCGGACGCTTCGGCGTCGGCCAGGCCTTCGCGCAAGGCGCGATGCCGGCCTACAAGCCCGAGGAAGGCGCCTCGCTGCGCCTCCTGCGCTGGGCGCCCTTCGTGCCGGCGGAAGAAGCCGCCTGGATCGAGAACACCAAAAAGTTCACCGAGAAGACCGGCGTCGAGGTTCGCATCGACAAGGAGAGCTGGGAGGACGTGCGTCCGAAGGCTGCTGTCGCCGCCAATGTCGGCTCCGGCCCGGACATGGTGATGAGCTGGTTCGACGACCCGCAGCAGTACCCGGACAAGCTGCTCGATGTCACCGAGCTCGGCGAGGCCGTGGGCGCGGCCAATGGCGGCTGGTATTCGGGCATCGAATCCTACGCCAAGCGCGACGGCAAGTTCATCGCCATGCCGCTCTGCGCCATCGGCAATGCCGTGGTGTACCGCGACAGCCACATGAAGGCCGCTGGCTTCTCGGAGTTCCCTAAGGACACCGCCGGCTTCCTCGAGCTCTGCAAGTCGCTGCAGGCCAAGGGCACGCCCGCCGGCTTCCCGCACGGCAAGGCGGTCGGCGACGGCAACAACTACGCCCATTGGCTGCTCTGGAGCCATGGCGGCAAGATGGTCGACGAGGCCGGCAAGGTCACGATCAACAGCCCGGAGACGCTCGCCGCGGTGAAGTACGCGATGGAGCTCTACAAGACCTTCATTCCGGGCACCGAGAGCTGGCAGGACGTCAACAACAACCGCGCCTTCCTCGCCGGCCAGGTCTCGCTGACCGCCAACGGCGTCTCGGTCTACTACGCCGCCAAGAAGGACCCGGCGATGAAGGAGATCATGGACGACATGCGCTCCACCAATCTGCCGATCGGCCCGGTCGGCGAGAGCGTCGAGCTGCACCAGACCTCGACCCTGTCGATCTTCGCGCACACGAAATACCCCGAGGCGGCGAAGGCCTATCTCGCCCACATGTACGACACCGCCAACCTCAACGCCTGGATCACCGGCGCCAGCGCCTATTGCTGCCAGCCGCTGAAGGGCCTCGAGAACAACCCGGTCTGGACCTCGAACCCGATCCACGCGGCCTATGCCCGGGCGTCCTCGACGCTCCGGCCGAACGGCTATGCCGGCCCGCTGGGCGCTGCCTCGGCCGGCACCATGGCCGACTACGTGCTGGTCGACATGTTCGCGGAAGCCGTCACCGGCCAGTCCTCGCCGGAGGATGCGATCGCCAACGCCGAGAACCGGGCGAGCCGCTACTACCGCTAAGGCTTGAGGGGCTCACCCCCCTCTGCCCTGCCGGGCATCTCCCCCTCAAGGGGGGAGATCGGAAGCTGCGGCGTCGGAGACTATCGATCTCCCCACCTGAGGGGGAGATGGGCGGCAGCCCAGAGGGGGGCGAACTGCCGCCAGCGCGCCAAAAGGCCACCTCTCCCCCGAACATCGGCGTCCGCACACGGCGGGCGTCCCCTCCCCCTTTCGAGGAACACCGATGTCGACCACCACCACCAGACCGCACGCCGCGCCATCGCGAAAATCCGCCTTCGAGCGGCTGTCGCAGAGCCGCAACGGGCTCGGCTTCCTGTTCATGCTGCCGGCGGCGCTGTTCCTCATCGCCTTCCTCACCTATCCGCTCGGCCTCGGCGTCTGGCTCGGCTTCACCGACGCGAAGATAGGCCGGCCCGGCATCTTCATCGGGCTCGAGAACTACGAATTCCTGATGCGCGACCGGGTTTTCTGGATTTCGGTGTTCAACACCGTCACCTACACCGCCGTCGCCTCGGTGCTGAAGTTCGCGCTCGGCCTCTGGCTGGCGCTGCTGCTGAACGAGAACCTGCCGCTGAAATCCTTCTTCCGCGCGATCATCCTCCTGCCCTGGGTGGTGCCGACGGTGCTCTCGGCACTGGCCTTCTGGTGGATCTTCGACGCGCAGTTCTCGATCATCTCCTACGTCCTGATGAAGTGGGGGATCATCTCCTCGCCGATCAACTTCCTCGGTGACCCGACGAATGCGCGGATCTCGGTGATGGCCGCAAATGTCTGGCGCGGCATTCCCTTCGTCGCGATCTCGCTGCTGGCGGGCCTGCAGACCATTCCGGTCTCGCTGCACGAGGCGGCAGCGCTCGACGGCGCAACCTCCTGGCAGCGTTTCCGGCGGATCACCCTGCCGCTGCTGACGCCGATCATCGCCGTGGTGATGACCTTTTCGGTGCTCTTCACCTTCACCGACTTCCAGCTGATCTACGTCCTCACCAAGGGCGGGCCGGTGAACGCCACCCACCTGATGGCGACGCTGTCCTTCCAGCGCGGCATTTCCGGCGGGCAGCTCGGCGAGGGCGCGGCGATCGCGGTGTCGATGGTGCCGTTCCTGCTCGCCGCCATCCTGTTCAGCTTCTTCGGCCTGCAGCGGCGCAAATGGCAGCAGGGGGGCGGCGACTGATGCGCCCCGCTCCCGCCGCCCGCGCCACGCCATCTTCGAGGACCATGCCATGAGCAAGACCCATCCCGAGCCGACCGGCACGCTGACCGACGACGTCGTCGGCATGTCGCAGTTCAACTCGATGCCGCGCAGACTGGTGACGATCTACCTGCCTTTGTTGGTGTTCTGCTTCGTCCTGCTGTTCCCGTTCTACTGGATGGCGATCACCGCGGTGAAGCCGAACGACCAGCTGACCAACTACTCCGTCTACAGCCCGTTCTGGGTGGTCGGGCCGACGCTCGAGCACATCAAGTACCTCTTGTTCGAGACCTCCTATCCCGGCTGGCTGTGGAACACGACGCTGGTCGCCATCTGCTCGACCATCATTTCGCTCGCCGCCTCGGTCTTCGCGGCCTATGCGATCGAGCGGGTGCGCTTCACCGGCGCGCGGGTCAGCGGCCTGCTGATCTTCCTCGCCTACCTCATCCCACCCTCGATCCTCTTCATCCCGCTCGCCTTCATCGTCTTCCAGGTCGGCATCTTCGACAGTAAGCTGGCGCTGATCCTGACCTATCCGACCTTCCTCATCCCGTTCTGCACCTGGCTCTTGATGGGCTATTTCCGCTCGATCCCCTTCGAGCTCGAGGAAAGCGCCCTCGTCGACGGCGCCACCCGCTGGCAGATCCTCACCCGCGTCGTGCTCCCCTTGGCGGTGCCCGGCCTCATCTCCGCCGGCATCTTCGCCTTCACGCTCGCCTGGAACGAATTCATCTACGCGCTGACCTTCATCCAGTCCTCGGAGAACAAGACGCTGCCGGTCGGCGTGCTGACGGAACTGGTGCGCGGCGACGTCTACGAATGGGGCTCGCTGATGGCCGGCGCGCTGTTGGGATCACTGCCGGTGGTGATCCTGTACTCGTTCTTCGTGGACTATTACGTGTCGTCGATGACGGGCGCGGTGAAGGAGTAGGCGGCGCTGCTTGAGACCTAGCGCAACGTCCGAAACTTCGTCATCCCGGACTTGATCTCTGCGAAACCAACGGTTTCGCTGGGATCCATTCCAAACCGCATAAACGAGTGCGGTAAGGGTGGACATTCCCGTTCTGAAGCGGACTGCGCCGGACGCGGAGAGGAATGGATCCCGGATCAAGTCCGGGATGACGAAGCTGAGAGGCCGTGCCCAGAGAAAGCACGACTACCGCCCTACCCCCTTACCCCCCTCAACGCCCGCGCGTTCCGGTTCTCCCGCCACCAGATATACAGCCCGCTTCCCACCAGCACGGCCATGCCGAGAAGCGTCGTCTCGTGCAGGCCGTCGCCGAACCAGAACAGGCTGATGGCGGTGGCGAAGAGCATCTGGCTGTAGAGGAAGGGCGAGAGCAGCGAGGCCGGAGCGTGGCGGAAGGCGTTGATGAGGAGGGTGTGGCCGACGGCGCCAATCGTGCCGATCAGGAGCATCAGGCCTGCCACTGGTAAGGACGGCGTCTGCCAGAACGGAATCACGAGGACGGAGAGGATCACCGCGCCGGTGGCGGTGGTGTGGAACTGCGTCGCCGCCACGTCCTCGCTGCCGGCGAGCTGGCGGGTCAGCATGAGATAGGCGGCGTTGAGCACCGAGGAGCAGAGCGGCAGGAGGAGATAGGGATCGAACCCCGCCGAGCCCGGCCGGACGATCAGGATCACCCCAATGAAGCCGGCGAGGACGGCGCCGATGCGGTGCAGGCCGATCGTCTCCTTCAGGAAGATCACCGAGAACACGGTGACGAGGATCGGCGAGAAGAACATCACCGCCGTCGCGTCCGCCAGCGGCACTTTCGCCAGCGCGAAATACATCAGGAGAGTCGCGCCGAGCAGCGTCGCCCCGCGCACGCATTGTAGCACCGGACGCCGCGCGTGGAGGAAACGGGTGCCGGAGGTGCTGGCGAGGTAGGAGGAGACCAGTACGGTCTGCACGGCATAGCGACCCCAGACCACCTGGAGAACTGGGAGCAGCCCCGTCAGCGTCTTGCCGGTGGCGTCCATGAGCGAGAAGACCATGCCGGCGATGACGGTCAGGACGATGCCGGCGAGAAAGGAATTGCTGTTCACGGCGCGCCTGCTGTTCGCTGCGCTGTCGCCCGCGACACCGCGGGGGGACGAAAGCACAGCCGGAGGGATCGGGATAGCCTAGTATCCCACTTTCGGCAGCCTGACTGACGTTTTGGCAGAGGGACCAAGCCACCACCAGATGCGGATCTACCGCCGAATTGTCCGCCGGTCCTCCGACGCCGGACTCCGAAGCGCTTGCAATGGCCTTCCCACGGCCCGCAAGCGCGATCACACGGAGCGATGGTCGGCCGGTGCGGAGTGCCGTCTGCCTGACGCCCCGGCGCTAGAGGCCGAGCTCGGCGAGCCCCGGAAAGTCGCTGGGTCGCGGACCCTTCTCCCACGTGAAGCAGCGGTCGGTCTCGGCGATCGCCTGGTCGTTGATCGAGGCCTCGCGGCGCTGCATCAGGCCGTTGGCATCGAACTCCCAGTTCTCGTTGCCGTTGGCGCGGAACCAGTCGCCCTCGGCCGTGCGGTACTCGTAGGCGAAGCGCACGGCGATGCGGTTGTCGTGGAAGGCCCAGAGCTGCTTGATCAACCGATAGTCCAGCTCGCGCTGCCATTTGCGGGTGAGGAAGGCGACGATCGCCGGCCGGCCGGTGAAGAACTCCGACCGGTTGCGCCAGCGGCTGTTCTCGGTATAGGCGAGCGAGACGGCGGCGGGATCCTGCCGATTCCAGGCATCCTCGGCCTTGCGGGCCTTCTCGGTCGCGGTCTCGGCGGTGAAGGGCGGAAACGGCGGGCGGCTCTCGGACATCGTCTTCTCCTCGGGTCTCACGGGCGGCCGCATCGGCACGGCCCCCAACGGCACTGGCTGCAGCAATGGCAGCGGCCCTGCCGCCTACCTACTCCGCCGCTTCCGGCCGCACCCAGCGGCTGGTCGAGACGATCTTCGAGCGGTCGCAGCGGTCGGCATAGCGGCGGGCGACGTCGACCACCTCGGCAAGCAACCCGTCCGACAGTTTGGTCGGCGTGACGCCGAGGCCCATCAGCGTGTCGTTCGCCACCACGAGCTCGTTCTCGGCCGCTTCCTTGCGGGGGTTGTCGAGATGCTCGACCGGAACGCCCGTCATGGCCGAGACCATCGCGGCGAGATCGCGGATGCGGTGGGTCTCGGTCATCTGGTTGAGGATCCGCACCCGCGCCCCGCGCTCGGGCGGCGTCTCGGCGGCCAACAGGATGCAGCGCACGGTGTCGCGGATGTGGATGAAGGCGCGCGTCTGGCCGCCGGTGCCGTGCACGGTCAGGGGATGGCCGATGGCGGCCTGCATCAGGAAGCGATTCAGCACCGTGCCGTAGTCGCCGTCATAGTCGAAGCGGTTGACGAGGCGTGGGTCGAGCAAGGTCTCGTCGGTCGCGGTGCCCCAGACGATGCCCTGGTGCAGGTCGGTGATCCTGAGGCCGTCGTTCTTGGCGTAATAGAGGAAGAGCAGCTGATCCAGCGTCTTGGTCATGTGGTAGATCGAGCCGGGATCGACGGGGTAGAGGATCTCGACGTCGGCCGAGGTGCCGCCCGAGCGCAGCGTGGCGTCGATGTAGCCCTCGGGGATCGTCATGCCCTGCGCCTTGCCGTAGCCGTAGACGCCCATGGTGCCGAGGTGGACGAGATGCGCGTCCGGACAGGCCTCGACCATGGCGCAGAGCACGGCATGGGTGGCGTTGACGTTGTTGTCGACGGTGTAGCGCTTGTGGCGCGGCGACTTCATCGAATAGGGCGCGGCGCGCTGCTCGGCGAAATGCACGATGGCGTCCGGCCTCGTCTCGGCGAAGAGCGCCTCCAGTGCGTCGTAGTCGTGGGCGACGTCGAGGTGGACGAAATCGATCGGGGTGTTGCGGGTCTCCCGCCAAGCGGCGAGCCGCTCGTCGATGCCGGCGATCGGCGTCAGGCTGGAGGCGCCGAGCTCGAGGTCGGTCGCGCGGCGGACGAGATTGTCGACGATGACGACGCTGTGGCCTTGCGCGGCGAGATGAAGGCTCGTCGGCCATCCGCAGAAGCCGTCTCCGCCCAGAACGATGATCTTCATGACCGGCCGGTACTCCTTGCGATGGCGACCTTGGCATTTCCTTCCCAGCAGCCATATCCGCAACCGGGGGGCAAAGACAAATCCCCCGACGGAGCCCGCATGCGCATCCTGATTGCCTCCGACGCCTGGGCCCCGCAGGTCAACGGCGTCGTCCGCGTGCTCGAGACCACCGCGCATCATCTTCGGCAGATGGGCCATGCCGTAGAGGTGATCGGGCCGGACCGCTTTCCGTTGACCGTCCCGGCACCGGGCTATCCCGAGGTAAGGCTGGCAATGACGCTCGGACGCCGCCTGCCGGAGATGATCGACGCCTTCCGGCCGGACGCCATCCATATTCCCGTAGAGGGGCCGATCGGACTGGCCGCACGGCACTATTGCCGCAAGCGCGGCCTGCCCTTCACGACCTCCTTCCACACCCGCTTCGGCGACTATTTCGAGGCAAGACTCGGCATCAGCCCGCGGCCGGCGACGGCGGCGCAGCGCTGGTTCCACAATGCCGGGGCGGGCTTCATGGTGCAGACGCCGACGCTGGAGCGGGGGCTCGCCGCGAAAGGCTTTGCCAACATCCGCCGCTGGGGCCGCGCGGTCGATACCGCCCTCTTCCATCCTTGCCGCGAGGACCCCGGCTTCGACGCCGACTTCCTCGGCCTGCCGCGTCCGATCTTCCTCTATCTCGGCCGGGTCTCGCCGGAGAAGAACCTGCCGGCCTTCCTCGGCCTCGACCTGCCGGGCTCGAAGGTGGTCGTCGGCGAAGGCCCGGCGATGGCCCGGCTGAAGGCGGAATTTCCGGCCGTGCATTTCCTCGGCTACCGCCATGGCGACGACATCGCCCGGCATCTTTCCGCCGCCGACGTCTTCGTCTTCCCCTCTCGCTTCGAGACATTCGGCCTCGTCGTCCTGGAGGCGCTCGCCTGCGGCACCCCGGTCGCGGCCTTCGACGTGCCCGGCCCCGCGGACATTCTCGGCGATGCGCCGCACGCCGTGCTGTCTGACGACCTGCGGGCCGGCGCGCTGGCGGCGCTGTCGATCGACCGGCGCGGCTGCCGGGCCTTTGCAGAGAGCTTCTCCTGGCGGGAATGCACCAGGCAGTTCGCCGACAATCTCGAGCCGATCCGGCGAGACGCCCTCCCGGCCTGACGCGGAGCGTGTTCCGGCGCGCGGCGCCGGCCGGCGGTCGTCAGGCGGCGCGCGCCTGTCGCGCTGCGCTGCGCGGAGCGCTGCCGACCTTGAAGCGCGAGACGGAGGCGAGAAGATTTCCTGCCTCGCCGGCCAGCGCCTGCGTGGCTGCCGTCGATTGCTCGACCATGGCGGCGTTCTGCTGGGTCATCAGGTCCATCTGTTTGACGGCGTTGTTCACGTCGCCGAGCCCGGCGGACTGCTCCCGGGCCGATGCCGAGATCTCGTCGATCAGCTGGTTCAGCTCGACGACCTGATGGGCGATCCGGTCGAGCGCCAGACCGGTCTCGCCGACGAGCTCCACGCCTTCGCCTACCTGCGCGCTGGAGGTCGAAATCAGGCTCTTGATTTCCTTGGCCGCTTCCGCCGAGCGCTGGGCGAGGCCCCGGACCTCCTGGGCGACGACGGCAAAGCCGCGTCCCGCCTCGCCCGCCCGCGCGGCCTCGACGCCGGCGTTGAGCGCCAGAAGGTTGGTCTGGAAGGCGATCTCGTCGATGACGCCGATGATGCGCCCGACCTTGTCGGAGGATTCCGAGATCTGGCCCATGGCGGCGACCGCCTTGCGCACGATCTCGCCGGAGCGTTCGGCATCCTGCTTGGAGTTCGCGACGACCGTCTGCGCCTGCCCGGCCCGCTGGGCCGTGCGCTTGACCGCCGAGGTGATTTGATCGACGGCGGCCGCGGTCTCCTCAAGACTTGCGGCCTGCTGTTCGGTACGGGTCGCGAGGTCGTGCGCGGCGATACCGATCTCGTTGGCGCCGTCGCCAAAGGTCTGGGCCGAGCTGAGGATCGCCCGGAGGGCCGTCTCGACGGTGGCCATGGCGTCGTTAAAATCGCAGCGCAGCGTCTCGTATTCGTCGGCAAAGGGCGTGAGGAGGCGAAAGGCGAGATCGCCGCCGGCGAGCTTGCCGAGACCGCCGGCGAGGCTGTCGACGACCATGCCTTGCGCCTTGGCGCGCGCCGCCCGCTCGGCTTTCTCCCGTTCCCCGGCCGACATCTCCGCGAGGCGATGGCGCTCCGCCTCAGCTGCGTCGGCCGCGGCCTTGGCGACGATCAAGGCCTGGAAATCGCGCACGGCGCGGCCGATCTCCCCCACCTCGTCGGAACGCTCGGCGCCGGCGAGCGTCAGGTCGGTGCGTCCGCCGACGAGTTCGCGCATGTCCTTGGCGAGCTGGTCGATCGGCTTCGAGATCGACCGGCGTGTGAAGACGAGGAGGAGAAGCGCGAAGGCGCCGCCGATCGCCAGCGCGGTGATCATCATCGAGCGGCCCAGCGTCGACACGTCGAGCGCCGCAGCAGCGTCCGCGCTCGCCGTCGCCTCGATGGTGTCGCCGGCGTTCCCCATCTCGCCTTCCAGTGCCGTGAACTGGGTGTTGAAGTCCGCCAGTTGGCGCAACGCGCCGGGCGCATCCTTCGTGGCGAGGTCAACGATCTGACCGGCGGCATCGATGTAGGCAGCCAAAGGCGCCTCCACCTTTGCCAAGGCCTCGCGCATCGCCGGTTCGACGGCCAGCGCTTTGTTGGCGTCGATCGACGCGCGGAATTCCGCGACATGCTCGCCGAGATCGGTCCGGACACCGTCAATGGCAATGCCCGCCGCTGGCGTGCCCGAGAGGATCGCGGCGTAGACATCCGAGCGCAGCGCGTCGTGCATCATGTCCGCCTGCATGTGGTTGCGCAGGATCGAGGACGATCGCACCGAATCCGCCAGTCCCTCGCCCAGCGACCCGGCAACCCAGAGGCCCGCCCCCGAACTGCCGAGGGCGAGAGCGAAGACGGCAAGGCTGACGGCGATCATCTTCTGGCGAATGGTGCGCAGCATGGGAACACTCCGGGAGAACGGACTCCAGCATGCCATTACCCGCCTAACAATCGATTGATCCAATTGAGCGTTCAGCTAATTATTTACGGATAACAACTTACCTCAAAGCCATATTGTATTGGTGACTTAGTCTTTATGGGGATCTAGCCGGCAGCAGAGGAGGTGAATTGAATAATTCTACTTCGCTCTCAGGGCGAAGAGCCTGGGGAGCGCCTGGAGAGTCGGACGTAGATTTCGATGGGTAAGCCCAAGGTCTCATTCAGAATTTTAATGACTTGCCTGTTCAGCGGATGTGTCAGTCCGCTTCGAGTGACCCGCGCTCTGACGATGTCATGAATTCGGAGGAAGTACCGGCGACGCGGTTCAACACCGACAGCATATCCTTTAGGGGTTCGCGGCGGGACCGACGGTGGGCCCCGTCGCCTGAAGGAGCCTGTTCCCGTGTCACCGTTGTTTCGCCTGCTCCTGTCAGGCTTCCTGACGCTTGCCGTCGTCATGGGGGTCGGGCGCTTCTACTACACGCCGCTGCTGCCGATCATGCGCGACGAGCACGGCTTCGGCGTCGATACCGCCGGCCTCATCGCCGGCTTCAATTTCGCCGGCTACCTGCTCGGCTCGCTCTTGGTATCGCTGGTGTCCGGCCGCGCCATGCGCCTTCTCGCCTTCCGGACCGGCGTCATCCTCAGCGTCGCCACCACACTCGGCATGGGGCTCAGCGACAATCTCTCCGTCTGGTACGCGCTGCGCACCGTTTCCGGCATCGCCAGTGCGCTGGCGATGATCTCGGCCGCCGGCATCATCGCCGAGGCGCTGGCAGGTATCGACCAAGAGGCGCGGATCGGCTGGGTGTTCGGCGGCGTCGGCACCGGCATCGCCGCCTCCGGGCTCCTCGTCCACCTCGCCCACCCGCCGCTCGATGGCGACGGGCTGTGGATCGCCGCCGGCCTCGCCTGCGCGGCACTGTTGCCGGTCCTGCTGCTGGGCGTCGGCGACCGGCAGCTCGTCGGCACGCCGCAGACCCGCAAGCACCTGCGCCGGGTGCCCCGCCCGCTGCCGTTCTGGCCGCTGTTTGCGAGCTATACGGCGGAAGGGCTCGGCTACTCCGTCTTCGCCACCTTCATCGTCGCCATCGTCAAGTCACGCCCGGGCCTCGAAGAGATCGGCAACTGGGTGTGGATCATCGTCGGCCTCGCCGGCCTGCCGAGCTGCCTGTTCTGGAGCGGAATTGCCGAGCGCTTCGGCTTCTCGCGGGCGCTGACGCTCGCCTTCATCACCCAGATCGTCGGCGTGCTGCTGCCGGTGCTGAGCGATGCCGGCCCCGCCGCGCTCGCCGCCGCCGTGCTGTTCGGCGGCACCTTCATCCCGATCACGCTGCTGACCATGCCGCTCGGGCGAAAGGGCCTCGGCGGCCGCGGCTTCGCCGTCCTCACCGCCGGCTTCGGCCTCGGGCAGATGCTGGGGCCGGTGGCGACCGGCTGGCTGGTGGCGGGACCCGCGGACTACGACCGCGCGCTGCTCGCTTCGGCCGCGGTGCTGGTGGTCGGCGTCGCCTGTCTCGGCGTCGCCATCGCCACCCGCCGCGACCAGCCGGCCTGAGCCGGCGGCTGCGGGAAAGCCGCGGGCCTTAAGTCGCCACGAGGTGCCCGCCGCCGACATCCACCAGCGTGACGCGCGCCGGCGGATCGCCGACAGGGCGCACCGGGCTCGGGATCTCGCCCTCCATCCGCGCAAAGCCCGCCCGGCGGCGCGTCGGATCGGGCTGCGGCACCGCCTCGATCAGCCGGCGGGTATAGGCATGGCGCGGATCGCCGAACACCTGGTCGCGCGTGCCGGTCTCGACGATCTGGCCGAGATACATCACCGCCACCCGGGTCGAGATGTTCTCGACCACCGCCATGTCGTGCGAGATGAAGAGGTAGGAGATGCCGAACTCGTCCTGCAGCGCGCGCAGGAGCTCCAGCACGCGCGCCTGGACGGAGACGTCGAGCGCCGAGACGCTTTCGTCGGCGACGATGAGCTTGGGCCTCAGCGTCAGCGCGCGGGCGATGCAGATGCGCTGGCGCTGGCCGCCGGAGAACTCGTGCGGATAGCGGTCCATCTGGTCCGCCGACAGGCCGACGCGGGAAAACAGCGCGGCGACTTGCTCGCGCCGCTCGGCCTTCGTGCCGAGCTTGTGGATCACCAGCGGCTCGGCGACGAGGTCGCCGACGGTCATGCGCGGATCGAGCGAGGCATAGGGATCCTGGAAGATCATCTGCACGTCGCGGCGCATCGCCTTGCGGCCGGCGGCGTCGAGCCCGCCCATGTTGCGCCCGCCGACGACGATGTCGCCCTGGTACGGCAGCAGCCCGGCCAAAGCCTTCGCCGTCGTCGACTTGCCGCAGCCGGATTCACCGACCAGCGAGAAGGTTTCGTTCGGCTGGATGGAGAAGGAGACGCCGGCGACGGCGTGCACATGCCGCTCGACCCGGCCGAAAAGGCCGCCGGCGAGGTCGAAGCGGACGACGAGATCGCTGATCTCCGCCACCGGCCGCGGCGGCGTGACGGAGAGCGACGCCGCCCCCGGCTCGGCGGTGATGTCGGTGGCCGGCGAGGTCACCCGCCCGGCGCCGCTGCCAAGGCGCGGCACGGCAGCGAGCAGCGCCTTGGTATAATCATGCTGCGGGGCGGCGAAGATCTGCTCGACCGGCCCCTCTTCGACCATCCGCCCCTCGCGCATCACGACGACCCGCGTCGCCATCTCGGCGACGACGCCCATATCGTGGGTGATGAGGATGAGCGCGGTGCCGTACTGGCGCTGCAGGTCCTTCAGGAGACCCAGCACCTGCGCCTGCACGGTGACGTCGAGCGCCGTCGTCGGCTCGTCGGCGATGAGGACGTCGGGCTCCAGCGCCAGCGCCATGGCAATCATCACGCGCTGGCGCATGCCGCCGGAGAGCTCGTGCGGATGCTGCGCGAGCCGCCCGGCGGCATCGGGAATGCGCACGGCTTCGAGCGCCGCGATCGCCTTTCGCCGAGCTTCGGCGGCAGAGATCGGCCGGTGCGCGCGGATCGCCTCGGTCAGCTGCCGGCCGATGGTCAGCACCGGGTTGAGCGAGGTCATCGGCTCCTGGAAGATCATCGCCACCCGGTCGCCGCGGACCCGCCGCAACTGCCGCTCGTCCATCCCGGCAAGGTCCAGCGCGCCGAGCCGGATGGCGCCGGCACCGATACTGACCGCCGGTTTCGGCAGGAGGCCCATGATCGCCAGCGCCGTCATCGACTTGCCCGAGCCGGACTCGCCGGCGATGCACAGCGTCTCGCCGCGGGACAGCGTGAAGCTGAGATCCTCGACGAGGGGCTTGATGCCCGCCTCGGTGCGCACGACGACGCTGAGACCCTCGACCTTCAACACCGGATCGGCGGAGGCGGGCACTGAGGCGCCGACCTCCTTGCGCGCGGCGAGGATCATTCGAACACACACCGCGGGAAGTAGAAGGACACCACCCAGTTCGGCATGTCGACGATCTCGGAGATGCGCAGATCGCCGCAGACCGAGGTCAGCATATAGGCGTCGAGCGGATCGAGCCCGTAGCGTGCCGACAGGAGGTCGACCATCTGGGCGACGGCCTCCTTGGCCCCCTGCATCAGGTCGCTGCCAATGCCGGTGGTCACCTCGTAGCCCTTGGCGTCGAGATGGCGCGTCACCGGCCCGGCGGTGGTGAAGCGCGGCATCTTGAGGTTCGCCCCCTTCACGAGATCGAGCGTCAGCACCGTATTCATAGGGCTTTCGATCGCCGTGCCGCAGACCTCGCCATCGCCTTGCGCGGCATGCGTGTCGCCGACCGAGAACAGCGCGCCCGCCACTTCCACCGGCAGGTACAGCACCGTGCCGGCGGAGAGGTCGCGGATGTCGAGGTTGCCGCCGACCCGCCGCGGCGGGACGACGGAGTGCAGGCCCTGTTCGGCCGGCGCATTGCCGATCGTCCCGGCAAACGCCTTCAGCGGCACCCTTCCGTGCTTTCCGAACAGCGCGGGCGCCATGGTCGACGCATCATAGTGCCAGAGCGTCAGCCCCGGCTCCTTGAAGTCGTCGGCGAGGAGCCCGAAGCCCGGAATGTTCGCCGTCCAGCCGAAGCCGGACGGCTTGAACGCCTCGATCGTCACCTTCAGCGCATCGCCCGGTTCCGCCCCGTCGACATAGATCGGGCCGGATACGGGGTTGATGCGCGAGAAGTCGAGCGACGAGACGTCCGCCACCGTCGAGGCCGCCGTCAGCTGGCCATCGGACGCGTCCCGGCACTCGAACTCGATGGTCGAGCCAGGGGCGACGGTGGCCGCCGGCGCGATCGCATTGTCCCAGCCGAAATGGTGCTGGTGGCCGTGGATCGTATAGCCGCAGTTACTGCACATCCTGCACCGTCACGTAGCGATAGTTCATCGGGGTGTTGACGGGATCGACATACAGCGCGTCGTCGCCGCCCATGCGGGGGCTCTTCAGCGTGTAGCGCTTCTCGTTGAAGACGGGGACCCAAGGCGCATCGGCCATGATGGCGGTGTAGATCTCACCCCACTTCTTTGCCCGCTCCTCGGCCTTCGCCGGGTCGACCATGGCGTCGGCCTCGGCGGCCTTCGCGTCGAGATCCTTGTTGCAGTACCAGGACCAGTTCCAGCCGCCCTCGACCGCGCCAGCACAGCCGAGGATCGGGCCATAGAAGTTGGACGGATCCGGGAAGTCGGCGATCCAGCCCATGCCGCCCGACCAGACCATCGGCGCGCCTTCCTTGGAACCGCCGGCGGCGATGACGTTGGCCTGCGCCAGCGACTGGATTGAGGCCTTCACGCCGATGGCGGCCAGATCCTGCTGGATCGCCTGGGCAATGCGCGGCTGCGGATCGGTGTTGGAGGCGAACAGCTCGGTCTCGAAGCCGTCGGCAAAGCCGGCTTCCGCCAGCAGCGCCTTGGCGGCCGCCGGGTCGTAGGCATAGCCCTTATAGCTCTTGTCGTAGCCCGGCATGGTCGGCGGCAGCGGCTGGTTGGCGGGCGTTGCGCGGCCGTTGATGATCTGGACGATGCGGTCCTTGTTCACCGCCATGTTGATGGCCTGGCGCACCTTGACGTTGTCGAAGGGGGCCATGGTCGTGTTCATGGTGATGTAGCCGGTCTGCAGCTGCACGCCTTCGACGACCTGTTTCTTGGTCTCGGGATTGTCCATCACCTCCCGGAACTTCGCCGGCGGGATGCCGTCGCCCGGCAGGTCGACCTCGCCGTTCTGCACGCGCAGGAGGGAGACCACCGGCTCCTGGCCGATCTCGAAGCTGATCTTGTCGAGCTTCGGGGCGCCCTCGCGCCAGTAGTCGGCGTTCTTCTCGAAGACGAGGCGCTGACCGAGCGTCCATTCCGCGAGCTTGAAGGCACCGGTGCCGACGGGATGGCGACCGAAATCGGCGCCGAACTCCTCGACCGCCTCCTTCGCCACCACGAAGGAGAAGTTCAGCGCCATCACCTGCAGGAAGGTCGCGTCCGGCCGCGACAGGGTGATCTCGACGGTCTTGGGATCGACGACCTTGACGCCCGACAGCTCGGTGGCCTCGCCCGACAGCATCTTGTCATAGCCGGCGATCGAGCCGAGGAAGCCGGCGCCCGGGCTCTGGGTCTTCGGGTTGGTGACGCGGTCGAGCGAGTACTTCACGTCGTCGGCGGTCATCACCCGGCCATTGTGGAACTTGACGCCATCGCGCAGCGTGAAGGTGAACACCTTGCCGTCCGGCGAGATCTCGTACTTCTCCGCAAGGCCCGGCCGCAGCGTCGCGGTGCCGGGCTCGTAGTCCATCAGTCCGTCGAACAGGCTCTTGATCATCGAGAAGTTCTGCCAGTCGTAGCCGATCGCCGGGTCGAGCGTGGCGACGTCGTCCTTATAGGTGACGACGATCTCGCCGCCGGCCTTGGCATCCTGTGCTGCGGCCGAGAGGGGAGCGAAGGCGATCATCAGGGCCGAGGCGGCGACGCCGAGCTTCAGGAGGGTCTTCATGACGCGGGTTCCTTAGGTTGAGCTGGGGGCGGTTGAACGGACGGGACGGGGCAGATGGGTCACCGCAGCTTGATGCGCGGGTCGACGAAGGGGCTGACGATGTCGGCGATGAGGTTGCCGAGCACGATGGCGACGGCGGAGACGAGGGTGACGCCCATGATGATCGGCAGGTCGACGCGCTGGATCGCCTGCCAGGCGAGCTGGCCGATGCCCGGCCAGCCGAACACGCCCTCGACGACGACGATGCCGGACATGAACAGGCCGATATCGATTCCGATCATCGCGATCACCGGGAGCACGGCATTGGGCAGCGCGTGCCGCATCAGGACGGTCATGCCGCCGAGCCCCTTGGCGCGGGCGGTGCGGATATAGTCCTGGCGCAGCACGTCGATCATCGACGAGCGCATCATCCGCGAGTACCAGCCGGCGCCGAGGATGCCGAGCGTCAGCGCCGGCAGCACCAGATGGCGCCAGGTGCCGTAGCCGCCGATCGGGAACCAGCCGAGCTGGTAGGCGAAGACGTAGAGAAGCAGCAGGCCGACGACGAACTGCGGCGCCGAGACGCCGACGAAGGAGGCGACCATCAGCGCCTGGTCGGTGGCGCTGCCCCGCCGCACCGCGGCGACGAGCCCCATGGTGAGGCCGAGCACCAGCTCGGCGCCGATCGCCGCCGCCATCAGGAGAAGGCTTGCCGGCAGCCGCGCGCCGATGAGATCGGCGACCTCGGAGCGCTGGAGATAGGACCGGCCGAGATCGCCTTGCAGCAGCGACCAGAGATAGCGCGCATATTGCACGGGAAACGGCTGATCGAGCCCGAGCTGCGCGCGGATGTTGGCGACCGTCGCCGCCGAGGCGGTGCGCCCGGCGATCTGCCGCACGGGGTCGGCCGGCAGGAGATAGAGGAGCGCGAAGGTGATCAGCGAGACGCCGACGAGAATGGCGACGGCCTGCACGAGGCGGCGGACGAGATAGACCAGCATCAGTCGCGGCCCCGCTGGGTCGGGTCGAGCACGTCGCGCAGCGCGTCGCCGACAAGGTTGAAGGCGAGTGCGACGAGGAGGATGATCGCCCCGGGGAAGAACACCAGCCAGGGCGCCGCCTGGAAATAGGTCTGGTTCTCGAAGATGATATTGCCCCAGGAGGCATTGGGCGGCTGCACGCCGACGCCGAGATAGGAAAGCGTCGCCTCCAAGAGCACGGTCGTCGAGATGCCGAGCGTGCCGTAGACGATGATCGTCGACCAGAGGTGCGGCAGGATGTGGCGGAAGAGGATGCGCCCGTCCCCTGCCCCGATGCTGCGCTCGGCCGCAATGTACTCGCGCTCGGAAAGCGCCCTCGTCTCGGTGTAGACGACGCGGGCGATCTGCACCCAGTTCACCAGCGCGATGACAAGCGCGACGATCCAAAGGCTCGGCCTGAGCACGGCGGCAAGGCAGATGGCGAGCAGGAGCGCGGGAAACGCCATCATCAGATCGGTGAAGCGCATCAGGAGACCGCCGACCGCCCCTTGAACGTAACCGGCCGTGATACCGACCAGTGTGCCGATGACCAGCGCGGCGCCATTGGCGACGACGCCGATGATCAGGGAGTTCCGCGCGCCGTAGAGGATGCGGGTGAAGAGGTCGCGGCCGAGGAGGTCGGTGCCGAGCCAGTAGGTCGCCGACGGGCCGAGCGGCGCGCCCTCGATGGTCAGGCCGTCGAAGAACTGCTCGTTCGGATCGAACGGCGCGATGAGGGGCGCAAGGACGGCGGCGAGCACGACGACGGCGATCACGGCCATGCCGAGCACGGCGAGCTTGCGCTGGCGCAGCCGCTGCCAGACGCCGCGGCGCGAGATCGGGGCGGCCGGCGTCGGGAGGACAATGTCGGTCGCGACGGGAACGCTCATGCCGCGCCTCCTCGTTCGTGCACAGGTGCGTTGGCGGCACCGCCGTTCTGGAGTGCGTTGATCCGCCGCGCGGCCTCCTCGACGCTGACCTGCCAGCCCATGGCGAGCTGGCGCAGCTGCGCGAAGGCCTGGTCCTCGCCAATGCCGCTCGCGGCGAGCGCGATCACCGCGCGCACCACGCTCTGCCGCTCGGCGACGCGTTCGCGAAGGGACGCGACTTCCGCGGCCAGCGTCTGGCGTTGGTCAAAACCCTGGCGGGCGATCAGGAGGGCGCTGTAGACGCCGGCATTGCCGACCGGCTTCAGGAGCTGTGCGTCGGCGCGGTGCGAGAGCGCCCATTCGATCCGGCCAGGCGCCTCCGAGCCGATCAGCGCCACCAGCGGCATCGGCGCCTCGCCGGGCGCCCAGGGGAACTGCGCGTCGAAGCCGAGGTCGGCGTCGAAGAACAGGAAGTCGGCACCCAGCACCGAGGCGTTGAGGTCCGGCCAGCACTCTTCGGTCTCGAGCCCGATCGCCGCCAGCTGGCGGGTCAGCGCGGCGACCGTCTGGTGCGCACGGTGCAGGACGACCGCGCGGCTGCCGCCGAGATTGGGAATGCGCATTCGACGCTTCATCGCACCACCCTCAGCGAGGCCCGTGGAAACGCCGCGGCGGGATCGTAGCGCGACAGGTAGGGATCCGGCGCGACCAGCGAGGGGCTCGATTCCAGAATGTCGAAGCCGCCATCGCGGATGCGGCCGAGCTTCACCGGCAGGCTGGCCTGCTGGGTCTGGGGATCGATGACGATGTCGCCGAGCGCGGTTCGAAAGCGTGCCGCAGCGAAGGTGCCGACGGTGGCCGCGGGATCGTCGCTGCCGGTACCGGCGATCGTCGCCGCCAGCGTCATCACAGCCGCATGGCTGGCGGCCATGAACCCCGAGGTCGGCCCTGCCGCGCCGCCGATGGCGTTGCGATCGTGGAAGAACGGTCCGATCGAGAGATGGCCGTTGCCGGCGTCGCCGATCGAGGCAAGCTCCGGCTCCGTCAGGTTGCAGCTGACGACCGGCCGCCGGTCGGGGCGGAACCGTTCGTCATCCGCCCCGAGGGCCGCATAGGCGCGCAAGAAGGCATAGGAAGACGGGCCGATGAGGTTGTTGAGGACAAAGTTCGGCACCGTCGCGCGAATTTCCTCGATCAGACGGGAGACGTCGGTATCGCCCATCGGCAGATAGCGCTCGCCGCGCACCTCGCCGCCGGCATCGGCCACGAGGTCGCGCGCCACCCGGTTGGTCTCCCAGCCCCAGATGTAGTTCGAGCCGACGAGGAAGGCGTCCGGTCCGAAACGCGGCACGACATGGGCGAAGAGCGGCACGAGGTGCTGGTTGGGGCAGGCATTGAGATAGACGACGTGCTCGTTCGCCTCGAAACCCTCGTAAGGCGCGCCGTACCAGAGCATCCCGCCGCAGCGCTCGAGCACCGGGATCACTTCCTTGCGGCTCCACGAGGTAATGCAGCCGATCACGTGCCGGGCACCGGAGCCCTTCAGGATTTCCTCGCACAGCGGCGCATAGGCGTCGATCCGCCCTTCGGGATCGCGCTCGACCGGCACGAAGGTGATGCCGGACGCAGGGTCCGCATTCACCGCCTCGATCGCCATCATCGCGCCCGCACGGCACGTCTCGCCCAGCACCGCGTAGTGGCCGGAGCGGGAGAAGAGGATGCCGATATCAATGCGACGCTTGAGCAAAAGGGTTCACCAACGAAAAAGCCCCGCCGCCCTGCGCAATGGGAAGCGCGCGGGACGTACGAGGCTCGGATGCCGTCCGGCAGACGAGGCCGGTATGTGGGGATCAGCCTATTGAACTTGACGGCGATGTCAAGCAGGTTGCCTGCGAACCGCACATGCCCGCAGATGAGGCAGAAATCGCTAAAGCCGCACAGTAATTGCGCATTCTGAGGCTGCCTTGGCCTGTTGGAGCACTGTCCCAGCCGCAATCACCCTCGCCGTGCTTTCAACTGAATGACTTCTCAGCTAACGAAATAGCCGGCCCAAACGGGCGAGCGCGTTGTATTTCGAGCGTCGGCCATCCGTCATTTCGAGCGAGTTTCCATGGCAGCTCCCTTCGATTTTCTCTCCGCCGACGGCGCGATGAATACGCTGGTGCGCGGGCATGACTGGTCGGCGACGCCGCTCGGCACCGCCGAGCACTGGCCGACCGCGCTGAAGACGCTGCTCGGCGTGATGATCGGCTCGCCGCAGCCGATGCTGCTGGTCTGGGGTGCGGCGCAGACGACGCTGTACAACGAGGGCTATGCCGCGATGCTGGGCGGCCGCCATCCCGGCGCGCTCGGCCGGGCCTTCGGCGACGTCTGGTTCGACATCTGGGACCAAGTCGAGCCGATCCTGTCGCGCGCCTATGCGGGCGAGCCGACCTATATGAGCGACATCGAGTTCCTGATGCGCCGCAACGGCTACCTCGAGGAGACGCATTTCGACTTCTCCTACACGCCGGTGCGCGACGAGGCCGGCGCCGTCATCGGCATGTTCTGCGTCTGCACCGAGACCACCGAGCGCGTCGCGGTGGAAAAGGCGCTGCGCGAGAGCGAGGCAGCGACACGCGGGCGCGAGGCGCAGTTCCGCCGGCTCGCGCAATCTGTGCCGAACCAGGTCTGGACCGCCACCGCCGACGGCACGATCGACTGGGTCAACGATCGCGTCATGGCTTATTGCAACGCGACCGCCGAGCAGCTGGCGACGGACTGGGAGATGTTCGTCCATCCCGAGGATGCCGAGCGCGCCGGCAAGGCGTGGGCCGACGCGGTCGCCGGCAGCGATCGCTACGAGTCGGAGTTTCGCGTCCGCCGATACGACGGCCTCTACCGCTGGATGGTATCGCGGGCCGAATCCGTCACCGACGACAATGGCGTCGTCCGCTGGATCGGCACCAATGCCGACATTCAGGACCAGAAGGAGAAGCTGAGCGAGCTCACCGCGATCAATCTCGCGCTGGAGGCCGCGGTCGAGGCGCGCACGCGCGAGCGCGACGGCATCTGGACGCTGATCCCCGATCTTCTCATGACCGGCACGCTCGACGGGCAGCTGCTGTCGGTCAACCCGGCCTGGACGCGTCTGCTCGGCCACGACGAAGCGACACTGCTGGCAACGCCGTTCTGGGAACTCGTCCACCCCGAGGATCTCCCGATCAGCGCCGACGCGGTGGCCAGGATGCGGCGCGGCGAAAGTGCGCGCCACGAGAACCGGGTGCGCGCCGCCGACGGCAGCTATTGCTGGTTCGACTGGGTGAGCACGCCCAAGGGCAACAACTTCCATGCCGTGGCCCGTGACATCACCGCGCTCCGCCTGAGGCAGGCCGAACTGGAGCA
Source organism: Mesocryomonas lacus (assembly GCF_055730135.2). NCBI lineage: Bacteria > Pseudomonadati > Pseudomonadota > Alphaproteobacteria > Hyphomicrobiales > Aurantimonadaceae > Mesocryomonas > Mesocryomonas lacus. The sequence goes on along the minus strand of NZ_JBUZWE020000013.1, from coordinate 89,797 downwards.
AGCGCAGGAACAGCTGCGCCAGGCGCAGAAGATGGAGGCCGTCGGCCAGCTCACCGGCGGCATCGCGCACGACTTTAACAACATGCTGGCCGTCATCATTGGCTCGCTCGATCTGCTCAGCCGGCGGATCGACAGCGAGGACGAGCGGGCGCGGCGCTATGTCGACAATGCCATGGAAGGCGGCCGCCGCGCGGCGGCGCTGACGCAGCGCCTGCTGGCCTTCTCACGCCAGCAACCGCTGAGCCCCGAAGCCATCGACGTCAACCGCCTGGTCTCCGGCATGTCTGATCTCCTGCGCCATACACTGAGCGGACTGGTGCATTTGGAGGCGGCCCTCGGCGAAGGCCTCTGGCGCTGCCACGTCGACCCCAACCAGCTCGAGAACGCGATCCTCAACCTTGCGGTAAATGCAAGGGACGCCATGGCGCCACAAGGCGGGCGACTGACCATCGAGACCCGGAATGCGCATCTCGATGCCGCCTACGCCGCGGGCCATCCCGACATCGCGCCTGGCGAGTATGTGCTGATCGCGGTCAGCGATACCGGCACGGGCATGCCTACCGCGGTGATCGAGAAGGCATTCAATCCCTTCTTCACCACCAAGGAAATCGGCAAGGGCACGGGTCTCGGCCTGTCGATGGTCTACGGCTTTGCCAGACAATCCGGCGGTCACGTGAAGATTTACTCGGAACCGGGCCAGGGAACGACGATCAAGATTTTCCTCCCGCGCCATCGCGTCGACAGCGAGAAGGAAACGTCGGTGGATAGAGCCTCTTTGCAGGACGTCGGCGACCGGGAACGGTCCAGAACGCTAGTGCAGTGAGTGGCTAGATCACGAGAAGACGCTGTTAAGACAATGGCATGCGGCGGAAGTGCGAATTCAAAAGCACAAAGAAAAACCTGCCACGGACGACTTCACAGTCGGTCGGGACAGCAAGAGAATTTACCCAACGTGAGGGGAAATGTCTGCGTCGCTTGACGGATTACAATTTCGTCAGGCAGCAAGAATTGGCGGCGGCCTGATCGACCTCAAGCGCTACCAGCTTCGGCAACAACCTTGTGCAGCGAACGGGCATCATAGGGCTTCGGCAGAAGCGGCCAGCTTACCGGCTTGATGTTGACATAGCCGGAAACCAGCACGATGCGCAGGTCTGGCCAGCGGACGGCAGCCACCTCGGCAAGTTCCGGTCCGGTCATTCCCGGCATGCGACAGTCGCTGAAGAGAAGCGACACGTCGGAGCGTGCTTCGAGAACCTTCAGCGCGGCAAGACCATCATTTGCCTCGAGAACTTCAAAGCCCATGTCCTCGAACATATCGACGGCATTCATTCTCACCAGCGGCTCATCGTCGACGACGAGAACGACCTTGCGAACACCTTGCATCTGAAGACCTGCAGTCACGATGGTTCCCGTCACTCTACATGCTTGCCACGGTGGTAACCGCCGAAGGAAACCCGAGGCTTACCCATGCAACCTCACTGCCCTCATGCAGGCGGCTTGATACGCACTGGTCTATAATGGTCGATCGTCAAATTCGTTGCACGCTCTGGCGAAGTCGCATGCTCCGCTCTCGCTACGGCCGATCGGATGCGTCATTCCCGCCACAGGACCGCGGTTCCGCGCAACAAAACGCCCGCCAACTCTCGTCGGCGGGCGTCGTTCAGCAGCGCGGTGATCAGGCGGTGATCTTGCCGTCGACGCGGCGCACGAGGCCGAGCGGGTTCTCGTCCTTCAGCGCGTCCGGCAACAGCGCTGCCGGCAGATCCTGGTAGGAGACGGGCCGCAGGAAGCGGTGGCTGGCAAGGCTGCCGACCGAGGTCGACCGGCCATCGGCGGTCGCCGGGAACGGTCCGCCGTGCACCATGGCATGCGCCACCTCGACGCCGGTGCCGAAGCCATTGACGAGAATGCGCCCGGCCTTGCGCTCGAGCAGCGGAAGCAAGGCCTTTGCCGCGGCGTGGTCGGCCTCCTCGATGTGGATGGCGGCCGTCAGCTGGCCTTCCAGCGCCTCGACGACGCTGCGCATCGCCGCCGCGTCCGCACAGCGGATCAGCAGCGAGGACGATCCGAAGACCTCCTCGTGCAGTTCCGGGTTGGCCAGGAAGTCGGCGGCCTTGACGCTGAACAGCGCCGCGCGGCCCTTGAGGCCCTCGCCGGCGAGACCCTCGGCGAGCTTCGTCACGTCCGCGTGGGCTGCGAGCTTGTCGACGCCTTCGCAGTAGGCCTTCTGGATGCCGGGCGTCAGCATGACGGCGGCGGGCGCCGAGGCCATCGCTTCGCTGGCGCCGGCAACGAAGGCGTCGAGGCCCTCGCTCTCGACCGCGATGAGGAGGCCGGGATTGGTGCAAAACTGGCCGGCGCCGAGCGTCAGCGAGCCGACGAAGGCCTTGCCGATGGCCGCACCGCGGGCCGCAAGGGCCGCGGGGAAGAGGAGAACCGGATTGATCGAGCTCATCTCGGCATAGACCGGAATCGGCTCCTTGCGCTCGGACGCGATCTTGACCAGCGCCATGCCGCCGCCGCGCGATCCGGTGAAGCCGACGGCCTTGATGCGGTGATCGGCGACCAGCGCCTGGCCGGCCTTGCGGCCGCTGTCGAAGATCAGCGAGAAAACGCCCTCCGGCAAGCCGCAATCCTTGACCGCCTTCTGGACAGCGCGGCCGACCAGCTCGGAGGTGCCGGGATGGGCCGAATGCGCCTTCACCACCACCGGGCAGCCGGCGGCAAGCGCCGAGGCGGTGTCACCACCGGCAACCGAGAAGGCGAGCGGGAAGTTGGAGGCGCCGAACACGGCGACCGGGCCGAGCGGGACGTTGCGCAGGCGCAGGTCCGGACGCGGCAGCGGCTGGCGCTCGGGCTGGGCCGGATCGATCCGGGCCTCGAGATAGCCGCCATCGCGCAGCACGCCGGCGAACAGCTTGAGCTGGCCCATGGTGCGGCCGCGCTCGCCCTCGATCCGGCCACGCGGCAGGCCGCTCTCGGCCATGCAGCGCTCGACCAGCTCGTCGCCGATAGCGAGGATGTTGTCGGCAATGGTCTCCAAGAACTTGGCGCGGTCCTCGAGGCTGGTCTCGCGGTAGGTGTCGAAGGCAGCTTCCGCCAGTGCGCAAGCGGCGTCCGCATCTTCCAGCGTCGCGCCGCCGAAGCCCGGCTGCAGCTGCTCGCCGGTGGCAGCCTCGATGCCGAAGAGCTCGCCATTGCTGCCCTTGACGGTGCGCTGGCCGATGAACTGTTCGCCGAGAATGGTCATGTGAATGTCTCCTGGGACGGCGGCGCCATGGCCGGCACGGGGCCGGGGTGCGCTGCAAGATGGGAGGCGCCGGGCGCCGATCGGGTCAGGCGGCCGTGGCGGCGCCCGAATGCGGATCACTCCGCCTATCTAGGACATCCCGCCGCCGATCCCAAGACCGGCGCACGGGCTTTCATCGTATGTTCACGGCCGACAGGGCGGTCGAGCGGAGAGGGCAGAACCCTACTTGCCCCAGCGCAGGACCAGCGGGTCGACGGTCCGGGCGATCTCCAGGAGCCCTTCCCGCGTATCGGGATGGATCTGGTCGAGCGGGTGGCGCACCACGTCGCTCTTGATCACGCCGCCGGCCATCATCGCCGTCTTCGCCGCCCGCAGGCCGCACTGGCGGTTCTCGTAGTTCACCAACGGCAGGATGCGGGCATAGGCCTCGGCGGCGCCGACGCGATCGCCCGCGCGGTGCAGGTCGAAGACCGGGCGCAAGAGGTCCGGCAGCAGCGCGCTCGACATGGTGCCGGTGGCGCCAGCGTCGAGATCGGCCATCATGGTGATCGCCTCCTCGCCGTCGAACGGACCCTCGACGAGGTCGCCGCCGGCAGCGATCAGCGTGCGGAGCTTTGCCGCCGTCTGCGGCGTCTCGATCTTGAAGTAGCGCAGCAGCGGAACCGCCTTGGCCATCTTCAGCAAGGTCCCGACCGACAGCGTGACGCCCGACAGCGGCGCATCCTGCAGCATGATCGGGATGCCAGCGGCCTCTCCGACGCGCTGGAAATGCTCGATCATCGAAGTCTCGTCGATGCGCAGGCCGGTGCCGTGATAGGGCGGCATCAGCATCAGCATGGCCGCGCCCCGCTCGGCCGCGTGCTTGCCGCGCTCGGCGGCGACGCGGGTCGAGAAATGGCTGGTGGTGACCAGCACCGGAACCCGGCCCGCGACGTGCTCGAGGCTGAGCTCGGTCAGCGTCTGGCGCTCGCCGTCCGAGAGCAGGAACTGCTCGGAATAGTTGGCGAGGATGCAGATGCCGTCGACGCCCTGGTCGATCATGCAGTCGAGCACCCGGCGCATGCCCTCGAGATCGAGGTCGCCGTTCTCGTGGAAGGGGGTGGGCGCTACGGGCCAGAGGCCGGTGAAGGGTCGTGTCATGTCGGTTCCGATGCTGCGGGCCGCGGGAAGAGCGACAGCCGGAAGCACCGGCTGCCACGATCTGCCGCGGGAATACCAGCGCAAGGGACGCCCGACAATCCGCCGGCTGCGCTAATCATCGTACGATTCGATTGAATCCTGTTGGCGCGGCCTAGCCATACATAAAGGGGAGCGCGTCCGCCTGCTCAGCGCACCACCGGCTCGCCATGAAAACGGCGGCGGGACGGCTTCGAGACGCCGAACCCGACCTCCATCATCAGCCGGGGCGCTGATTTCGCGACCGTTCCCATGTGAAAGCCGAAAGGATCCTCGGCAAAGCCGAAACCCGCCTTGCCGGTTAGCGTCATCGCGTTCTCGGCGCCGTAGAAGCCCAGCACCTCGTCGGCGGGATGGCCGACCAGCAGCGTCAGCTGGTGCTTCACCCGTCGCTTGGCATGGCTGCCCTTGACGAAGACATGCGGACCGTTCTCCAGGTCGACGTCGACGAGATAGAAGAAGAACTTCAGCATCCGCCAGTCGTCGAGGTCGAAATGATACTTGTCGAGCGAGGCGAGGTGCCGGTCGGCTTCGGAGGCTGCCGGCGCCGGGAAGCTCCACCAGACCCGCGTGGTGATCATCCGTGCCTCGCCGCCGAGATAGAGCCGGGCGATGTCGGCGAGCAGCGGGTCCTCCTGCACGGCCAGCACGGCCGGACAGTCCAGCGCCCGCTCGAAGTGATGGCCGCTGAGCAGCGGCTTGCCAAAATGCGCTTCGGCCGCCGCATGATCGCCAGCGCGAAATTCGAGCTTGCGGTCGAAATTGCCGAAACAGGCGGTCTCCCGGGCAAACGCGGCAATCTCGCTATGGACGGCCTCCGGCAGCACAAGGCCCGGAAAGATCCCGTCCGCCCGCAGGCTGGCCGCAGCCGCATCGCGGTCGACGCCCTGGAACATCGAGGGCCGGGCCGGCCGGGCCACCACCTTGGCGGCGGTGCGCCAGTGCGCCCGGCGCGCCGGCATGGTGCGGGCGAGGAGAAACATCGGCAGCCAGGACGGATTTTCCTTTACGTCGGCCAGATAGGTCGGCACGCGCGCCGCCATGCGGCGCAACGGGCTACCGCGGCGCGCGATGGTTTCGAGATCGTCAGGCGCTTTGGAAAAAGGGCGTGTCATCGGCATTCCTCAAGGGAGCATTGTCGCCGGGCAGTGGCGCCCTGCCCTCCCTGTCGGAACGGCACCGTCTCTGCCTAACCCCCTTGAACAGTTTTTGCTGCATCGCAGCATAATGTTTCTCAGTAATATTCCTATATTCTATACAATTTCTCGAGAGGCTTCACCCATTATTCTCTAAGAACTCTCTGAGCCAATGCTTATAATCGCATCTTAGCCCAGGAACTCACTCGCTATTTACTTCCGGCAGACATCGACCCATTCGGCATTGGTCAAACCGGCCAGACGTTGCGGTGAAAGGCGAAGGGCGGAGTTGGGCGAGCCGGCCGCGGGAATGACGACATCAAAAGGCTCGAGGCTGACGTCGCAGTGAACCGGCAGCGGTGTGGCCAGCCCGAAAGGGCAGACGCCGCCGATCGGATGGCCGGTCAGCGCCGCCACCTCCTCCGGCGTCATCATCCGCACCTTGCCGCCGAAAGCCGCCCGCGCCTTGGCGTTGTCGAGCCTTGCATCACCGGCCGCACACAGGAGAAGGCCGCGCTCGCCGACCATCAGCGCCAGCGTCTTGGCGATCTGGCCAGGTGCGACACCGTGCGCGGCGGCGGCCATCGCGACCGTCGCGGTGCTGTCGGAAAGTTCGATCATGGCGATGTCGGGAGCGTTTTCCGCCAGGAAGGCGCGGACGGTTTCAAGACTCATGGGGCATCCTTGCAAGGCCTCGCCGAAGCGAGGCGACCAGTCTGTAAAGCGGTGCAGCCAGCCCGCGCCGCTTTACAGACTGTACTGGCGGCCGGCACAGTGCCAGAAAAACCCGCCATGCTGCCCGGTGCCCGTTCCGCCGCCTCGGGCCGACCTTCCTGACATGCCAGCCGCCGAGCCGCCTCCATGAACCAGCCCGACCTTGACACCGTCGTCCGCGAGATCGCCGACGAGATGCGCCAGCGGCCGGATCGCGGCGAGGTGGCCAGCTATATCCCCGAGCTCGCCCGCGTCGATCCGGCGGCCTTCGGGATGGCGGTGATCGATGCGGAAGGCAATGTCGCCCTCGGGGGCGACGCCGAGACCCCCTTCTCCATCCAGAGCGTCTCGAAGGTCTTCACCTTGACGCTGGCGCTCGGCCAGATCGGCGACCGGCTGTGGCAGAGGGTCGGGCGCGAGCCGTCGGGCACCGCGTTCAATTCGATCGTCCAGCTGGAACGGGAATCGGGCATTCCGCGCAATCCCTTCATCAATGCCGGTGCCATCGCGGTCACCGACGTCATCCTCTCCGGCCACAAGCCGCGCGAGGCGCTGGGCGAGATCCTGCGCTTCATGCGCTTTCTCTCCGACGATCCCTCTATCACCATCGACGAGGCGGTGGCCGCCTCCGAGCAGCGCACAGGCTTTCGCAACGCGGCGCTTGCCAACTACATGAAATCCTTCGGAGTCCTCGATAATCCCGTCGACTACACGCTCGGTGTCTACTTCCACCATTGCGCAATCGCCATGTCCTGCCGGCAGCTGGCGATGGCTGGACGCTTTCTCGCCGCCCGCGGCCGCAATCCCGCGACCGGCTTCACCGTGGTGACGCCGGAGCGCGCCCGCCGCATCAATGCGGTGATGCTGACCTGCGGCCACTATGACGGATCGGGGGAGTTCGCCTACCGCGTCGGCTTGCCCGGCAAGAGCGGCGTCGGCGGCGGCATTCTGGCGATTGCGCCCGGCAAGGCGTCGATCGCCGTCTGGTCGCCGGGCCTCGATGCCTCTGGCAACTCCCACCTTGGCCGCATCGCGCTGGAGCAGCTGACGCGGCGGATGGGTTGGTCGATTTTCGGGGCTTAAACGCAGCGGAAACGTGGAGCGCTTGTGCACGACGCTGGACGTTGGCGCACGACCGCAGCGCGAAGCCGTCAACGCGTCGGCTGAAGCATCAAACTCCGGACACGCGGACCTTGTTAGGGCTTGCGAGCCTCTTCGGCAGCCTCGCGGACCGCTGCCTCATGATACCAACTGCTGAAATCTGCAAAGGCCGGCACGGCCGCGGCGTTCGCTGTCTGGCGGTCGGCAAGATGGCCAGCAAAGCCCAGCCGTCCACGCTTTGGAAACTGGATGATCTTGGCGGTTGAACGAAATGCGGGTGTCATCATCGGATAATCCTCCCTGGCGGCGCGGGCTGCACACCCCGACCGCCGAAGTCTGCACCATTTTTGCGCTATTTGCCCTAAATATAATCAGCACGAGGCGGATTCCAAGGCATCGGGGTTCGATGCCCGCTGTCTAAAGCGTTGCGAGGGCCGTGCAGTTCCGGCGCGGCAAGGCGCTCGGTAGCCAGCATCGCAGTTTGGCATGTAAAATGCTTTAAGGTGTGCGGCTGCCCGCGCGGGCCCGTTGAGGGCGCGACGTGGGTCGAGAGTTTCCGGTTCGTATCACCACCTTACGAAAGTTTTGCGATGACCAAATTTAAGCTCGAGTACATCTGGCTCGACGGCTACACGCCGGTTCCGAACCTGCGCGGTAAGACGCAAATCAAGGAATTCGAAGAGTTTCCGACGCTCGAGCAGCTGCCGCTCTGGGGCTTTGACGGCTCTTCCACGATGCAGGCCGAGGGCAGCAATTCCGATTGCGTGCTGAAGCCGGTCCGCGTCTTCCCGGATGCCGCCCGCACCAACGGCGTGCTGGTGATGTGCGAGGTCATGATGCCGGACGGCAAGACCCCGCATCCCTCGAACACCCGCGCAAAGATTCTCGACGACGAGGGCGCCTGGTTCGGCTTCGAGCAGGAATACTTCTTCTACCAGGACGGCCGCCCGCTTGGCTTCCCCGAGTCCGGCTACCCCGCCCCGCAGGGCACCTATTACACCGGCGTCGGCTATTCCAATGTCGGCTCGGTCGCGCGCGAGATCGTCGAAGAGCACCTCGACCTGTGCCTTGCCGCCGGCATCAACCACGAGGGCATCAATGCCGAAGTGGCAAAGGGCCAGTGGGAATTCCAGATCTTCGGCAAGGGCTCCAAGAAGGCCGCCGACGAGATGTGGATGGCCCGCTACCTGCTGCAGCGCCTGACCGAGCAGTACGGCATCGACATCGAATACCACTGCAAGCCGCTCGGCGACACCGACTGGAACGGCTCGGGCATGCACGCCAACTTCTCGACCACCCACATGCGCGAAGTCGGCGGCAAGGCCTATTTCGAGGCGCTGATGGCGCAGTTCGACAAGAACCTGATGGACCACATCAACGTCTACGGCCCGGACAACGACAAGCGCCTGACCGGCAAGCACGAGACCGCCCCGTGGAACAAGTTCAGCTACGGCGTCGCCGACCGCGGCGCCTCGATCCGCGTGCCGCACTCCTTCGTCAACAATGACTGGAAGGGCTATCTCGAGGACCGCCGCCCGAACTCCCAGGGCGACCCCTACGCCATCGCCTCGCAGATCCTGAAGACCATCTCGGAAGTCCCGACCGAGGCGAGCGTTTCGGCTGCCGCGTAAGGGTTACGGTTTAAGGTGAGAGAGGGCGCGCACCGCAGGGTGGGCGCCCTTTTTCTGTTTGGGGAGAGGAGTTGGCTCCCCGAGTAGGACTCGAACCTTTGAGACGTCAGATCGACGGTGTCGCATCCCTTTACAGAACTAGCGCCAACCCCTCCGCTTCGTCATCCCGGACTTGATCCGGGATCCATTCCAAATCGCCGAACGTGATCACGAACGGTGGACCTTCAAGTCGTTAGAAAAGCCGAAGCGTGGGGCGTGATCTGGAGTGGCAAAGTCCACCGCCGTGTTCGCGTTGAGCGGTTTGGAATGGATCCCGAGTCGAGCCCGGGATGACGACGTCTGGAGAGCGCCGGACCAAGCGGCTGGGTGCGGCGGCTCGGTTTGGCTCGGTCGGCTTGTCCGTCGCTATCGCCTGCTCATCGTCAGCAGCGCGCCACCGACGGCCGTCGTGCACCCGGCGGCGGCCTGCCGTTGCGCGCAGCGTGCCTTCACCCACGTCGGTCCGCCGTCGCCCACGGCCCGCCGTCGCCGGTTCTGCGTTGGTTGCGCCCTTCGGCGCCCCCCCTCTGCCTGCCCGCATCTCCCCCTCAAGGGGGGAGATCGATGGTCCTCAGCCCGGCACCGGCGCATCCGACCGCAGCAGTCCTTCGGCCTTCAGGTCGGCCCAGAGCCCCACCGGCACCTGAGTCTGGATCAGCGCCGAGTTCCGCTCGATGTGCGAGAGTGCGGCGACGCCGGGGATGACGGAGGCGACGGCCGGGTGGGTCAGCGGGAACTGCAAGGCGGCGGCGGCCATCGGCGTGTTGTGGGCGCGACATACCGCCTCGATGGCGTCGACCTTGGCGCGGATTTCCGCGGGCGCTGGCGCATAATTGTAGGTCGCACCGTCGACCGCGCCGGTGGCGAGGATGCCGGAGTTGAAGGCGCCGCCGATGACGATGGAGACGTTTTCGGAGACGCAGCGCGGCAGGAAGGAGTTCAGCGATTCCTGCTCCAGCAGCGTGTAGCGCCCGGCGAGCAGGAAGACGTCCCAGCGGCCGCGGTCCATCGCCTTCTCGCAGGCCTGCCACTCGTTGACGCCGAGGCCGATCGCCTTCACCGCGCCGGAGGAACGGAGCTGGTCGAGCGCCTTATAGCCGCCCTCCATCGCCGTCTCGAACGGCGCGAGGTTCCCCTCCCCTTGCGTCTCCTCGCCGACATCGTGGACGAAGAGGATTTCGACATGGTCGGTGCCGAGCCGCTGCAGGCTGTCCTCGAAGGAGCGCATCACGCCGTCATAGGAATAGTCGAAGACCGGGCGAAACGGCGCGGCGTCGAAGAAGGCGTTCTTTGTTGCGTCGTGCTGGGCGTCCGGCACCAGCAGCCGCCCGACCTTGGTCGAGATCACCGCCTGCGACCGGTCGAGCCGCCGCAGCGCCTCGCCGACGCGCCGCTCGCTGAGGCCGGAGCCGTAGAAGGGTGCGGTGTCGATGAAAGTGTGCCCGGCCTCGAAGGCCGCGATCACCAGTTCCGGCGCGTCCTTGTCGGCGATCGGGTGGAACAGGTTGCCGAGCGGTGCGGTGCCGAAGCCGTAGACCGGCAGCGTCAGACCCGTCTCGCCGACCGGGCGTCGTTCGAATGCCATGCTCTTCCTCCCTTGGCCGCTCCGGCCGATTGTGCTCGGGCGGATGCCGCCCGTATTGTCTGGTGTCCTGCTCCACAGCGGCGCGCCCGATCGGCAACGGATCCCGCCGCTGCCACCAGCCCCTGACGCTGCGAGCCTATGGGACTCATTCAGCGTTCAGGACGCTGTTTGCGCCGAGGGTGCCGTAGCGCCGAGAACGCTGAGATAGCGGGACGGCGCGGGAGCGTCGAGCGCCGTTCGCGCAGGGCCGTACCGTCCCGCCTTGCAAACGGCTAGGCCGCCTGCTCCTCGCGGTGGATGAGTCCCATGATCCCCTGGCTCATGCCGTCATAGACCCCGTCATTGGCGAGCTCGCCGCAGACCTTGTAGTCGTTCATCACCACGATCCGGTCGGCAAGGCCGATCATCTCCGGCATGTCGCTGGTGATGACAAGGATCGCGGTACCGGCATCGGCCAGTTCGCGCAGGAGGTCGTGGAGATAGGCTTTCGTCTTGATGTCGATGCCGACCGAGGGCTCGTCGACGATCAGGATCTTCACCCCCGCCGCCAGCCATTTCGCCACGCTGATCTTCTGCTGGTTGCCGCCGGAAAGATTGCCGACGGTCTGGAAGATGCTCGGCGTCTTCACCTCGAGTTTCGCGATGAAGGGGGCGACGGCCTGGCGGATCCGGCCGTCGGTGAGGAGGCCGAAAGCCCCGGACAGCTGGCGCCAGACGGCAATGCCCGCATTGTCGAGCACCGAGTGCATCAGCACCAGGCCCTCCTGCTTGCGGTCCTCGCTGACATAGCCAATACCGTGCCGGTGCACCGCCTCGGCGACGGACCCGATCTTCACCGGCTTGCCGGAGACCTCAACGGTGCCTTGCGTCACCGGCGACTGGCCCATGATGCATTTGGCAAGCTCGGTGCGACCCGCCCCGACGAGACCGTAGAGCCCGACGATCTCGCCCTGGCGCAGAGTGAGGTCGACACCGACGTGGCCGAGCGCCGTCGACACGCCCTTCAGCTGCAGCGCCACCGGCGCGCTCGAGGGCACACGCTGCTTCCAGCCGCTCGCCTGCTCGCCACGGCCGATCATCATGGTGACAAGGTCGTGCCGGGTCAGCCCCTCCATCGAGCGGCTGGGCGAGGCGTTGCTGCCGTCGCGCAGGACGGTGACGCGGTCGCAGATCTCCAGCACCTCTTCCAGCTTGTGGGACACGAAGAGGATGCTCGCGCCGTTGTCGCGCAGCTTCTTCAGGAAGCCGAAGAGGACGTCGGTCTCGCTGGAGGTGAGCGAGGCCGTCGGCTCGTCGAGCAGGAGGACGCGCGAGCGCAGCGACAGGGCCTTGGCGATCTCGACCAGCTGCATCTGCGCGACCGAGAGTTTAGACACCGGGGTGCGCGGGTCGATGTCGAGGTCGAGCGCCTCCAGCCAGCGCGCCGCCTGCCGGTTCAGCTCGGCATAGTCGACCGGCTTCAGGAAGCGTCCGCCGAGCTGCTCGAGGTGGATGTTCTCGGCCACCGAGAAGCGCGGGATCAGGTTGCGCTCCTGGTGGACGACGCCGATGCGGTGGGCGATGGCGTCGCGCGGGCTGGTGAAGGCGACCGCCTCGCCGCCGAGCGTCAGCGTCCCGGCGTCCGGCCGGTGGACGCCGGTGATCACCTTGATCAGCGTCGACTTGCCGGCGCCGTTCTCGCCGAGCAAAGCGTGGATCGAATGCGGCGCCAGCGTGAGGGACACGCCCCGCAGCGCCTTCACGCCCGGAAAGCTCTTCTCGATGCCCTTGGCTTCGAAGACCGTTTCCATCTCAGAATCCCTTCCGCGAACCGGCGAGGCGAACCTCGCGCAGCCGGTTGACGCCGACAGCGGCCAGGATCATCGCGCCGAGCACGACCTGCACCAGGAACGGGTCGATGTTGAACAGCACCAAAGCCTGCGTGATGATCGCGACGATGACGACGCCGAACAGCGTCGCGGCGACGCTGACATGGCCGCCGGCCAGCACCGCGCCGCCGATCACCGGGGCGGCGAAGGAGATGATCAGCCAGTCGTCGCCGATCGTCGGCTGGCCGATCTGCAAGCGGGCGACGAGGAGGATGCCCGCGAGCGCGGCAAGGAAGCCCGACAGCGCATGGGCGAAGATGACGGTGCCGCCGACCGTGATGCCCGACAGCTCGGCGGCATGGCTGTTGCCGCCGACCGCGAGGATGAAGCGGCCGATGGGCAAGCGGCTGAGGAGGTACCAGAGGCCCACGGCGACGAGGACCGTCGGCAGCGCCAGCCAGGGGAAAGGCCCCGCGAGCGTGGCCTGGCCGAAGGCCTTGACGCTGTCGGCGACGCCGTAGAACGGCTCGGCGCGGGTGATGCCGAGGTTGATGCCCTTGTAGATCGAAAGGCTCGCCAGCGTGATGACGAAGGCCGAGATGCCGGTCCAGACGATGAAGAGGCCATTCAGCAGGCCGCAGGCGATGCCTAGCGCCAGCGCGAGGACGGCGGCGACCGGCGCCGGCAGGCCCCAGACCTCCATCATCCCCGCAAACGAGATCGCCGCCAGGCCGCCGATGGCGCCGACCGAGAGGTTCATCTGCCCGATGGCAATGATGATCATCTGCGAGAAGGCGATCAGCGCGTTGACGGCGATCGCCAAGAGCAGGATCTGGATGTTGAACGGCGACAGGAAGGACGGGCTGAAGCTGCCGACGATGATGATCGCCACGATAGTCACGACGAAGGGGCCGAACCAGTCGGCCCGCAGCGTCCGGGAGAGCGGAGTGCTCTGCGTCGTCGCGCTCATGCGATGTTCCTCCGCGCGAGATAGGAGCGGCGCGCCTTGTCCATCAGCACGGCGAGCAGCAGCAGCAAGCCGAGGAAAGACTGGATCCAGAACTCGCCAAGCTGCAGCAACAGGAGCCCGCTGGTCAGCATCGTGACGAGGAAGGCGCCGAGGCACGTGCCGATCACCGAGACCTTGCCGCCGGTAAGAAGCGTTCCGCCGAGCACGGGGCCGAGAAAGGCGGGCAGCAGCCAGTCCTGCCCGAGCTGCCCGGCCATCGACGGGATCGCAGCCCCGTTGCGCGCGACCAGCATCAGGGCGGCGACCGCGGCGATGGCGCCGGACAGCATGTGGCAGAGGATGAAGATCCGCCCGACCGGAATGCCCGACATCTCCGCCACTTCGGGCTTGGCGCCGGCGGCGAGCATTTCGCGGCCGAGCGCGGTGAAGCGGTAGAGGAAGACGAGCCCGAGCGCGACGGCGAGCGTCACCAGCAGCAGCGGAGAGACATAGCCCGCGAGCTTCATCTTGCCGAAGGCGGTGAAGGCCGGCGGCAGACCGCGGAAGGATTCCGCCCGCGTCAGGAAGATCATGACGCCGAAGAAGATGCTCATGGTCGCGAGCGTGATGATAAAAGAGTGAAGGCCCGTACGCACGACCGTCCAGCCGTTGACGAAGCCGAGCGCCGCGCCGAGCGCCAGCGCGCCGAGGATCGCCAGCGGCCAGGGCAGACCGACGCTCTCGATGAGATAGCCGACGGTCATCGCAGCGGAGACGCCGATCGCCCCGACCGCAAGGTTCAGCCCGCCGGTAACGATGACGACCATCATCGAGAGGCCGATCATCATGTTGATGGCGGAGGTGCGGCCGAGGGTGAAGAGGTTGAATGGCGACAGGAAACCGCTCGCCAGCGTGCCGAAGAGCACGAGGAAGAAGACGATCAGCGCCGCCAGCCCGAACTCGTTCGTCAGGTAGAATTTGGTCGCGGCGTCCGCCTTGGCGGCCGGGGCTGACGCCTCTCCGGCCGGGCGCGTGCGCGGGTTTGTCTCGAGGATCATGCGGTACTCTCTTCCGTCAGCATCGAACGGCACGGGTCCGCCGGCGCCCTTGCGGCGCCGGCGGACCCGGCTCGGTCAGGGGCAGTCGAGATAGGTCTTCTCGAAGCCGTCGAAGAGCGTCTTGGTGATCGCCTGCATCGACTGGACGTAGGTGTCGACCGCATCGGCGGCGACGTAGACGGTGCCGCTGTCGATGAACTTTGCCGTCAGCGCGTTCGACTTGAACGGCGCGTCGGCCTTCACGGTGCAGCCGGAGCGGAGCTTGTCGAGCGCGAAGCTGCCGATATAGCCCTGGCCATAGGGGTTCTGCAGCATGGTGCCGGAAACGAAGCCGTCCTTGATCGCCTTCAGAACGACCTCGTCATGGTCGATGCCGACCATCTTGATGCGCTTGTCGCCGATCTTGCGCAGCGCGTTGGCGGCAACGACCGCGGGCACCCAGGCGGTGGTGACGATGCCGTCGATCTCCCCGGCATGGGCGGCGAGGTAGGCGTTGATCTTCTCTTCCGCCGGCTCCGGCGCGTCGATGTCGGCGATCACCTGGACGACGGTCGCGCCGCCTTCCTTGGCAGCCTTCTCGACGGCGTCGATGCGCAGCTGGGTGTTGGGATCGACGAGGAAGCCGGTGAAATGGGCGATGCGCTTTTTCTCGCCGAGCGACTTCAACAGCTCCTGCGTGCCGAGATAGGCGGAGTTGCCGGTATCGGTGCCGAGGCAGAAGGCGGCTTCCGACGGATCCTTCAGGCAACCGGCGCCGGCGATCACCGGGGCCTCGTTGCCGACGAGCTCGGACACCGTGCTGACCGATCCGACGGAATCGCCGGGGAAGACGAGGAAGCCGTTATAGCCTTGCGAGAGCATGCTCTCGAGCAGCTGGTTCTGCTGGCTGAGCTCCCATTTCTGCGGGACCTTGTAGTCGGCGCCGGTGAGCTTGAAATCCCGCGCCGCATCCTTGCCGGCCTGCTCCCAGGCGGTGAAATAGGGGTGCGGGCCGCCCGGCACGAGGCCGATCTTGGTGTCGTCCGCCGCCTGGGCCGCCCCGAGGCCGGCCGCCATCGACAGCCCGGCCACCATCAGTCGCATCATCCGTTTCGACATGAAATTTCCTCCCGTTCCAAGCCGCTTTTCCGTCTTTCTGCTGCCTCCTCCCGAGGAAGCGACGCAGGCGGCTTGCGCTGACCGTCCCGACACTAGTATTCTTGTATCCAAGCCGCAAACGGATTCTCGCGGCAAGGAAATCGGAACTGGCATGAGCGAGGCGACGCGGACGACAGAGGTGCCGGGGATCGGGGGCGAAGGCCTTGCCGACCTCACCCTGCAGCTCGACCGACGCCTCTCGGTCGCCGACCAGGTGCACCGCGTGCTGCGCGAGGCGATCGTCCGGGTGCGGCTGATGCCGGGCACGCCGATCTCGGAAAACTCGATATGCCGTCAGTTCGCGGTGTCGCGTACCCCGGTGCGGGCGGCGATCCAGCGCCTGTCGGAAGAAGGCCTCGTCGACGTCTATCCGCAGCAAGGCAGCTTCGTTGCAAAGATCCGGGTCGGCGGCATCCACGACAACCATTTCGTCCGCCGCTCGCTCGAGGTGGCGCTGCTGCGCGAGGTCGCGCCGCGCTGGACGGGCGCGATGAGCGGCACGTTGCGCGAAGCCGTCGACGCCCAGCGCGCCGCCGTCGAGGCAGGCGACGCCGACGCCTTCCACGCCAGCGACGAGCGCTTCCACCAGCTCTTCGCCGTCCATGCCGGCCGCGACGGCGTCTGGTCGGCGATCTTCGCGGCGAAGTCGCAGCTGACCCGCTTCATCCGCTTCTCCGGCCATGCCCAGCGGCTGCCGGTGGTGATCGAGGAGCATCTCGCCATCCTCGATGCGCTCGACGCGGGCAATGCCGCCGCCGCCGAGGCGGCTTTGGTCACCCATCTCGACCAGGTCTTCATTCTCTTCGACCAGCTCCCCGAGGCGGAGCGCCGGCACTTCGTGCCGTAGGCCCTTCAGAAAGGATCCGACATGCAGGAACTCAGCGGCAGGACCGCCCTCGTCACCGGTGCCGCCGGCGGCATCGGCCGGGCGATCGCCGTCCGCCTCGCCGCCGCCGGCGCCCGCATCGCGCTGGTCGACCGCGACGCGGCGGCCCTTGCGCGCGTCGCGGCGGATCTTGGCGACAGCACCACGCCGTTCGTCGTCGACCTCGCCGATCCCGGCTCGATCGCGTCCGGCATCGCCGCGGTCCTCGCGCAGTTCGAGCGCGTCGACATCCTCGTCAACAATGCCGGCATCCTGTCGCCGAACAAGCTCGCCGGCACGACGCTCGCCGAATGGCAGGCGCTGATGGCGGTCAACCTCGACGCCGCCTTCCTCCTGACCCAGGCCGTGGTGCCCGGGATGAGGGCGAACGGCTGGGGAAGACTGATCAACATGTCCTCCTATGCCTGGAAGTCGGGGGGCCTGACAGCCGGCACCGCCTATTCCGTCTCGAAGGCAGCGATGGTCGGGCTGACCTTCTCCTCGGCGCGCGAGCTGACCGGCACCGGCATCACCGCCAATGCCGTGGCTCCCGCCTATGTGGTCTCGCCGATGATCATGGAGCAGCTGACAGACGCGCAGCGCGCCGCGCAGCTGGCGGCGATCCCGGTCGGCCGGTTCTGCGAGCCGGAGGAAGTGGCGCACACCGTCGCCTTCCTTGCCTCGCCGCTCGCTGGCTTCATCACCGGCGGGATCATCGACATGAACGGCGGCCTGCAGTTCGGCTGACGCGTCCGGCTTCTCCGCCCCTCCCCTGACTGGCAGCCCAGATGCAGCGACTTTCCAACGCCACCCTCGCCTCGGCCCTACCGGGCGTCGACCGCCCCGGCTACGACCGCAGCGCGGTCACCGCCGGCATCGTCCACCTCGGCCTCGGCGCCTTCCACCGGGCGCACCAGGCGGTGTTCGCCGACGACGCCCTTAACCGCGGCGAGACCGGCTGGGGCATCGTCGCCGCGTCGCTGCGCAGCGCCGAGACGCGCGATGCGCTGGCGCCGCAGGATGGGCTCTACACCTTCGCGATCCGCGACGGCGAGACGACGCGGCTGCGGGTGATCGGCTCGGTGATCCGCATGATCGTCGCGCCGGAGGACCCGGAGGCGCTGGTCGCCGCCCTCGCCGACCCCGCCATCCGCCTGGTGACGCTGACCATCACCGAGAAGGGCTATGCCGTCGACCGCGGCCGGCTCGACCGGGACGATCCGGCGGTGCGCCGCGACCTCGCAGGCGACGGCGCGCCGACCTCGGCGCTCGGCTTCCTCGCCGCCGGCCTCGCACGGCGTCGGCGGACGGGTGCGCCGGCGATCACGATCGTCTCTTGCGACAACCTGCCGAAGAACGGTGAGACGCTGAAGACGGTGCTGCTGGAATTCGCCGAGCTGAAACAGGATGGCCTCGCCCGCTGGATCGATGCGAACGTCGCCTTCGCCTCCTCGATGGTCGACCGCATCGTGCCGGCGACGACGCCGGCCGATCGCGCCGAGGTCGATGCCGGCCTCGGCCTTGCCGATGCCTGGCCGGTGATGGCCGAGCCCGCCTTCGACTGGGTGATCGAGGATCGCTTTCCCGGCGGACGGCCGCCCTTCGAGGCCAGCGGCGTGCGCTTCGTCGGGGATGTCGAGCCCTATGAGGAGATGAAGCTCCGCCTCCTCAACGGCGCCCATACGGCGATCGCCGCGATCGGCCGCCTCGCCGGGCTGCAGACCGTGCCGGAAACAGTGCAAGACACGCGGGTCCAGCGGTTCCTCGCGGCCTACTGGGCCGAGGCGGCGCCGACGCTGTCGATCGACGCCGAGACGGCTGCCGCCTATGGCGCGGCCCTCCTACCGCGCTTCGGCAACCCCGCACTGCCGCACCGGACCGCGCAGATCGCCACCGACGCCTCGCTGAAGGTGCCGCAGCGGCTGCTGGCGCCCTTGCGGATCCGCCGCGCGCGCGGCAAGAACGCGCCTGCGATCCTCTTTGCCATCGCCGCCTATATCCGGTCCTGCCGCGGCATCGACGATGCCGGGCAGCCGTTCGAGGTCAGCGATCCCATGCTGGAACGCTGGCGAGATAAGCCGGCGAAGGAAATATCGCCGGAGGCGGGGATCGACGCCTTCCTCGGCTTCGAAAGCGTGTTCGGCACCGACCTCCAACGGGATGACGCCGTCGTGGCGGAACTGAAGGATTTCGCGCGCGCGATTGCGGAAAACGGTGTCCTTGGCGCGATCGAAGCTCGCTTCGGCGGCCTGACGGATGATAACGGGCGCCTAGAGCAACGATAGGCTCTCGATCGCTTGCCCCGGACAGAACGGGCGGGGATCGGGGCAGAGGGATAAGGGAGAGGCAAGATGGAACAGACATGGCGGTGGTTCGGGGACAATGATCCCGTCAGCCTCGATAACGTCCGGCAGGCCGGCGCGACGGGCATCGTCTCGGCGCTGCACCAGATCGCGCCCGGCATTGCGTGGACGGCTGAGCAGATCGCCGAGCGCAAGGCTGTGATCGAGGCCGGCGGTCTCGTCTGGAGCGTCTGCGAGAGCATCATGATGCCGAACGCGATCAAGCTCGGCAACGCCGACGCCCCGCGCGCGATCGGCGCCTGGAAGGACACACTTGCCAACCTCGGCCGCGCCGGGATCAAGACCGTCTGCTACAACTTCATGCCGGTGGTCGACTGGACGCGCACCGACCTGCACTACCGCATGCCGACCTCGGGTCTCGCGCTGCGCTTCGACATGGTGAGCTTCGTCGGCTACGACGTCTTCGTGCTCCGGCGGCCGAACGCCGAGGCAAGCTATCCCGCCGATCTCATCGAGAAAGCCCGCCAGCGGATCGAGGGCATGGACACCGAGGCGATCGACCGGCTCGAAGCCAACATCATCCGCGGCCTGCCCGGCGGCGAGGCAAGCTATGACCGCGCCTCGATCGGTCGGCTGATCGCCGACTATGACGGCCTCTCCGACGACGCGATGCGCGAGAACCTCAAGACTTTCCTGCGGGAGGTGGTGCCGGTGGCCGAGGAAGTCGGCGTCCAGCTCGCCATCCATCCCGACGACCCGCCGTTCTCGCTGTTCGGCCTGCCGCGCGTCGTCTCGACGCCCGCGGACGTCCGGGCGATCCTCTCGGCCGTTGACCGCCCGGCCAACGGCATCACGCTCTGCACCGGCTCCTACGGCTCGCGGGCCGACAACAACGTCACCGCCATGGTGCGCGAGTTCGCCGAGCGCATCCACTTCGTCCACCTCAGAAACGTCACCGTCGAGCCGGACGGCTCCTTCGTCGAGGACGAGCATCTCGAGGGCGGGACCGACATGGTGGCGGTGATCGACCTCCTCCTGCGCGAGGAAGGCCGGCGCCGGGCGGCGGGCGACAACAAGCCGATCCCGTTCCGGCCCGACCACGGCCACCTCCTCGGCGACGACATCACCAAGAAGACCAATCCCGGCTACTCGCTGGTCGGCCGGCTGAAGGGCCTGGCGGAACTGCGCGGCATCATCCGCACGCTGGAGCACCCGACGCTCGGCCGGGGGTGAGGCTAAGCGCCCGCGGCTGAGGCCGAAGCGCAAACGCTGAAACCGTCATCCCGGGAAGCCGGGATGACCGAGCTGAAATTCCGCAGCGTCACCCCAGCCGGTAGATCCGCTCGGCATTGCGGTGGAAGAGGCGGGCCTGTTCGTCCTCGCTGCAGCCAACAACGATCGTCCGGACAGCCTCGACCCAGACCGTCAGCCCGCCGCCGAGGGTCGCGACCGGATGGTCGCTGCCCCAGACGAGGCGGTCCCAGCCGAAACAGGCGACAATGTGCTCGACCACGGGGCGGAGATCCTCCGGCGTCCAGCCGGCGGCGGCGTGGTTGACGATGCCGGAGATCTTGCCGGCGACGTTCGGCAGGGCGGCGATGGCGGCGATGTCGGCCCGCCAGACGTCGAGGTCGCCGGTGGCGATCGGCGGGTTGCCGCAATGGTCGAGGACGAAGGAGACGTCCGGGCAGCGCTCGGCCAGCGCCCGGCCGATCGGCAACTGCCGCGCCTGCACGCAGAGATCGAAGCTGAGGCCGGTCGGTCCGATGCGGCGGATGTTGTCGGTGAAGCGGGCGGAGGCCGAGAGATCGTCCGGCGATTCATGCAGGATACGGCGCAGGCCCCGGACGCCGGGAATGGCCTGCAGCCGCTCCAGCGCCGCCGGGAAGTCGGCATGCTCCGGCCGGCAGGCGGCCACGGCGCCGATCACCCGCGGTTCGAGCCCCAGCACCAGCGCCGTTTCCGCCGCCTGGTCGGCTTCCGCGACGTCCACTTCCATGTGCAGCGCCGAGGCGATTCCGAGCGGTTCGGCCTCGGCGAAATAGGCCTCGACCGACCAGGGCCGGTTCAGCGCCGGCGCGCCCGCCAGCCAGGGATAGGCGAGGCGGTCGGGGTAGACGAGGTGGAGATGGGTATCGAGGATGCGCATGGGATCTTCCTCTGGTGGCATCGAACGGGGCGCCCGCGCCGTCCCCTCGCCGTGGCGGCGCGCCGGCCGCAGGACCCGAGGTGCGAGCGGAGTGACAAGAATAGAGGGCGCGTGGCTCAGGCGAAATAGGCGGGATGGCGGAGGCGCAGTTCGGCGACGTCGGGAATGACCGCGTTGAGGTGGCCTTCCATCGCCGTCGCCGCCGCTGCGACGTCGCCGCCGACGATGGCGTCGCGGATGACGACGTGCTCGGCGATCACCTGGCCCATCCGGTCGAGGGCCGGCAAGGTGAGGCGCCGCGCCCGGTCGATCTGAACCTTTACCTGGGCCAAGAGCTTCCAGATGCCGGGATGGCCGCCGATCGCGGCGATCTCGGCATGGAACGCCTCATCGGCCTCGTGAAAACCGCCGAGGTCGCCGATCTCGTCCATCAGCCGCTGCCGCGCGATGATCGCGTCGAGCCGCCGGCCCCGGTCGGCCGCCGTCGAGCGGGCCGCGGCGGAAACGGTGATGCCCTCGAGCGCCTGGCGCACCAGCACGGCCTCGGGAATGGCATTGACCGGCACCCGCGAGACGAAGGTGCCGGATTGCGGGAAGATGTCGACGAGCCCCATTTCAGCCAGCCGCAGAACGGCCTCGCGCACCGGCGTCCGGCTGACCCCGAAGCGCTCGACCAGCATCTTTTCCTGCAGGGGCGTGCCGGGGGCGAGTTCCAGCGCGACGATCTCGGAGAGCAGCGTCGCGTAGATCAGGCCGGCCGAGGTGATCCGCTGCGGCCGCCCCGCCGCCGTCTTGCCGCTGCCCGCGCCATGCCCTCCGGGAGCGACATATCCATCCGGCACTGACGTCTCCCTCATCTCTTGGTTGACATTCTAATATATCAGCGCAATGGTCCTGCCAAGAGCGACCGCCAAGGCGCCCAGCAGGAATAAGCCGCCGGCGCGGCGGATGTGGGAGGAGACGGGGATGGCGCTGCACCCGGATCGGCTGTTTCCGATCGAGGCGGACGCGCGGGCGATCGCCCGGCGCCTCTACGGCGAGGTCGCGGCCCTGCCGATCCTGTCGCCGCACGGCCATACCGAGCCGTCCTGGTACGCAGACAACACGCCGTTCAGCGATCCCGCCCAGCTCTTCGTTGTGCCCGACCACTACATCTTCCGCATGCTCTATTCGCAGGGCGTGCCGCTGGAAAAGCTCGGCATTCCGCGCAGCGACGGCGGGCCGACCGAGACCGACGGGCGGGCGATCTGGCGGATTTTCGCCGAGCACTACCGGCTGTTCCGCGGGACGCCCTCGCGGCTCTGGTTCGAGCATGCGCTGGAAAGCGTGTTCGGCATCGAGGACCGGCTGACGGCGGAGAATGCCGACACTCTCTACGACCGCATCGCCGAGGCCTTGCCGACCGACGCCCTCAGGCCGCGCGCTTTGTTCGACCGGTTCGGCATCCAGGCGATCTCGACCACGGATCCGGCGACCGACGACCTGTCGCTGCACCGCCGGATCAGGGCGTCCGGCTGGGCCGGACGGGTGCTGCCGACCTACCGGCCGGACGCCGTGGTCGACCCCGAGCGGCCGGGCTTTGCCGACGCGCTGCAGCGGTTCCTGGCGATCGAGGGCCAGCCGACGAGCTATGCCGGCTATCTCGAGGCGCACCGTCGCCGGCGGGCCTTCTTCATTGCCAACGGCGCCACCGCGACCGACCACGGCCATCCCACCGCCCGCACCGCCGATCTCGCGCCCGCCGACGCCGCCGCGCTATTCGACGCGATCGTGGCGGGGGCGGCAACGCCTGACCAGGCCGAGACCTTCCGCGCGCAGATGCTGACGGAGATGGCGCGGATGAGCGTTGCCGACGGGCTGGTGATGCAGATCCATCCGGGATCGGTGCGCAACCACAATGCCGGCGTCTTCGCCCGCTTCGGCTTCGACAAGGGCGCCGACATCCCCGGCCCCACCGGCTACGTCCATGCGCTGAAGCCGCTGCTCGACGCCGTCGGCAACGAGCAGGGCCTCACCATCATCCTCTTCACCCTCGACGAAACAGCCTATTCGCGCGAGCTCGCGCCGCTCGCCGGCCACTATCCAGCGCTGCGGTTGGGGCCGCCCTGGTGGTTCTTCGACAGCCCCGAGGGCATGCGCCGCTTCCGCGAGACGGCGACCGAGACCGCCGGCTTCTACAACACCGTCGGGTTCAACGATGACACCCGCGCCTTTCTTTCGATCCCCGCCCGCCACGACATGGCGCGGAGGGTCGACTGCGCCTGCCTCGCCCGCCTCGTCGCCGACCACCGGCTGGACGAGGACGAGGCGAAGGAAGTCGCCCACGATCTCGCCTACCGCTTGGCGAAGGACGCCTACCGCCTGTGACGACAACCTGACAACGGACCGGCGGCCGGGAGGCCGATCGGTGTTTCTGGGAGGAAACACACCATGCGCATCAACCGCAGACATCTCATCGGGGGCTCCGCCGCGCTGGCCGGAGCTTCGCTACTGCCGTTCGGCGGCAAGGCCTTCGCCGCGCTGAAGGCGCCGTCGAGCCCGGTGACGATCACCGTCGTCGACGTCGCCGGCAACCTCGCGCTGACGCAGGCCGCCATGCAGCGCTACACCGAGGCGAAGCCCGAATGGGCGAGCCGCATCGCCTTCACCAAGGCGCCGGCGCCCGAACTGCCTTCCAAGCTCAAGGCTCAGCAGGCCGCGGGCCGGCTCGACATCGACCTTGTGCTGACCGGCACCGACGCGCTCTCGGCCGGCCTCGACCAGGACATCTGGACCGACCTCTCGCCCTACAAGGCGGACCTGCCGAACCTTGAATCCATCCTGATCCCGCAGGCGTTCAAGATGCAGGCGATGGCCAAGGACCGCGGCGTCGTCGTCTCCTATTACCCCTCCGGCCCGCTGATCGAGTACATGCCGGACCGCGTCGCGACGCCGCCGACCAGCGCCGAAGAACTCCTCGCCTATACCAAGGCCAACCCGAACAAGTTCATCTACGCCCGCCCCGCCAATTCCGGCCCCGGCCGCACCTTCCTGATGGGCTTGCCCTACATTCTCGGCGACAGCGACCCGCGCGACCCCGAAAAGGGTTGGGAGAAGACCTGGACCTTCCTCGAGGCGCTCGGCGAGAACATCGAGTACTACGCCACCGGCACCACGCAGACGATGCGCGAGTTCGGCGAAGGCACCCGCGACATCGTCGTGTCGACCACCGGCTGGGACATCAACCCGCGCGTCCTCGGCATCGTGCCGGCGGAGGCCAAGGTCGGCACGCTCGCCGGCTTCCATTGGGTGACCGACGCCCACTACATGGTCGTGCCGAAGGGCGTCTCGGAAGAAAAGCTCGCCGTCCTCCTCGACCTTATGAACTTCATGATGACGCCGGAGAGCCAGGCCTATGCCTACGACCAGGGTTATTTCTACCCGGGCCCCGCGGTGAAGGACGTGCCGCTGTCGATGGCGCCGCAGGAGAGCCAGGACGCGATCAAGGAGTTCGGCCGGCCGGAATACGACAAGTGGATCGCCGAGACGCCTCTGGAAGTGCCGCTCGACCCCGACAAGATCGTCGCCGCGTTCCGCATCTGGGACGAGCGCATCGGCGCCAAGAAGAGCTGAGCCCTTTGGGGCCGCCCTCTCCGGCGGCCCCATCCTCTCTGGCCGATGCCCCGCCGCTTTGCCTGATCCAAGGACTGATATGAACGCCACCTCCTCCCCCCGCGCGGGCGCCGCGCTGGCCGTTGCCGACAGCGGCCGGCTCGAGCTGGTCGGCCTGCGCCGCAGTTTTGGCGCCTATACCGCGCTCGACGGCATCGACCTGACGGTGGAGAAGGGCGAGTTCATCGCGCTGCTCGGGCCATCGGGCTGCGGCAAGTCGACGGCGCTGAACTGCATCGCCGGCTTGCTGCCGCTGACCTCCGGCGAAATCCGGCTCGACGGGCGGCGGATCGACGAACTGCAGCCGGAGCAGCGCGGCTTCGGCATGGTGTTTCAGAGCTACGCGCTCTTCCCGCACATGACGATCCGCAAGAATGTCGGCTTTGGCCTCGCCATGCAGGGCGTCGCGAAAGCCGAGGCCGAGGGCCGGATCGACCAGGCGCTCGACCTCGTTCGCCTGCGCGAGCAAGGCGACAAGCTGCCGGGCCAGCTCTCCGGCGGGCAGCAGCAACGCGTCGCCATCGCCCGCGCCATCGTCATCCGCCCGGCGCTGGTGCTGATGGACGAGCCGCTGTCGAACCTCGACGCCAAGCTGCGGCTGGAGATGCGCGCGGAAATCCGCGCCATCCACGACGCCATCGGCTCGACCACGATCTACGTCACGCACGACCAGGACGAGGCGCTGTCGCTCGCCGACCGGATCGTGGTGATGAGCCAGGGCGTGATCCGCCAGACCGGCACGCCGGAAGATCTCTACGAGCGGCCGAACCATATCGAGGTCGCCGATTTCATGGGCTTTCGCACCCGCATCGCCGGCAGCGTCCAGGCCACCGCGGCGGGCCGCACGACGATCGCGGCGGGCGGTGGCCTGCTTGAGGCCGACCATCCCGGCGAACTCAGCCCGGGCGCTGCCGTCACGGTCTCGATCCGGCCGGAGGATCTGGTCGCGTCCGCCGGCGGCCCCGGCCTGACGGCGACGGTGCGCTCGATCGAGTACCGCGGAAGAGCCTTCTTCGGCCTTGCCAACCTTCCGGACGGCGCCCCCGTCTATTTCCGCAGCGATGCCGCCGTAAAGATCGGCGACACGGTCCTTCTGCGCGCCGACCCGCAGCGCACGCTGGTTTTCCCGGCGGACCGGCCAAAGCCGGGCAGCGCAGCGGGCCGGTCCGCTGGCGCCGGTGACCGGCAATGAGTGACGTTATACGGGCTCGTCCGATCGCCCGGACGATCGCCCGGACATCGCTGCGCACACGGCTGGCGGCCCGCGGCTTCGACGGCACAACGCTGCTCGTCCTGCCCGGCCTCGTCGCGATCATCGCGCTCTTCGTCTATCCCTTCCTCTACGGTCTCGTGGACTCGCTGACGCCCGAAACCGGGGGGATGTTCGAGAACTACCGCCGCTTCTTCTCCGACCCGTTCCTCTACAACACCATCGGAGCGACGCTGAAGCTGGCGCTGCCGGTGACAATCCTGAACCTTGCGCTGGCCGTGCCGATCGCCTTCCGGGTCCGGCTGATGCGGCGCCAGAAGCTCCTGACCATCCTTCTCGTCCTGCCGATCACGCTCGGCACAGTGCTGGTGGCGGAAGGCCTCCTCAACTATCTCGGGCCGCAGGGCTGGTTCAACCGGACGCTGATCCTCGTCGGCATCCTCGACACGCCGATCCGGCTCACCAACAACTACTGGGGCGTCTTTGCCTCGCTGTTCATCACCGGCTTCCCCTTCGCCTTCCTCCTCACCCTCTCCTACGTCACCGGCATCGACCCGGCGATCGAGCAGGCGGCGGCGACGCTCGGCGCAAATGCCTGGGCGCGCTTCCGCAAGGTGCTGCTGCCGCTGCTGGTGCCGGGACTGGCGGTGACCTTCTGCCTCGCCTTCGTCCAGGCCTTCGCGGTCTTCCCCTCGGCGGTGCTACTGGGCGCCCCGGCGGGGCCGACCCGCGTCATCTCGATCGCCGCCTATTCCGCGGCCTTCGAGGAATACAACCACTCCCTTGGTTCGGCGATCGCCATCATCATGGGCGTGATCCAGCTCGCGATCGTGCTGGCGGTGCTGGCGCTCCGGCGGCTGTTCTACCGCGGCCCGACCGGCGGCACGAAAGGCTGATACGATGATCCGCGACAAGGGCCTCGGCTCGAAGCTCTGGCGCACCGCCATCTGGGCGGTGACGATCCTCTTCGTCCTCAACCTCCTCGGCGTCATCGCCACGGTGATCACCAATTCGCTGGCGACCCGCTGGCTCGGCACCTGGCTGCCGACGGGGTGGACGACGCGCTGGTATTTCGCCGCCTGGAGCGAGTTCCAGCTGACCGAGGTCATGCTGGTGACCTTTCAGATCGTCTTCCTCGTCACGTTTCTGTCGGGCCTCATCGGCATCACCACGGCCTATGCGCTGGCCCGGCGGGAGTTTCCGGGCAAGCGCTTCGTCATCCTGGTCTTCCTGCTGCCGCTCCTGGTGCCGCCGCTGACCTACGGCATTCCGCTGGCGACGCTCCTCTACCAGGCCGGGCTCGGCGGCGGCTTCTGGGGCGTGGTGCTGATCAACCTCGTGCCGTCGGTGCCCTTCGTGGTGCTGGTAATGATTCCCTTCATCGAACAGATCGACCCGCGCATCGAGGCGGCGGCGCGCGTCTTCGGCGCGGGAACGGGAAGCCTCTTCCTGCGCATCCTCCTGCCGCTGCTCCTGCCGGGCATGCTGGCCGCGCTGCTGCTGGTGCTAGTGCGCACCATTGCGATGTTCGAGCTGACTTTCCTCGTCGCCGGCCCGACCAGCCAGACGCTGGTGGTCTCGCTCTACTACGCCGTCTTCGCCTCCGGGGTTCGCGCTTCGCAGTCGATCGACGCGATGGCCGTGGTCTACATGGTGACGACGCTGTTCTGGCTGGTCCTTGCGCTGCGCTTCGTCAACCCGACGCAGATCGTGGCGCGCGCCAAGCAGCCGTCGAACGCCCACTGAAACGGAAAACTTGGTGGGAATACTGCGGCCGACGGTTTACGCCGGCCGAAAAGCAATGATTTTAGTCAATTCAGCCTGAATACGGCAAGCAAAACGCCACCGTTTTCGTTTCCAGGAAGTTTACAAGCGCCAGCTACAGTTCCGGCTAATCAATGCCGGAAAAGAATGATGCCCTACATCGCGCCGCTCCTGCTGGTCTTTCCCACGCTGCTGACCGCGACCCTCTGCGTGGTGGCGCGCCGGGTCAATATGGGCAATGCCGGCGCACAGGCCTTCGAGCATCTGCATGCGAAGGCGGTGGCGCACTGGCAGTTCCTGCTTGATCTCGTAATGCTCGCGCTTGTCGCAAGCTTCATTCTCGCCATCGACGAGAACGATACGCACAGCGCCCGAATGTTTCTGACGGTCCTGTATTACCTCAGCTTTGTCTCGGTCGTCTTCGCCGGCTCCGGCTATCTCTTCAGCCGGGCTTGGACCTCCGTTGTGCTGCGCAAGATCGCGTTCCGGGCGATCATGTGCCTTGCTTTGTTCATCATGCTCCTCGGCATGAAAGCGGCCGGCATCGGCCACAGCGAGCGTCCAAACGAACTGGCTCGCCTGGCGGACATGCAGCGGCTTTAGGTCGGACCAGCAGGGAATGCCTTCGGCCTACCACCGCCAGAACACTCCATGATCAGGCACGTCGTAGATAATTGCGAGAAACGGCTAGTAGCTGCGAATAAAAGTGCGGCCTCCCCCTTTTGGCGTCCGGTCTTTCGTTGCAAGACTTGCCCCATGCGACGACCGTTGACTGCCTCCATCCTTGTCCTTGCCGTCCTCAGCGGCTGCAGCCCCGCATCATCTCCGCGCCTCGTGCCGGAACTGGGCAGTGTGGGTTCCTCCGAGAACTCGACCGAGTATATCTGCCTGGCTTGGCGGAAGGCCCTCGACGGCTATGACGCGGCTGGGGAGCGTCGGCGACTGGCGGACAGCTTGCGGGCGCGCGGGGAAGACCCGCGCTATTGCGAGCAGCGTGACGGCGTGTCGGCTGCCGCTCCACTGTCGCCCAGCGTGAGCGGGCCCGGCCCGGCCACAGCTGTGGAGCGGACTGCGATACGACCACAGCGTCGATCGGGAACGCGGATGTCGCCGATCGCCAATCGCCGCGCCCTGAAAACCAGCCTCGACTGCACGAGCGAGTTGGTGAAGGGCCCGCCGGACCGCTACAAGACGATCTGCCGCTGACCACTGGCGACTCTGCCCGCACCGTCAGCTTCGCTGCCGGTCTGGCACACAAAAAAAGCCGGGACCCTTTCGGATCCCGGCTTCGCATCTAGCAACTTCTGATCAGAGCTTGCGGTGTGCCGCATCCGATACGTCGTCCGCGCCTTTCTTGACCGCAGCCTTGGTGTCGCCAACTGCCTGCTGCGCTTCGCCCTTGAGCTCCTGCGCCTTGCCGTCGGCCTGAAGGCGGTCGTTGCCGGTAACCTTGCCAGCTGCCTGCTTCACATTGCCGGCGGCTTCATTGGCGAGGCCCGAAATCTTGTCGGAAGTGCTACCCATGGTCATTCTCCATCAGCTGCGGACATGATGTCCTCGGGTTTAAGAATGCGCTCGGGGCCGGTTGGTTCACGCTGTGCGGTGCAGAAACGCTTCGCTCGACGAACGAAATGGCAGGAAACGCGTCCTGGCAATTCGATGTGAAGCAGTGTGTGACGGCCCGCAGGAGCTGATCTCGCTGCGAAAGCCTTTCCATTGTCCGCTATTGGTCTAGCTGGTGATTATGCCCGCGTGGCAGTCATTTTCCCGAGGGCATCGCGTGAACGCATCAATTCCCAAAGCCGCCCGCTTCCGCGGTCTTCCCATCGGACCCGGTTGGAGGATGGCGGGTGCGGCAGCACTCCTCATCATCGCCGTCGCCGCTTTCGGCTGGACGGTCATCGATATGCGCAGGGCGACGGCCTCCAGCACGCGGCACACCGAGATCATTGCCGCGGTCCAGCGGGTCGTCAGCAACGTCACCAGCGTCCAGAGCAGCGAGCGCGGCTTTGTCCTCACGGGGTCGGACGCTTTTCTTGAGCCATACGACCGGGCGCTGAAGAGCTTTGATAAGGCGCTGGCTTCGCTTACCTCGACCTATTCCGGGAGCGGAATGAAGACGGCCGACCTCACCGAATTCACCGCGCTCGTCACCGCCGAGATCAATTACGCCAAAAAGGTCATCGAGACGCGCCGGGCCGCAGGCTTCGAGGCCGCTGCCGCCCTCGTTGGCGAAGGCGAGGGTAAGCGGCTGATGGACCAGGTCGACGCCAAAGCCGGCGTCATCGACGGCGAGGCGCACAGCGTCATCTCGGAAAACCTCAAGCGGAGCCGCTTCGCCAGCACCCTCCAGATGGTTGGCTTCGCTGCTGCCGTCGCCGCAGCGCTGCTTCTCGCATATCTCGCCTACCGACGGCGCCGCGAAAGCCGCGCCCAATCCGAGGTCATGGGCAGCCTGCTCGAAAATGCATCGGTCGGCATCGGCTTCCTCGACAGCAGCTTCGAGGTCGTCCGACGCAACCGTCCTTTCGCCGAGCTGCTGATCCACGACGGCCGTCTGTCACTGCTCTCGAAGACGAAGGACAGCGGAACGGTCGAAGCCATCCTGAAGGCTGCAAAGGCCGGCTCTTCGACATCGAACGTCGCGACCGAGGTCGAGGTCGGTGGCAAGACACACTATCTTCTGCTGAATGCCTTTCCGATCTCGGGGACAGGACATGCCGGCGCACCGGTACTGGGCCTGGTGGTCATCGACACCACCAAGAGCAAGCAGGCCGAACGCCGGTTCGAACAAAGTGAGGGACGCTTCCGCTCGCTGATTGACGCCGCCGCCTCAATCGTCTGGACGGCACCAGCTTCCGGCCGCTTCGAGCAGCCGCAGGCGAGCTGGATGCGCTTTACCGGCCAGTCCGAGGGCGAGCACCTCGGCAATGGCTGGCTGGAATCCGTCCATCCCGACGACCGCAGCTCGACGTTCAAAATCTGGACGGCCGCCCGCGCCGAAAAGACTGTCTTCAAGACCGAGCATCGCCTGCGGCGCGCCGATGGCAGCTGGCGCCAGATGGCCGTGCAGGCCGCGCCGACACTTGA
Source organism: Mesocryomonas lacus (assembly GCF_055730135.2). Lineage (NCBI taxonomy): Bacteria > Pseudomonadati > Pseudomonadota > Alphaproteobacteria > Hyphomicrobiales > Aurantimonadaceae > Mesocryomonas > Mesocryomonas lacus. The sequence goes on along the minus strand of NZ_JBUZWE020000013.1, from coordinate 59,181 downwards.
TGCCAAGGGCGAAGTGGCGGAATGGGTTGGCACGCACACTGATATCACCGAACTCCGGCAGGCCGAGAAGAAACTTGGCGAGGCCGGTGCGCAGTTCGAAGCCCTGGCCGACAACATCCCGCAGCTGGCCTGGATGGCGGAACCGTCGGGGGAGATTTTCTGGTACAACAAGCGCTGGTTCGACTACACCGGCACGACCCTCGAGGACATGCAGGGCTGGGGTTGGCACAAAGTGCACCATCCCGAGCACGAGGCGCGGGTGATCGAACAGTTCAAGCGCCAGTTTGCCGAAGGCACGATGTGGGAGGACACCTTCCCGCTGCGCGGCGTCGACGGTTCATACCGCTGGTTCCTGTCGCAGGCGACGCCGATCCGCGACGGGAGCGGCAAGGTGCTGCGCTGGTTCGGCACCAATACGGATGTCACCACCCAGTTGGCGGTCGAGCACGAGCTGGAGGCGGCCAAGGACGCGGCGGAGACGGCGAACAAGGCGAAGAGCCAGTTCATCGCCAATATGAGCCATGAACTGCGCACCCCGCTCAGCGCCGTCATCGGCTACGCCGAAATGCTGGAGGAAGAGGTCGAGGATCTCGGCGAGGACGGCCTCCTTAAAGACATCCGCAAGATCAAGGGCAATGCCCGCCACCTGCTCAGCCTGATCAACGACGTCCTCGACCTGTCGAAGATCGAAGCGGATCGGATGGACATCTATGCCGAGACCTTCGACATCGAGACGGTGGTCGACGAGGTGACGTCGACCGTTGGCTCGCTGATTTCCAAGAAGGACAACCGCCTGGTCATCGAGAAGATCGGCGACCTCGGCGCGGCCCACACCGACCAGGTGAAGCTGCGGCAGTGCCTGATCAACCTCCTCAGCAACGCCTCGAAGTTCACCGAGAATGGCGAGATCCGGCTGCGGGTCGAAGGCTCGTCCGACGGGCAGCGGGACTGGCTCAACTTCGAGGTCTCCGATACCGGCATCGGCATGACGCCGCAGCAACTGGAGAACCTGTTCGAGCGCTTCACCCAGGCCGACGCCTCGACCACGAGGAAGTTCGGCGGCACCGGCCTCGGCCTTGCCATCACCAAGGCTTTCTGTCGCTTGCTTGGCGGCGATATCGGTGCGCGCAGCGAGGAGGGTAAGGGTTCGGCCTTCACCATCCGCATCCCCGCTGACGCCGTGGAGAAGGTCGACGAGACCGAGATCCTGCACATGCCCGATCCCGGCGCGGCTCAGAATGCCGGCCTTGTTCTCGCGATCGACGACGACCCGAATGCCCGTGAACTTTTGACGCGCTTCCTCAGCCGCGAGGGCTTTGCCGTGCGTACCGCCTCCGACGGCCTTTCGGGCCTCGAAATGGCCCGGGCGATCAACCCGACGGTGATCATCCTCGACGTCACCATGCCGAAGATGGATGGCTGGGCCGTCCTCACCGAGTTGCGGGCCGATCCGGTGCTCGCCAACGTGCCGGTGGTGATGGTCACGATCATCGACGAGCACAATCTCGGCTATTCTCTCGGCGCGTCCGACTATCTCCTGAAGCCGGTGGAGTGGAACAGGCTGCGCGACGTGATGGCGCGCTACCGGCTGGACAATGAGGGGCTGATCCTCGCCATCGACGACGATGCCGACACGCTGGAGCGCTTCACCTCGCTGATGGCCAAGGAGAACATTCCCGTCGTCACCGCCTCCAACGGAGAGCTTGGCCTCGAACGAGTCGCCGAGCGGATCCCGACGTTGATCCTGCTCGACCTCGTCATGCCGGTGATGAATGGTTTTGAGTTCCTCGAGAAGCTGCGGGCGAAGCCCGAGTGGAAATCGATCCCGGTCGTGGTGCTGAGCTCGAAGGACCTGACCGCCAAGGAATGGCAGCGGCTTCAGAGCGATGCTGACCAGGTGCTGTCGAAGAGCAATGTGGCCCTGCGGGAGCTAGTTGCCGAGATCCACGTTATCATGCAACGCGGCAGCGTTGGCGATCCGCCACTGAACCTTGCCAAAGCCGAACTGGAGCCACGCATATGACACGCATTCTTCTCGTGGAAGATCACGAGGAAATATGGGACTTTCTGTCCCGTCGGCTGAAGCGGCGTGGCTATGACGTCATTCTCGCGCATGATGGACAGGACGGCGTGGAAAAGGCGCGCGCCTCCAACCCGGACATCATCCTTCTCGATATGAACCTGCCTGTGATGGACGGCTGGACGGCGGCCCGCACGATCCGTGCCGACTCTTCCCTCCCGCGCATGCCGATCATCGCACTGACGGCACATGCGATGTCGGGAGACCGCGAGAAGACCATCGCCGCCGGTTGCGACGACTACCATGCCAAGCCCGTCGACTTTGCCAAGCTCGTCGGACAGATCGAAGCGTTGGTTCCGTCCGAAACAGCGTCGGCTACCCTCTAAGAAAAAAGCCACTCTCCGGATGCCGGAGAGTGGCTTTTTTTCTGATGTAATGGTCAGGCCGCTTGCGTGACAGCCTGGCGATCGAGCCCCTTGCCTTCGAGCCTCAGCGGCTGATCTGCCGACAGCTCCAGAACTGCCGCAAGGGTGCGGTTGAAGGTGGTGGTCACAGCGTCGGCATGCGTCCGACGCTTCAACTCCTTCAGCATTGCGGGATCCCGTTCGCGCCAGATTCCGATGACTATCTTGGCGGCGGGCGCCACCCGGTGGACCTGGCGAACCGCCTGCCGCAGGTGCACGAGGCTGAGCGGCTCCACGAACGACAGCACAACCAGCGCGACGCCATCGGCCTCCGCGGGGGTCGGCATGCGCTGGGCCAGAGCCTTCCAGGTCGTCGTCTTGGTGCCGAGACCATGCTTGCGGATCGTCTGCGCCAGCATTTCCGTCAACGGCTCGTCGAGCGCGCTGATGCCCGAGACGCACACGACCGGGGTCGCGCTCCGGAAGGCAGGCGCCAGTTCGTCGCGACGGCGCACGATGTGTGCGACCTCAAGATCCGGACCTGCCGCCGCAACGGCTGCGGCCGCTTCAGCGTTCAGCGATCCACCGGAAGGCACCGGGCTGCGAATCCGCTCGAGCCGACCGACGAGGTCCAGGGCGGAGTGCCTGAGGACCTCGAGACGGTCCCCGGTGACGGCAAAGCGCGCGACGTCCTCGTGGGCAAGGCGCATGCCCTCCACGGCGATCTCGTCATAATAGGTCGCCAGCGCCCGCTCGCGCAGGAAGGCACGCGCCTGGTCTCCTGCTTCACGGGTCGAGCCGGTCAGCATGCGCTGGTAGAAGATCTGCGGGGGTGACAGTGCCGGCCGGTCGCCGAAGATCACGTCGATCGTCGAGAGACGCGGAATGTGGCGCCCCATTACCACGAGGCAGATCGTCAGCGGGGTGGCGAGGACGAGACCCACCGGACCCCAGAGCAAGGCCCACAACGCAGCGGCCAGGATCACCGCAATCGGCGACAGGCCGCTGGTGTGGCCGTAGAGCAATGGCTCGATGACATGGCCAAGGATTGGCTCGACCGCGAGGAACAGCACGATCACCCAGATCGTCATGCTCCAGCCGGGGTCGACCGCAAAGGCCAGCGCAAGTGGCAACGCGGCGCCGATGAACGCGCCGATATACGGCACGAAGCGCATGATGCCGGCGAGAATGCCCCAGAGGAACGGGCTGGGCACGCCGATGAAGTAGAGGCCTGTCCCGATGACGATGCCGAAGGTCACGTTGACGATCAGCTGGGTCAGCAGCAGCCGGCTGAGGCGGCGAGCGGCGTCGTCGATCGCCCCGGTGGTTTGCTGAAGGTCGTCGGTGCCGGCAAGGCGGATGAAACGGTTTCTCAGATCCTCACGCTGGGCGAGAATGAAGCAGGCGAAGACGAGGACGATACCGATCATCGCCAGCGGATGCAGCAGCGGCGATACGATGGTCGAGATTGTCGACAGGCTGTTGCCGCCGGTGTCGAGCTGCACCATCATCGGCTTGGTCTGCGCGGCGGCATCCTTCACCGTATCGTTCGACCCGAGGGTCTCGAAGTCCGCCATCAGCTCTTGGATGGTACGAAAGCCCCGTGCCATGGGGCCGGTGCCCTCGGTCGAGCTCGCGAGACCCTGGATCTTCTCCTGCATGGTCTTCTGGTAGGTCGGAAGCTCGGCCGCCAGTGCCGCCAGCTGGTTGGCGATCACCACCCCGGCGGCGATGATCCCGACGAGGGCGACGATCACCGCGCCGATGATCGCCAGTCCCTGAGGCAGCCGCATCCGCTGCAGTCCGTTGACGATCGGCGCGAGCGCGAAGCTGAGGAGGATGGCCAGCGCAAAGGGCACGAAGATCTCGCGGCCGAGATAGAGGATGGCCGAGACCACGAGGATCAGCACACCGACGGCGAAGGTGGTGAACAGCGGTAGTGCCCGCTTCAGCATTTGCGATGTGACGATGTCCACGACGTTCTCCGGAAGGCGATTGCTGCAGCAGTTAGGCGCTGGCGGGGGAAAGGGAATTGGCGATCCGCGCGATGACGGGTGAAACGGCAGTGCGAACGGTCAGCTGAGATAGTAGGTGTCGATCGCCCCGATGCCGCGGACCTCGACCGGGTCGTTCGGCTCGAAATCGACTCGCCCTTCGAGCGCCGAGCGAACTGCGGCCGAGACGAGAATCCGGCCGGGGGTACAAAGGCCTTCGAGGCGGCTCGCAAGGTTCACCGTATGGCCCCAGACGTCGTAGAAAAGTTTGCGGCTGCCGACGACGCCGGCCGCCGCCGGCCCCTTGCTGATGCCGATGCGCAAGCGCAGCGAAGCGGCATGGTCGATGGTCTGCAGCACACTCTCCATCTCCCGCGCCATGGTCACGACCCGGAAGGCCGGGTCCGACACCGGGTCCGGAATGCCGGCGACGAGCAGATAGGCATCGCCGACGGTCTTGATCTTCTCCACCCCGTTTCGCTCGGCCAGCGCGTCGAAGCCAGAGAAGATACGGTTCAACATCTGCAGCGTCTCGATCGGCGACAAGGTCGAGGCGAGCTGCGTGAAGCCGACGAGATCGCAGAACAGCACGGCGACGTCGGTGAAATGGTCGGCGATGATGCCCTCCCCCTCCCCGAGCCGCTTCACGACGCTCGCCGGGAAGATGTTGTGCAGCAGCATGTCGGCGCGCAGCTGCTCTTCCTTCAGACGGGCGAGCGTTGCCTGCTCGCGGTCGCGCAGGAACTTGCGCTCCAGCAGCGTATCGATCCTGGCGGTCAGCAGCGTCGCGTTGAGCGGCTTCGACAGATAGTCGTCGGCGCCCGCCTCGATGCAGCGCACAGCGGCATCGACCTCGTCCAGCGCCGACATGACGATCACAGGAAGGGCCGCCGCCCGGGGTTGCCGCTTCAGGCGGTTGAGCACTTCGACGCCGCTGAGCCCGGGCATCATCAGGTCGAGCATGACAAGATCGAAGTTCTCGGCCTCCGTTAGCGCGAGGGCTGCCTCTCCACTGTCGCAGGCGGTCACGGTATGGCCAAGCTTTCGCAGGCGCCGGGACACAAGATCGCGGATCGAAGCATTGTCGTCGACCACCAGCACATGGCCCGTCACGCCCGTGGCTGGTTTCCCCTCCCCCTCGAAATCCACAGGCACCGCGGGGGCTTGATCGGGCAGCGGCTCGCTCTGCGGCATTGGTGCCCGGTCGGAGGCTTCGTCGAGGACGGCCAGAAGATTGCCAATTTCCTTGAGAACGGTGTTCGCCTCGCCGATCAGCCGGCCCATGGGCTCAACGAAACGGTGATCGTCCTCCTCGGCCATTTCCTCGAGCAGCAACTCGGCATAGCCGAGAGCGCCCGACATCGGCGTGCGCAGATCGTGCCGGACCGTCGCCGCCCCGAAGTCCTCGCCTGCCGCGGGGGACTGGATTAGCCCATCGATCCAGCGCGCCTTCTCGCTCATCCGGGCAACCGAGCCGCCGAGCTTCTCCAAATCGCCGGCGTAGAGATCGCCGCCGGCCGCCGCGACGGCAGCCATCACGTCCTCGAAGCTTTCCTCGAGACGCCGCACCGCCGGCAGGAAGATATCGGCGAGCACGTCCAGAAGCTTGGCGTGCGAAGCCTCATTCCTCTGCGGATTGCGTTCGAGCAAGCGACGACCCTCTGGCGCAGGCGGACGACATCGCTCCGCGGGCGCTTGGCATCCAACTCGCCGGGATGCCAATCGTTGCAGAGGCTTATGCCGAAGGGCCCGGTTCTATCGAAGCCGCTGGCTCTCCTTGCTGCGGCGGCGCAGCCGCGGCAGGTGCAACCGGCCCCGCAATCGCCGCAGGAGACCCCGCTTGCTCAGCGATTCAAACATCTGCTCGGGCCCCTCGGGATCGAGGATCTGGTTGTCGGCGAGCCAGGTTTCCACGTCGCTGAGATCGGGCGCCGTGTAGGGGCGCAGCGTCCGGCCTTCGCCACGCAAAGCCTCGATCGTTTGAATCAGCGAGCCGGTCGCCTCGATCGAAGCCGCGACAGTGGCGGGATCGACGCCGAGCTGTTCGGCCAGAAGATCGTGGCGGATAGCGGTGATCGTGGCATGGAGACCGTCATTGCCGGGGAGGCTGGTGTCGATGGTGACGTCGCACTCGGTGTCCAGCCGCAGCGACCGGTTGTTCATGTTGGACGAGCCGATGCGCAGCACCTCGTCGTCGATGATCAGGATTTTGGCGTGCACATAGATGGCCTCGCCGCCATCGGTATAGGGATGGTAGACGCGGAACCGCCCATGTGGATCGCGGCGCCGCAACGCTTCGTGCAAGCGTGCGCGTGCGGTGTCCATGGCCAGCGGCTCCAGCCACCCTTGTGCGGTGACGGGATTGATCACGACGATCTCCGGCCCGTCCGCCTCGCTGAGCCGCCGGGCGATTGCCTCGGCAATGCGGCGGGAGGCGAAATACTGGCTCTCGGCATAGATGTGGCGTTTCGCCCGGGCGATCTGGTCGAGGTAGAGGCGCTCGACCTCCAGGATGGCGGCTTGGCCGTCCATCGTCGGCACGGAACGCGACACCGCCATCTCGACATCCTCGAAATGCGCGGTGAGCCCGTCCGGCCAGCAGGAGGCCATTCCCTCGACAGCCTCCATAGGCTTGCCACCCGCGTGATGCCAGCGGTCGCGCGCAATCTTGCCGAGCACCTCGGCCATCGGGCCTTCGATCGCCGTCGTCGCGTCGTGCCAGGGTTTGTAGCGGGTGCCGTTCGGCCGCCGGCGCCGGTCGTCCTCGTGCCGGTGCTCGCGCGTATCCCAGCGGTCCTCGGTCATGTCGATGCCGCCGCAAAAGGCAAAACTGTCGTCGATGACCACGATCTTCTGGTGGTGCGAGCCACCGACGGGATGCGCCCCGTCGAGCTTGGTGTGGATGCGGGGATGCGCCATCCATTTGAGGATCGTGAAGATGGTCGAGCCGCGGAACAGCGTCTTGATCGCGCCGAGGTCCCAGCGCAGCAGATAGACTTCGAGGTCCGGGCGGTGGCGCACCAACCAGTAGATGAACTCGCCGACCCTTTCCGGCGCGACGTCATCCTTGCCGCCCCGGCCAAGAATGATGCGTCCGTCGAAATCCCAGCCGACGAGCACGATGCGCTTCTTCGCCTTCAGCATCGCCGCGCGCGCATAGCGGAAATAATCGTCGGCATCGACGACGACGGCCGCCCGCGAGGCGCGGGCGAGCCGGTAGCAGTTATCGCGCGGGCGCAGCGGGCTCGGCGGTGTCAGCTCATTCATTTCTTGCACCATTCGAAAGATTGAACCGGCGTGGCCGACGCAGATATGGTCGATTGCTCGCTTCGTCGACGGGAAGCTCTCCACTTTCTCGTCAGCGAAGTACACCCTTGCCTCCCGCCCCCGATCGGCAGCGGCGGCAAGGCGGAACGTCGTTCCTAAAATCCTGCGTCAAGGGAGCAAAGCCCGGTCGGCGGCATTCATCCCAGTATTGTTAATGGGAGCCTGCTCATGACCGACCTTACCCTCGATGATCTTTCGGACAAGATGGCCGATATCGACTTTGCCATGCTGTTCACCAAGACGACAGGCGGCGAGATCGGCGGCCGCCCGATGAGCAACAACGGCGACGTCGAATACAACGGCGACTCCTTCTTCTTTTGCTACGAGGAAGCCCGCTCCATCGCCGACATCGAAGCCGACCCAAAGGTTGCGCTGTCCTTCCAAGGCAATAAGGGGCTGCTCGGCAAGCCGCCGATCTTCATCTCCGTCGAAGGCCATGCCGAGCTGATCCGCGAGAAATCAGAGTTCGAGGTTCACTGGACCTCCAGCCTCGATCGCTGGTTCAAGGACGGCATCGACACACCGAACATCGTGCTGATCAAGGTCCGGGCCCAGCGGATTCACTACTGGCTGGGCGAGGACGAGGGCGAGATATCGATGACGGCCTGAACGACAACCGGATGCACGGACATCCCTGGCGCCTTGGCGGGGCGGAGGAGCGGCGCAAACCTATCAAGGCCGCCCCTCCACGATGACATAGCAGCCATGCGCCCAGCGGGATTTCTTCAGTCCGCGCAATATGGTTTTGTAAGCTTGCATTCGTTTCCTCCCAGATCCCAATGCACAAGCTAGCCCGCCCGGTTTTCCGCGGCGGGCTTTTTTTGACTATACTGAAATGTACTCGGCCGAATAACACTGCAGTTACAACGATCTAGCGAATCTCTAAAACTCACCACCGTGCAAAATTTTTTTTGTAACTGATAACGGCATAATTTTACTTATCAGGCTGGTATTAGCCTACCAGTTTGGTTTTTACATCGATCTTTGCAAAATTAAATTAGAACTGAAAACAGGCGGAAAAATAATAGTTGAATAAATAAACTTTGATTGTGTAAGTTATATGTCAGAAACACCTGTTTTCAGAAATAATTTTGCGCAGAAGTGGCAATTTATATTAGGGACAACCGCGAGTTTAGCGATACATGCTCGCCTAATTAAGTAATGCTCAAGCTTTCAAATCTACGGGTCTAGTGAGATGTCGCCGACGATTGGTCGGTGCCGCAACGGTAGATAGACCCTCATGTTCGGGCTGAATAAAAAGGTTCCTGTCGCAGGATGGGGACGCCGCTCCGCCTTACCGCGGCTCTTTGTGCGTGCGCGGGAAGGCACAGCCGCCGTCGAGTTTGCCTTGCTGGCCTTGCCGTTCTTCCTGATCGTGTTTGCGATCCTGGAGACCGCCTTCATCTTCATCGGCAATGTCACGCTCGAGCAAGCCGTGACCAAAGCCAGCCGCATTGTCCGAACCGGAAATGTCGCGCGGGAGAATGTCAGCGAGGCCGACTTCCGAAAGATGCTCTGCGGCGAAATCACCGTCCTCATGTCGTGCGACAACATCAAGCTGGACCTACGATCGTACTCCGATTTCGCTTCCATCCCAACCAGCGCGCCGATCGTCGCCGGCGCGCTTTCGGAAGGTGACTTCCGGTTCGAGCGTGGCAATGCTGGGCAGATCATGGCGCTGCGAGCCTTCTACGAATGGCCGCTCTTCACCAATTTCATGGAGAGCTACCTGTCCGACCTCAGCGGCCGCAAGCACCTCCTGATGTCGGTCTCCGTCTTCCAGACCGAGCCCTTCTAATGCGGCAACGCCTTCCCCCGCGTCTGAAACGCTTCGTTCGGGATCGCGCCGGCGCCGGCGCCATCGAGTTTGCCTTGATCGCGCCGGTTCTTCTCACCCTCTACCTTGGCGGCGTCGAGGTGACCCGCGCCATCACCTTCAGCCATAAGATGCAAAGGGCGACCACCGCCGTCAACGATCTCGTCACCCAGTCGACCGACCTCAGCAAGGCCAGCGTGCTGGAAACGTTCGACGCGGCGGACGCGATGCTCGCGCCCTTTCACCTCGACCCGATACCGATCCGGACGACCGCGATCAACGTCGATGCCGCCGGCAATGCCAAGGTTGTCTGGTCTGTCGCCCGCGGGATGGACAAGGCTTCGGCAGGGAAGGCCTACGTCCTTCCCGAACTGCTGAAGGGCCTTCGAAACTACACCCTCGTCGTCACGAACGCGTCCTACGCCTTCTCCCCGATTTCCAGTTACGTGCTGATGGCGCGCATCCCGATGAGCGCCGAAGCACGGGGCCGGTTCCGCGGTCAGAAGCCTCCGACCTGCAGCGATTGCACCAAGTAGCCCTTGCCGAGCGATCTCCGTCTCAAAATCAGAGTACCCCCCGTGTTCAGGAAATTTCTCTCCGACCGCCGTGGCAACTTCGCGTTGATCACCGCGATTGCCATGCTGCCGATGATCCTGGCGATCGGTTTTGCGATCGATGGTGCGCGCTATTACAAGGCGCGCTCCCATCTGCAGGACGCGGTGGATACGGCCTCGCTCGCCGTCGCCGCGTCCGAGGAACAGGATACAAAGGTGCTGCGCGCGCTGGCGGAAGAGTTCATCCGGTCCAATCTCGACGAGCGCACGATCGACAACGTCAACTTCGACTGGTTCACGTCAAGCCCCGAGGAAATTGATGCCGGCGTGCATGGCTCGATCACCACGACCTTCATGCAGCTTGCCAATGTGAAGACGATGTCGGTTTCGGTCGCAACGATCGCCAAACGCGCGCCCAAGCAGATCGTCGAGGTCGCACTGGTGCTCGACAACACCGACTCGATGAGCGCGCCCGATGCGAAAACCGGCGAAACGCGCATCGAAACATTGCGCAAAGCCTCCAAGAGCCTGGTCGAGACGCTGTTGCCCACAGACGAGCCCGGTCCCCTCTCCATCGCCCTCGTGCCCTATGCCGACCATGTCAATGTCGGCATCGAGAACAAAAACCAAAACTGGCTGGCCCTGGATGGCGTCGAGCGAACGGAGACGGGCGGTGGCGACCGGGTGTGCGAACCGAAGGTCGAGGATGGCACCGAAACCTACTGCAAAACCTACTCAAAGAAGACTTGCACCAAAATTGTGGACGGCATCACCAAAACCGAGACCTGCAACGACCAGTGCATCGAACAAGCCACGCGCACGAAGTATAAAGATCAGAAATGCACCGGCAAGGACCCTTACACTAACATCTACAAGTTTCAGGGCTGCGTCGGAACCCGCATTTCCGGATCGCTGCGGCTCAGCGATACCAGCCCGACCTCGAAATATCCCGCTTACGTCGAAACGTCGCAAAAATGCGCCCGGCCGATCATTCCGCTTATGCAGGACCGGAAGGCGTTGCTGGCCGGCGTAGCGGCAATGACGCATAAGCCATCGAACTACGTCGCCAACACGCATATCCCCTCTGGGATGGTCTGGGGTCTCAACGTTCTCTCGCCGATGGCACCTTTCAGCGAGGCTGCGGATTACGACCCGGATAACAAGTCGCCGCGCAAAATCCTCATTCTGATGACCGACGGTGATAATACACTGAAACCGGACACAAGCCGGGGAAAGCATATCGTATTTGACGAGAAGAGCGCCGAGAAGGACGCTGCGGACTTCATCAACGTCAATAAGGATACGCTGGCCATCTGCACGAATGCCAAGGCGAAAGGGATCGAGATCTACACCGTTGCCTTTGCCGTGACGAAAGTGGAGGCCAAGACCTTGCTCCGCCAATGCGCGACAAGCGATGCCTACTATTACGACGCGACCGATGCCGCAAAACTCGCCTCGGCCTTCTCCGGCATCGCCCGGGCGATCAGCCAGGTGCGGCTCTCTCAGTAAGGCGCGGTCGGACCGGACGCCGACGCTTTCTGTCGGCGCTACCGGTCAGGTCAAGCCAAGCAGGAAACGGCCCAGCCCGCTTCAGCTCGGCCAGCCGCCGCCCGCGAACGGTCCGATGCCGAGGACGGTCGCCAGCACCGTCAGGAAGGCCGCGGCCGTCATCAGCACCTCGAGGGCCGCGGGCAAGCGGACGGCGGCGAACCGGCGGACGGGCGTCACGACGCGCTCGCCGGGCGCGCTTCGGGCGAGCGCGAATTGGCGATGGCCTCGCCGACGATACGGGGGCCGGCAGGCACGGCCAACCGCGGATCGTCGTGATCCAGCGGCAGGCGTGGCAGGACCCGCTCGCCGAAGGAGTAGGCTTCTTCGAGATGCGGGTAGCCGGAGAAGATGAAGGTGTCGATCCCGACGCGGCGGTACTCGTCGATCCGCTCGGCCACCGTCTCGGCATCGCCGACGAGCGCCGTGCCCGCGCCGCCGCGGATCAGGCCGACGCCCGCCCAGAGGTTGGGGCTGATCTCGAGCTTCGTCCGGTCGCCGCCGTGCAGCGCCCGCATCCGGATCTGCCCGACCGAATCCTGCCGCGCCAGCGCCTTCTGCGCCTTGGCGATGGTCTCGTCGTCCAGCTTGGAGATGAGGCTTTCGGCGGCCGCCCAGGCCTCCTCATTGGTGTCGCGAACGATGACGTGCAGGCGGATGCCGAAGGTCACCGTTCGCCCCGCCGCCTCGGCGCGCGCGCGCACCTTGGCAACCTTCTCGGCAACCGCGAGCGGCGGCTCGCCCCAGGTCAGGTACTTGTCGATGGTATGGGCGGCCACCTCGATGCCGGCATCCGACGAACCGCCGAAATAGAGCGGCAGACGCGGCTGGTGCGGGGGAAAATAGAGCTGCCCCTCCTTCACCGTCAAATGCTGGCCCTCGTAATTCACCACCTCGCCGGCAAGCTCGGCCTTGTAGATGTCGAGAAACTCCTTGGTCACGGCGTAGCGCTCGTCATGGTCGAGGAAGATGCCGTCACCGGCATTCTCGACGGGGTCACCGCCGGTGACGACGTTGATGAGCAGCCGCCCGCCGGAAATACGGTCGAGCGTTGCCGTCATCCGCGCCGCCAGCGTCGGCGAGAGCAGCCCCGGGCGGACGGCGACGAGGAAGCGCAGCTTCTGCGTCGTGCGCGCAAGCGCCGAGGCGACCACCCAGGAATCCTCGCAGGACCGTCCGGTCGGCAGCAGCACACCATAATAGCCGAGCTGGTCGGCCGCCCGTGCCACCTGCTCGAGATAGTCGATGTCGACGGCGCGGGCGCCTTCCACCGAACCGAGATGACGACCGTCTCCATGCGTCGGCAGAAACCACAGAACCTTGATCTTGTCGGGGGTCATTCATCACCTCGCAATGCCATTGAGCTGAGACTACCCAGCGCCAGACCTGCGCCACAGGAATGAAATATCTATTATGCCAGTAGATTGAGTAGATCCTTCTTCATGGCTGGTGGATCAAGGTGACGCGCTCTGGCTGGTCGCGCGCCCGCCGAGATAGCCACCCCACGGAAGCAACCAAGCCAGCCAAGATCGGCTTTAACCAGCAAGCCGATGCAGGCGACGACGCGCTGGCGCTGTGCGATACCGCGCGTGTGCCGGGCAGACGCCCTCGTAGGGTCACATCGGCTGACGACAGAGCGCTCGATGGGAAGCGCAAGACGGCCGAATAAGGGAGGACACCATGATGCTGGAACATCGCAGGAATTGTCGGCAGTCTCGGCGGGATGCAGCGCAGGCACGGACAGGGCAGCCGAGCCGGCCTACCCCGCAACAGGGACGGCTTACAGCGCCGGGGCGGACCACCGGCTTTGCGGCGGTCGTTCTGCTCGCCTCGACACTGGCGTCAGCCGCTGCCGATTGCCAGAGCGTTGCAGAGGCCGGGATCGACTGGAGTGGGTGCAACCGGCGCAATCTCTCGATCGCTGGTGCCAATCTCGAGGGCGCCAATGCCGCAGGCACCGATCTCAGCGCCACGGATCTGCGGGATGCGACGCTGACCTCAGCCAATCTCGAAAAGGCGAAAATGGTGCGCGCTTCGCTGGCGAACGCCAAAGCGGACAAGGCTAACTTCAGCCGCGTCGAAGGCTATCGGACGGACCTCAAGGGGCTGTCGGCCGAAGGCGCGGTTTTCCAGGGTGCCGAGTTGCAGCGCGCCGACTTTACCGACGCCGTGCTGTCCGGCGCGAATTTTGAGAAGGCCGAACTAGGCCGGGCCCGTTTCAAGGGGGCGACGCTTTCCGACAACCGCTTCGCCTTCGCAAACCTTGCCCGCGCGAACCTTTCGGGCATCAAGGTCGGAGGACCGATGGACTTCAGCGGCGCCTACACGTTCCTGACGCGGATCGAGGGCGTCGATCTCTCCGCGGCGACCGGGCTCGTGCAGGCGCAGATCGATCTCAGCTGCGGCGACGGCCAGACCAAGCTGCCGGCGGGATTGACGGCACCGGCCAACTGGCCCTGCGGCGCGGACTGAGCCTAGCCTACCCAAACATCATCCCGGCCACCGGCGGTGGCACGACGTCGGAGGGCAGCAAACTTCTGCCCTCCGACCGGTCATCATGAGATGCGGGACCAATGCTGCAACGATCGCGCGGTGAATTAAGCCTCGCTGGCCCAGAAGGCTTCATCCATCGGCAGGCGGATGATCTCAGCCTTATCGGGATCGAGAAGCCGGACATGCGTGTCGCCGGTCTCGGCATAACCGAGCTGGGTCAGTGACGCACGGACACTGCCCTTGGCCGTCGCCGCGTCGGCGGCATTGAAGGCTTCGTGAAAACCGCCGGGCTGCCAGGCACCACCCGTGTCGGTTCCGGTCTCGATGACATATCGGGTTCGGGGCATATCGATATCCTCCCTCAGCATCGGCTCGTCGAAGCGGCCGAATGGAGGAGGAGTAGAACCCCAGTTGGTTTTCCGTTCAAGCCATTCAAGGCGTGACGGTCGGGTTGCGCCGCTCATCGGGCCGTGGATCGGGCTGAACCAATACTGGCCGCGCCCGTTGCCGCTGGAGACGATCACGGGAGAACATCATGCCGACTACCCTCACCGCAAACTTCGACACCCGCCGCGAAGCCGAGATGACCGTCGAGCGGCTCGTCCAGGAATATGGCATCGATCGCCAGAACATTGCCATCGCCGCAGCCGGCCCGCGCAACAGCGCAGGCGTCGAGGAAGCCGGTGCGGACGTCGGGGCCGGCGAGCCGTCGGCGGACGAACGCAGCGATGCGCCGCTCAATGGGGCAATCACCGTCTCGGTCGAAGTCGATGGCGAGATGGAAGCAACGGTCCGCTCGGCCTTCGCCGAATTCGACGCGAGCGAGGTCAACGCAGATTAGGCGCTGACCCGCGCGTCCACCTGCTGGAAGTCGACCGCCGGCAGCGCCTCGAAGGCTGGCTTGGCGAACCAGTAGCCTTGAAAAAGGTTTACGCCGGCGGCTTTCAACACAAGGAACTCGGCTTCCGTCTCGATGCCTTCCGCCAAGAGGGTGATGTTCATCGCGCGGGCGATGCCGATAATACCGGCCACGATGATCTGCCGGGATCGACTGCTATCGATGCCGCGAAGGATCCGCATGTCGATCTTGATAAGATCAGGCTGGAAATCCACCAGGAGGCCAAGCCCTGCGTGCCCCGCGCCAAAATCGTCGATGGCGGTTGTGAAACCGTGCTTACGGTACTCGGTGATGATGTTCAGGAGGTGGGCGGTGTCCGACACCTCTTCGTCCTCGGTGAACTCGAACATGATCGAGGACAGCGGAAAGGCAAAGCGGTTTGCGGCCAGCAACGTCGCGCGGAGGCATGCCGCCGGCTCGTAGACGGCGTTGGGCATGAAGTTGATCGACAGCTTGAGATCTTCGCCGGCGGGAAACAGCCGGGCGGCAAGTTCAATTGCCTTCACACGGCAGGCCTGATCGAAGCGATACTTCTGCTCGGCGGAAACCTTCGAAAGGATCGAATAGGCGCCCTCTCCCCCCAGGCCCCGCACCAGTGCCTCATACCCCCAGACGCGGCTTGCGGCGACATCGTAGATCGGCTGAAAGGCCATGGTGAAATCGAAGTCGAGCTTTGCGGAAGTGGTGCAGCCGGCGCAGTTCATCGCATGTCCTGTCTCATTACCCCTGATAGACTAGCGTGCTCCGGTTGCAATTCGCTTAATTTGTAAGTCAAGACCCTGAATTAGCGTTGTTCTGCCAGTTGATCCCGCGACACAGCGGGTTCTGGAGGCAACCCCCGATGGCAAACGTAAGGCGGTAAATCCGCAGCACTGCTGCCGCTAGGACGCGACCGGTCTCAAGCCATGGTGCGACGGCATATGGAGCGCCGTTACGCGACCTTCAGGAGCTGCCGGATATTTGGCATCCCTTCCACCAAATCGGCGATGGTATGGCGCCGGAGCGAAACGAGGAACTGCTCAAAGGCGAGTTGCAGGGCTTTCTCCATTTCCACCTCCTCCGCGCTCTCGGCACTCCGATCACATCGGGCCAGAGCGTCACCGATGTCCGTTTCCACCGCCTGGATCACGTCCGCCAAGGTGATCTCGCCGGGGGGACGGCCGAGGCTGACTCCGCCATTTCGTCCTCGCACCGTCCTTAGCAGACCGGCTGCAACGAGCGGCTTGGATATCTGTGCGAGATGCATGGCAGAAACGGAATAGGCGGCGGCAATCTCGCCAACCTGGCTGAGCCGAACGCTGTTGGCGGCGCAGTACATCAGCATACGAATGGCAAGGTTCGTCTGGCGGGTCAGGCGCATCGGATCGCATCCTCACTGGAACGATTCCAACAAGACGGAAGTGGAATCGTTCCAGAAAGAGCGCAGCCAGAACCTTGGTCGCTGCCGAAATCGAGCGTGCGAACCGATATGGCGATGGGAGGGAAGAAATTACGCCGCGAGGATTTACGTCAGAAGACTGGGCACATGCCATGCCGCAGCTGCCGAGGTCGGATTTGGCTTTCCGGTCAGAACGTTGGAGGCGCGCGCACTGGCGATTTCGCCGTCGCTATAGCCGAAGATGTGATGGATCGTCCGGTCGCTCATCCCGGTCTCGATCATCGCCAGAATACCCCGGCGATCGAAATCGGAAAAGTCTCTCGGTTCTCCAACAAGCCCCAAGTGTCGCAGTAATTTGAAGGCACGGCTCTGCACGTCTCATTCGCTCCCCTTAGCGGACATTAAGCGAGGGCGGCATCGTGAGGTTCACTGACAACTTTGTGAGGAGGCGGCGTTGCTGATAAGCGGGTGTAGCACAGGTTAGCAGGCGCGAAATGCGCACAATGCTTGTCCAGCTATCCCTGCAGCAGCGCCGCAGTTCCCATAGGTCGCGTAGGGATACTCAGTTTCGGGAAGCGGTAATGCTTGCCGGCCCCACAACAACGTTGTCAAAGGCGCTTTAAACAGCAGAGCTCAGGCCCAGGCTTCCGTGTAGACAGGCCCCAGACGAAAGCCGCCGGGCTTTGGCAGTGTCGGCGGCGGATCGATCAGACCTTGCTGCAGATAGGCAAGGACCGCCACGAGCTTGGAGCTGGAAAACGGCTTCTCGAGAACGCCGATGCTGCCCTGCATGTCCTCGTCGACGAGACGACCGTTCGCGGTCATGAAGACATACTTCGCGCCTGTCTTGTTCTGCAGACCGCGGGCGACATCAAGTCCTGACGTGCCATGCATCAACTGGATATCGAGGAAAACGATGTCGGGCTGCGAGGCATCATATAATGCCAGTGCCTCATCGGCGGACGTCGCCCAGCCTGCCACGATATGACCTTCGTCCTCAACCGTCCCCTCAATGTCCATGGCCAGCAGGCCTTCGTCTTCGACGATCAGGACGCGCAGAGGCTGAAGAGTATTCACTGGCTTGCAACTCCGGTCGGGTTCACGAAGGCAACGCTGGCGCGGGTGCCGGGTTGCGCGTCGGTGACCTCGATCGTGCCGCGAATCTGCCTGACCAAAGATTCAATGAGACGGTGACCAAAGGTTCTCGTCGATTTCGGCTGCGAGCCCGCCATGCCGACCCCATTGTCCTCCACAACGAGATGCGCCGTCTCTCCAACCTGTGAGGTCGCAACGCGAATTCTGCCGGCCTGCCCCTCAATCGGAAAAGCATGCTTCAGCGCGTTCGTTACGAGTTCGTTGAGGAGCAGCGATAGCGAAGAGGCCGTCGACGCCGGCACCGTCAGTGGCTGGAGATCCAGATCCACGTCGATTTCCGGTCGGCCGATGGCGTCGACGATGTCGCTGCACAACTCGGCGGCGAACCCGGAAACGTCGAAGACCTGCACGTCCTGCGACTGGTACAGCTTCTGGTGCACCGATCCGAGCGTTTCCACCCGTGTCATCGTCGTCCTCAGCGCAGCCTTCACCTCCGGCACATCGGAATAGCGCGCCTGGCTCCGAATCATCGCGGCGACCATTTGAAGATTGTTCTTCACGCGGTGGTCGACCTCATGCAGCAGAAGTTTCTGCTGCTCGAGCGCTGCCTCCAGCGCAACGGTCCGCTCCTTGACGGCATTCTCGAAGAACTCGCTGGACTCCAACGCCTCGAGCTCGCGAGTCTTCCTTTCCGTCACGTCGAGCTGCGACGCGAAAAAGAACTGCAACTCGCCGCTGTGGCCGAAGACGGGGCTGAGATACAGTGCGTTCCAAAAGGTCGAGCCGTCCTTGCGGTAGTTCAGGAGCTCGACGTTGACGTCGGTGCGTCTATCAACGGCGTCACGGAGAACTGCAATGTCAGCCTGTGCCGTCCCCGGACCCTGTAGAAACCTGCAATTTCGCCCCATCACTTCTTCGCGGGTGTAGCCGGTCAGCTTGAGGAACGCATCATTGGTAAAGACGATCGGATTGTCGTCCTGGCGCGGATCGCTGATGATCATCGGCATGCGGGTAGCCCGGACAGCCGCTGCGAACGGGTCTCCCTTTCCCTGCTCCGCGTGCAGGCGGTCGGTGAGGAGGACTGCTTCCTGGGATTCCAACGACTACTCCGGCCTTTAGATGACAGATCGTCTCGCGACGGGGATGAGTTACTTCGACCAGATTTTATGGAAGAAGCCCGGCACACCAGGTTTGGTCCCGGAGGATGGCGCCGACCATCGCACCCTTGTCGCGGTCGCAAGGGTTTCGCCCATCAATGGCGCTGGGAGCGTTTGGTTTCGTCCTAGCGCTGCGCTTGATCGAGGGTAGCGCCCGAGCATTGGCGCAAGGCTGATTATTTTCGCTTGGGCTTCGGCTTGGATTTTGGTGCTGCCAGCCGAGCCGCCTCCGCGTCGATCTTGGCTTGAAGCGCCTGCTGTTCTTCGCGTGCGGCCTTCAAGCGAAGCGTCTTCGAAATGGTTGCTTCGCGTTCGGCGGCAATCACCGTCATGCCGGAGCCCTTTTCGTGACGCTCGCCCGGCGTCTGGAAATAGGTGGCTGCATCGATGGGGGTGTCGGAATTGCTCGTTTCGGATGTCATGGATCGTTCCCCCGCCGACAGGGCGCCGGACCGGAAACCTAGAACCTTTCCCCCTGCAGCGGCTTAGCCTGGGTTAAGTTTCCGTCTGGTCGAGGGATTTTTTCAGGCCGGACAATTATGTCCCAAGCGTTTCCCGGCTATCTGCAGGGCGGCATTTCTCAGCTGAAGATGCGCTGGGTGTCCGCCGCGGCGGCGGTGATTTCCGCTTGCGTCGGCCGCCGGACGACAGTGATACCCGCGGCGTCGCTCGACCAGGCGATCAGGCCTGCTGCCGCAAACTGCCCGAGCCAGTAATCCATGCACCAGCGCCCGTGCCTTCTGTGGAACAGCGTAGCATTGCGCAGGATCGCATCGAAATGCTGCAGCGGCGGTACCGAGACCGGGTGATGCTGGTGATAGCTGCGGGCGCCTGCTGTCCAGAAGAACGGCAGCCCAGCCTTGCCAAGACGGGTGGCGAAGTCTGTCTCCTCGCCGCCATAGCCCTCGAAATCCTCGCTCATGCCATTCACCGACGCGTAATCCTGTCGGCGGAGCGCGAAGGAGAGGCCCCAGAGCTGGCCCACATCCGGCTCCGCACGCACCCCGGTGGGCGGCACCGCCGGCTTTGACGGGTGGGTCACCCCCACCCGGTCGAGTTCGGCAAAGTCCAGTGGCTGCCGCGACGCACCGGCGGGCAGGTATAAGACCTCGCCGAGAAATAGCCCGTTCCGGGAAGCGGCCGCCGTCTTATAGGCCGAGACCAATCCCGGCGACGGGATGCAGTCGACGTCGAGGAAAATTAGAAGCTCTCCCTCTGCCGCCTCGGCCGCACGGTTGCGGGCTTTTGCAAGAGGGAGCGCGTCACCGGCGACCATGACGTGCCGGACCGGACAGCCGGGATCCGGCAGATCCTCCAGCGGCTCAGGCTGCATCCAAGCGATAACCAACTCCGACGGCTTCGATTCCTGCCGCGATAGCCCGTTCATCAACTGAGTCAGATGATCGCGCCGCCCGCGGACGAGCGTCAGGACGCTGGTTTGCATGCTTCGCTGCCATGCGCGAGGAAATGACTCATGCCTTCGATGATCCCGTGCGCGTGGGATTTCGTCGCGACGAAGGAGTGGGCGAGTTGTGGCAGACTGGCGAGCCCGTCCGAGAAGTTCGCGACGATGATCGCTTGCGCGACGGTCTGCAGCATCTCGATGTCGTTGCCTGAATCGCCGGCGACGAAAACATTGCCGACCGGCAGGTTGTCCCGGCGCCGGACATATTCGACCGCTGTCCCCTTCGAGGCGCCCATCGGCAGAACGTCGAGGTAGCGGCCGTGGCTATGGATGATCGAACAGGAGAGCCCCGCCTTCGCCAGCCGCGCGCGGATGCGGTTGACGGTATCGGGATGGCCATCGCTGAAATAGCTGAGCTTGTGCGAGCGCTGCTCGAGCGGGGCTTGCTGCACCACCCCCGGCATTCCCGACATCACCGTCTGCACACGGTCGCGGTCCCAGTTCTTCGAGATCCGCGTGCGCCATTCTCGGTCCTGCGTATAGGTGAGGCCGTTCGGATCGAGGTGGTAGATTTCTGAGCCGACAGAGGTGATCATCACCTGCGGACGGGGCGCTTCCTGCTGCTCGAGGATCGACATCGCGCTGTGGAAGGAGCGCCCGGTCGCGACCCCGAAGGCGAGCCCATGCTGCTGCGTCCGCCACTGCCGGAACAGCCGCACGCCCTCGGCACAGCCGACCAGCGTGTTATCGATGTCGGAGATGAGGATCCTGTCGTGCGGCAAGAGCTTGCCCGCCGTCCGACAGATCCCCTTCAGGAGAGCGTGGTAGCTCACCACGTGTCCCGCCCAGTCATAGGTCTGCGCCACCAGTCCGCCCGCCGCGGAATAGGTGTCCCACAGCGCCGCATCGTCCAAAATGCGCAAGGCTGCGGCGGCGATCGCCTGGGGCGAACGCGGATCGACGAGGATGCCGTTTCCGGCCATCTCGATGATGTCGTTCGGCCCGCCCGAGTCGGTTGCCACCAGCGGCAGGCCGACGGCGGAGGCCTCCAAGAGAGTCAGCCCGAAAGGTTCGTTCAGCGCCGGGTTGACGAAAATACCGCGACGGTCCCGCGCATAGGCGTAGATTGCCGGGACATCCTCGGCCCGGTGTGTCTTGGGGTAGGCGATCTTGCCGTAGAGATCATAGCGGTCGATGAGATCCAAAAGCTCGCCGACCGTCTCGGCCATGTTGCCGTCGAGATCCTGGTAGTTGTCGCGGGTACCGGCGAAGACGACGAGGTTTGCCTTCTGCTGCAGGTCCGGGTTCTCGCCATAGGCGGTGACGAGGGCGGCGAGGTTCTTCTTGTAGACCGGACGCGCCAGCGCCAGGAGAACGGGTTTTTCCGGCTCACGCAAGAATCTGTCGATTGACGCGTCGACCCCATCGCAGCGGTCCGCCTGGTCGAAGCGCGATAGGTCGATCCCTGGCGGCAGGATACGAATCCGGCCCGCCTCATACGATCGGTAGGATGCCCATTGCAGCTCGGCCTCGTCACGCGAGGACGCAATGACGACCGCAGCTTTGGCCATGGCAGTCTCCTCGCCCGCAATGCGCTCGGCAATATAAGGAATTTCGCTGGTACCCCACAGCGCCCGCTGCTTTACCCGCCCGAGGGAATGGGCGGTGAACACGAAGGGAATACCGAGACGCACTTCCACGATGGCGGCGACGCTCGCGGCATCCGCGTAGTGCGCATGGATAACGTCCGGCCGGCGTTCCTGTGCCTCGATAAAGCCAATCAGTGCCTCGGCGAAGCTCTTGACTTCACGGTGCATCGCCTCTTTTTCGACGTAGCCCGGCGTCTCGCTGCGAAGCCGCATGATCTCGAGCCTGTCGCCACCGAGTTCGTGGGGCGTCGCATAGTCGGATCCGAGGGGGCTTTCGAAAAGTCGCGTGGCGATGACGATGCGCTCGATGGCGGAATCCTCCGCCGACGCCGCCACGAGATCGAGCAGGTAACGAATATGCCCACCAGTATCGGCTGTCAGGCCATATTCAACGTTTTCCGAGCGGAGACATCCCTGAAGCGCTACATGCAGAATAAACAACAGGATCTCCTACTCGTGCAAAATCGAACCAACAATTTCTGCCCGCGAAATCAGTTGAGATATCAATGACCACGCTTCGCAGTATTCTCCGCATAGCGCAAATTGCGCCCACGATATTTCCAGTCCCTCCCCAAGATCACGGCGGCACCGAGCGAATTATCAACGATCTGTGCCTTGCGCTACAACGCGCGGGCGTGGAGGTGACGCTGTTCGCACCTTCCGATAGCCTCGTTGACGTCAGCCGTGTCGGAGTGTTTCCGAGTCTTCAAAGCCTGGAACAAGCCTACGGTTCCGTTCCCCCTTCGATCCCGGCAGTCCTCGAGGCCGCGCGCATGGAAGACCTGCGCCAGCGACTGGACGACTTCGACGTGGTCCACTGCCATGGCGAGTTCTTCCACGCCGCGCTTCTTGGGGAGAAGCGGCGCCACAGCCTGACGACCATCCACTGGCGGGTCGACGAGCTCGACAGGGCGCTGTTCTTCGAGACGTTTCCCGACCTTCCGGTCGCCGCGATCTCAGGCGCGCAGCAAGCCGCCTTGCCTGCCTCGAACCGGGCCGGCGTCGTGCATCACGGGATCGAGCGGGACCGCTATGCCGTGTCGCTGGCGCCGGGCTCGCACCTCGCCTTCGTCGGCCGGATGACGGACCAGAAACGGCCGGACGTCGCGATCCGGGTGGCAAATGCGGCGGGCCGCGAGATCCAGCTGGCGGGGACGGTCGATGTCGGCAACCCGCTCTACTTCGACCGCGAGGTGCGCCCGCTCCTTTCCGATCGCGCCCGCTATCTCGGCCCCTTGCGCGACAAGGAGAAGGCCAACCTTCTCGGCAGTGCGGCCGCCCTCCTCTTTCCGATCGACTGGCCGGAGCCTTTCGGTCTGGTGATGATCGAGGCGATGGCGTGCGGAACGCCGGTGATCGCCTGGGACAGGGGAAGCGTTTCGGAAATCGTCGAGGACGGCGTCACCGGCTTCATCGTGCGCAGCGAGGAAGAAGCGGTCGCCGCCATCGGCCGGATCGGCGCCATCGACCGCGCCGGCGTCCGGCGCCGTTTCGAGGAGCGGTTCACCTCCGACCGGATGGCCGCCGACTACATCGACCTCTACCGAAAGCTCTTGATGCGATGATGCGCACCGCCCTCATCACCTGGAACTATCCGCCCTGGCCGAGCGGCCTCGCGACGGCCGCCGGCGAAATCGCGGAAGCGCTGGTGCTGGCCGGCGCCGACGTGACCGTGTTCGACCTCGGACGAAGCGGGCGCGAGACGATCGGCGGCGTCACCGTCATCGGCTGCGCCATCTCCGACGGCAGCGGGCTGGCGCGTCTCCGGCTCTGGGGCGGCGCCGGACATTTGGCAGCGCCGCTGGCGTTTCGCGGGGCGGTGCTGTCGGAACACCGGCGCCAGCCGTTCGACGTGGTCGAAGCGACAAACTGGTATGCGCCGGCCGTGCTGCTGGCCCGGCGGCCGGCGATGGCCATCGTCACCCGCAACTCGACGCCGGCCGCTTTCTCGCGCGACGCGCCCGCCAACCTCCGCGACCGCATCGACGCATCGCTCGCCGACCGTCTCGAGCGGGCGCAGGCGCGGCGCAGCCACGGCCTGATCTCGAACACCGCCGACCATGCCAGGCGGATTTCCGCCGAATATGGCCTGCCCGAGGACGGCCGGCCGCATGGGGTGGTCGCTCTCAGCCTGCCGCCGGACCTCATCGCACGGGGCAAGGCCGCGGCCTATCCGGCGGCGGACGGGCCGCTTCGGCTGCTGTTCGTTGGGCGGGCAGAGCACCGCAAGGGTTTTGACGCGTTGATCGACGCCCTCGAATTGCTGGCGCCGGAGGCCGAACGCGGACAGATCCCCGACTTCGAGCTGCGGCTGGCGGGCATCGATGCAGCGTCGCGGCCGGCCGGCTTGTCGCCCGCCGCCCGGCGCCGCATCACCCCGCTAGGTTCGCTGACACCGGACGCACTGTCGGCGGAGTATGCCGGGGCCCATGCCGTCACCGCGCCCTCGCGCTATGAGAGCTTCGGGCTGGTCTACCAGGAGGGCATCGCTTTCGGCCGGCCGATGATCGCCTCCAACGAGGATGCCAGCGCGCGGGCCTTCGTCGGTGCCGTTGGCGCCGGCTCGATGGCCGCCGAGACCACAGGTCCGGCCCTCGCTGCGGCGCTGCGGCCCGTCCTCTGCGATCCCGCCTACCGCTCGGCGCTGCGGGAGCAGGCGTTGCTGGCGGCCGGACGGTTCAGCCGCGAGACGCTCGGCCAGGAAACGCTGGCGCTCTATCGCGCGGCGATCACGCGTTTTCAGGCGGTGTAGGCGGTAGGCAGGCGGTCCTGTTCCTGCAGCCGTCCGTGGCCGGGGCTCAGCCCTTCGTAGCGAGCCGAGCGCGTCATGACATGCTCATGCGCAAGATGATGAAAGATCGCCCCGTGCAGGGCGATCGTGGTCTGGCGCCAGTCGGTGGCCGGCCGCTCATGAACGACGCCGGCATAGACGACGCCGACCCGGTTCAGCCGGTACTGGGTGTCGGGGAAAAGGTCTGACAGGACGCCGTCGACCAGGTTTCGCCGGCGAAGACCGATGGACGTGACGCCGTTCGCCTCAGCATCGGCGGCGAGTGCCCCAAGCAGCGGGCCGGTCGACGGCTCGAGTGTCTCGTCTGCATCGAGTTGCAGCATCCAGTCGGTTTCCGCCAGCGCCGACAGCGCGTTCCGCTGGGCGGCGAAATCACCGCGAAGCGGGCGGGCGGCGACCCGGACGCGGCCGCGCGCAAACCCCTCGACATCGACGGGCGAGGCCTTGCGCGCGACATCGTCGACAAGGACGACCACATCTTCCGTCCAGGCGGCATGCGGGCCGAGGCCGGCAAGGACCGCAGGCAGTTCACCGGCGCGGCAGCAGAGGCCGAGGCTGATCGGCACCGCGGGCGCATTAACCAGCGCGAAGAGCTCGGCCTCGGCCGCCAAGCGCGCGTGTGGCTGCCGCAAAGCCTCCTGCTGCGCTGCCCCGAGCGGCCGAACGCCAAGCCCCCGCGCACTTGCCGCGATCCGCAGCGTGAAGACGTCGAGGCCATAGCTGGCAAGGTCGCTGCCGGCAAAACGTCCCGTCGCCAGTCGGCGGTCGAGGTTGTCGCGGCAGGTGGCAGCACTGGCGGGGTCGCGGACCAGTGCCCCGCAGGAGCCGCAGGCATAGCCGAAGCGGTGTTCGCGGCCCACGGCATCGACGAGCGTCCGTTCGGTCGGCTGGTAGGCGCGCGCGTCGCATATGAAACAGCGGGCGGCGATCATCACCGAGCCGGCGCGTCGACCGGATGAAGACGCAGCCGGCCCCTCGCCACCTGATCCTCGAACCAGGCGCGCTCCCGCTCCCACTTATGCCCCGGCCACCCGGAGAAACCGAAGCCATGAATGTCGATGGTCACGGGCGTCGGCAGCATCTCCAGAAGATGCAGGGCGATGAGGAAGCCGGTGCTCGGCGCACCGCCTTGCCCTGGCTCGATGACGAGAAGCCTGTCCGCCTCCTGTCGGACGGATTCCGGAACGACGGCAACCGGCCGGCCGAGCGGCGCCAACATGGCGAGGGCTTCCGCCGTCCAATCGCGGCCATCCCCGTCGACGTTCGCTTCGTCCTGCGGCTTCGCGCCGAACGGAAACAGGAAGGAGCCAGCCTGACGAACCACCGGGCGCGTGGTGAAGAAGGGATCACCCAGCCATTCCGCCATCTGGCCGCCGTGGTTCACCAGCGCCAGATGCGTCACGCGGCTGCCGGCAACACCTTCAAATCCGGCCGCATTGTTGAAACGCACCACCCAGTCGGCCGCATTGATGGCCGCGCCTTGGTCGGAGAGCTCCGGCGCATTGCCGACGACGGCGACCGTGCGCGGCCTCTCGACCGGTGCAGCGCTGTTTCTATCCCTCGACTCGACCATCGCTCTTGTTCGTCCTGCATGTTCCAGCAAAAAACCTGTAACCCATGGGCGTCTCGATCGTTGCGGCAATATCGGTCCGGGCGTCATGACGTCCCGCGTCCTTATACTCTCTCCAGCGTCCTCGGCCGTTGGCCTGCCCTACACCGGAGAACTGCCCTTTGCTGAAGCCGATTTCCTTCTTCGTCCATCACCAGGGCCGGGGACACGCCAACCGGACGATGGCGCTGATTTCCGAGTTCTCCCGGGAGCGCCCGGTCTCCGTCATGACGGCGGGCCCACATCTCTTCGACGGCTTCAGCCGCGACATCGAGATCATCACGCTGCCCGACATGATCGGCGCGGCGGTGCCGACGCCCCGGCTCTTCGCCGAGCCGACGCCGCAGGTGATGCACTGCGTGCCGCTCGGCCTGTCGGCCATGCGCAAGACGATGCGCGGCATCATCGACCATCTCGACGACCGCGAGGTCGGCCTCTTCGTCGTCGACGTGTCCTCGGAAATCGCCATGCTGGCGCGCATCGCCAGCTGCCCGGCGGTCCAGATCCGCATGCACGGCG
This sequence comes from Mesocryomonas lacus, assembly GCF_055730135.2. Classification (NCBI taxonomy): domain Bacteria; kingdom Pseudomonadati; phylum Pseudomonadota; class Alphaproteobacteria; order Hyphomicrobiales; family Aurantimonadaceae; genus Mesocryomonas; species Mesocryomonas lacus. Next base: position 32,524 of record NZ_JBUZWE020000013.1, on the reverse strand, counting down.
ACCGGCTGGACATCGGCCATATCGGTTCCTACGAGTCCTCGGTCGGCATGCTGGCACCGTTCGACGAGCGGCTGGAGCAGGACGACTATCCCGCCCATTTGCGCGCCAAAACCGTCTATACCGGCGGACTGTGCACGACGGTCGGGAAGATCCCCTCCAAGGCCGAGGCCCGGCAGAAGCTGGGTCTCGACCCCGAAAGGGAAGTCATCGTCGTCGTCACCGGCGGGGGTGGCAGCGGCACGCCGCTCGCGCCGCTGACGGTGGCGGCCAGAGCTGCCCCGAACGCGCTCTGGCTGACCGTCGGCCCTACCCATCGCGAGGGCCACGAGACCGACTTCTCGAACCTTCGCGAACTCGGCTGGGTGCCGGATGTCACCGACTACCTCGTCGCCGCCGACATCGTCATCGCCTCGGTCGGCGACAACACCATCCACGAGATCGCCCGCGTCGAGCAGAAGCTGATCGTCTTTCCCGAGTGGCGCTATTTCGGCGAGCAGGTCCGCAAGGCGGAAGAACTCGTGAAGCTCGGCACCGCCGTCAGCGCCCCGGCCTGGCCTGGAGATCTCACCGGCTGGCAGGAACTCCTGGCGCGGGCGCGTCAGCTCGACGGCAAACGGCTCGGCACGCTCTACGACCCCGATGCCGCGCGGCGCGGCGCAAGCTGGCTCGAGTCCCTCACCGACGAGCTCTGGGCGGGGGCGCCGGCGAGCGGATCTCAGACAGCCGGAGAGAGCGCCGCATGAGCACCGGCGGCGACGGCACTGCGGCCGCTGGATCGACCCTCGTCACCGTGCTGCGCAGCGGCGGGCGCTACGACAGGACATGGGTGGAGCGGCTGGCGCTCGGCGCACGCCGGTTTGCCGGCGTCCAGCAGATCGTTTGCCTGACGGACGTGGCCTTCCAGGCCGATGGCATCGAGGTCGTCCCCCTCCGCCACGACTGGCCGGGCTGGTGGTCGAAGATGGAGGCCTTCCGGCCGGGGATCGCGGAGGGCGTCACGCTGCTTTGCGACCTCGACACCGTGTTTGCCGGCGATGCGTCCGCTCTGTCCGAACCGGGCCTTGCCGCCATGGCCGACCATTTCCACCGCGACCGGCTCTCCAGCGCGCTGATGCGCTGGGACGGCGACGAACTCGCCTTCCTCTACGAGACTTTTGCCGCCGATCCGGAGCGGTGGATGACGCCAGGATCCTGCGGCACCGTTCCGAATGCCGTCCATGGCGATCAGGTGGTGATCGACCATCTCCTGCGCGGGAAAGGGCTGACACCCCGCCCTCTCCAGTCGCTCTACCCCAATCTCCTCGACTTCTATGGTGCGGAGAAAACGCGTTTCGGTCCGGTCGTCGTGTTCATCGGGGACGCCAAGCCGGACGTCGGCAATGACGTGATCCAGTCCCTCTGGCGCGGCGAAAGCGTTTTGGCCGATGCGTGACGCCCCGGACTTTGCCACCCTGACGCCGGCCGACGACGGTCTGCTCGGGCTTGTCGCGACGGATTTGCCGATGGAGCGGCTGCGCTTTGCCGGCGACCCTTCCGCTCTGGCGGGGTCCGCCTTCATCGCTTGTGTCCCCGCCTGCAACGAGGAGGATTGGATCGAAAGGTGCCTCGCGGCGCTCGACGCCGATCTGGCCGATGGCGACGCCATCCTCCTTCTCGCGAACGGCTGCACGGACGCCACCATCGCCAAGGCGGCCGCCGTGATGGCGCAGCTCCGCCGTCCGTCGCTCCTCGTGGAATGCCGCTGGCAGGCCGGCCAAGGCAGCGCCCCGCGCGCCCGCCGCCTGGTGCTGGACATTGCGACCGGCCTCGCCCCGCAAGCCATTCTCCTGTCCATCGACGGCGATACCATCGTGCTGCCGGGCCTTCGCGCTGCCTATGAGAGCGAGTTCCGGCACGGCTATGATCTCGTCTGCGGTCGCATCGGCTTCATTCCCGAGGAGGCGGCGCGGCTCCCGCCGGCCGATCCCGAGAGCGAGGCGATCATCCGCGAATACCGCGAGGCCTCACGTGAGATCGCGGCGCTGATCCAGCCCGACGCCGACAATCCCTGGCCGCACCACGGCAATATCGGCGGCGCCAACTTCGCCATGACGGGCGCCGCCTACCGCCAGATCGGCGGCTTGCCGATGCCGCCCTCCGGCGAAGACCGGGCCTTGCGGCGCCGCTTCGAGGCCTGCGGCTTGCGCATCCGCTACGCCAACGGGCCAAGGGTCGAGACATCGTGCCGCCTCATCGGGCGCGCCATCGGCGGACTGTCCGACGAGCTCAACCGCAACCGCACCGAGCCGAACCCGATCGTCGACGAGTTGCTGGAGCCGCCGGAAACTCTTTTGGAGCGCCTGCGCAGCCGAGCCGCGTTCCACGATGCGATAGACCCGGCCGGGCGGGAAGCGGCCCTCGCTGGTCTGGACTTGCCAGCCCCACGCATCCGGGACCTTGCCCTGTCCGGCGGCGAGACGGCCTGGCAGGCGGCCGAAGACGAGAGCCCTGCCCTCACGCGCCGCCGCCTGCGCTTGTCAGACCTCAGGGACCATCTGCCGGCACTGCGCCAGGCGCTCCTCGCCACTCGAAATGCTCGATGCAGTAGTCCGGCGTTTCCACCAGGCTGACAAGCACCGCAGCCTCTCCGAGACAAGCCGCGAAGACGTCGGTGGCGGCGCGCCCGCCGAGCGGCGTGTCGGTCGGTCCGAGATAGGAGACGACAAGGATGCCGGCCCCGGACTCGAGCCGGTGCGACAAGGCATCGACGAGCGCGGCAAGGTCCCTCTCGTCGAGAAAGTAGAGAACCTCCGACAGCACCACGAGATCGAACGGCCCCAGCGGCAGATCGCCGGGCATCCGGCCGGTCACGAAAGAGGCCCCCGGAACGGCGGCAGCCGTCGCCCGCGCCACGATCGCCGGCTCGCCGTCGACGCCGACCACCGTCTCGGCAGCCCCCGCTTCAAGGAGAAGCCTTGTCAGAAGCCCCTCCCCGCAGCCGATGTCGAGGGCGCGGCGGTAGCGCCGTCCTGCGAGGGCGCCGACGCTCGCTCGGCGCTTCTCCGCCTCGTAGGGCGAGGTCTTCGCATGCCAGGGATCGCCGCCCCCGGCATAGAGCCGGTCGAAATGAGCGGCGCCCGGCACTTCGCCCGGCATCGCCAGCCAGGCATAGCGCTCGCGCTCGTCGTTCTGGGCGTCGAGAAACCAGGGCGGCATGACGAACCCGCCGGGATCGTCGGTGACGACGCGGCCGAGCTGGCTTGCATGGCAGTCGATTGCTTGGCGCTTCAGCTCGACATTCGTGCGCACTCGAAACGGCGTCAGCCCGGCGCCGCTGAACGGCGCCTCCGGCGGCAGGCGCCGCGACCAGACCTCGTAGAAGAGGACGCGCAGGTCCGGCAAAAGCGCACGCACCGCCAGCGCCAGTTCTGCCGACGCATGGTGGTCGGGGTGCGGATCGTCGGGATGCGGTGCCGCAAGCGCCGTCGCGCCCAGCCGCTGGCAGAGCGCGGCAATCGTCTCGGCCGCGGCCGCAAAGCGCGGATCGCGGCCCGAGCCGCCGTCAGGCAGGCCGAGGCGCATAGTCTCGGTCGGCGGGCATCCGAGGACATTCATTGCCGCCGCCTGCTCGCGGGATCGCAGTTCCGCCATGCGCGCCGGCGGGAAGAGCCGGGAGGCGGGATGCGACGCATCGCCATCCGTTACCGCGACGAGCCCGACCGCGCGCCCCAACCGCCCGGCGGCGATCAGCAAGGCCGAGGCGCCGAGCGTCTCGTCGTCCGGATGCGGCGAAAGGACGACGAGCCCGCCGGGTCCGATCAGCCGCTTGGCGTCGGCTATCGGCGAGGCCTCGACGGCGGCGTTCCAGTCTCCGACCGTCGCGATGCTCACGACGTCAGTCCGGCGGCGAGCACGCGCCCGTGCTGCAGGAGGACGGCATCAGGATTGGCCTGACGGATGTAGACGGCGAGATCGCGCATCAGTGCCTCCGCGGGATGACCGATCGCGAAGGCGGAGAGCCCGAGGGCGCGTTCGGCGAGCGCGATGACCTCCATGGCGACCTCCTCGGTGAGCAGACGGCCATAGGCGGACAGCGCGACGACTTCGGCAAGTCCGGTCCCGTCCCCGTCGATGGGACGATAGGTTTCCACCCTTTCGGCCGCATCCTCGACCCAGAGGCGCACGGTCCGCGCCTTCAGGATCGCGCTGCCGATCCGCGCCATCTGGAGCGGATGGCCATCCCGGCCGCTTTCCTTCAGCGAAACCGCCATGATCTTGACGAGGGCCTCGATGGCACCGAGCTGGGCGGCCGCACAGCGCCAGATCCCGCCGACGAAATACGGCTCGCGCCGGTAATCGTCGGTCCCGCCGAGCAGCGCATCCTCGCCGATCTCCATGCCGGCGAAGTCATGCGTGCCAGAAGCCGATCCGCGCATGCCCCGCATGTTCCAGGAGGATCCGTCGCTCCGCGCGGCATCGTCGACATCGAGCAGCAGAAGCTGCATCGTGTTGTCCGGCTGATTGACCAGGACGATCGCCTTCGCGACCAATCCGGTCCCGGAAGCGTAGCGCTTGGCGCCGGACAGCTGCCAGGTCGCCGCGGATTCTACCGGTTGCAACGCGAGAGGCGGCGTCGCATCCGCGCCCCAGACGCCGAGGAGGCCGCCCTTCGACACGAGCTCGGCGGTCATATCCTGCTGTGCCGCCGTGCCGTAGAGACACACCAGCTGGACGGCATTGAGATGCCCCTCGAACAGCCGCGCCGCGTTCAGATCGATCCCGCCGACCGTCGTCAGCCATGCCAAGACGTCCTGCCAGCACGGCGCGTAGATCTGGCCGCCGCCAGGCTTCGGCCGCAGAAGACGTTCGGCCCCGATATGGGCCAGCAGCATGCCCAGCAGCGGACGGACATCGGAAGGCTCTCTCTCGGCAGCACAGGCCGCCAAAATGTCCTTGAGACCCTCGACGTCATCGAGGCCTGAAAGGGATTGTTTGAACACTGAAATTGGATGGTCTCCCGTACAATCTGGGTTGCGCGGGATGACCGCCCGCGCGGTTCTTCTCTTGAGATCTTCCGGCCTGCAGGCAGCACTGGCGAAGTCCGGCTTTTTGACAAACCGGAAAGGTCGGCATTCGATCCCGCCCGCTTGGTCGGCCGATCATCGTCACGCGCTGGCCCGGCGCCCCGTCGCGCAGAACGGCGCAGCCGCAAGTCAGGTCGCAGCTTCAGCATCGCCCCTGTCCCGGGCGACCGGCAAGGCTCAGGCTGAATCGCCCTCGGCGAGAAGCGGCGCGTGCTGGCGGTCAGCGCCCAGGCCGTCCGGCACCGAATAGGCATGGGCTCGATCCTGAAAGCTGTTCGGAATCAACCGCTCATACACCGCCTCGGGAATGCCGTAGCTGCGGCCGGCAATTTCTTCGAGGGCTTGTCGGTCGGTGATCTTGATGCTGCCGCGGGTGGCGCGGATCGCGTGCAGGCCCTCGAGCACGTGCGTTGCGCTGGTGATGCCGGCCCGGCGCACGTGCAGCATGCTGGCCAGGAGATCGTGCGTGATCTGCAGCTCGTCCCCCTCAGCGCGGTCATGATACATCAGGAGCCAGCGCGCTAGGCGCTCGTTGATCATCTGCGTCGTGGCGGCCAGAAGCGAGTGTTCGACCTGGACCTCGCAGGCCAGCACATATTTGCGCATGAGAACGGCAAGGTCGTCGTTGCGCGACATCGCCTCGATGAAGGGGTCGCGGGCGATCCGCAGGCCTTTTCCGCCGAACTGCATCTGGATCTTGTTGGTGGCGAAAGTCCCGCCCTGGACGATCGGCTTGCCGGTCATGCCCTCGGAGCCGATATGGCCGCTCTCCGCCATATCGCCGTCCCGGCCGACGATCATTCGCGCCGCGATCCCGCTCTCGAGGTAGATGATGTGCTCGATCGGGGCGTCCGGCAACTCGAGGACCATTCCGATCGGCAGTTCCACCGGCTCGAGATCCGGCGCCAGCAGCGAGAAGGCCTGTTCCGGTAGATTGCGGAGGAGGCGGTTCCGAACGGCGCTCTGTAGGATGTCTCGGCTCATGGATTCCCCATTCTGCAGAAGGTCTCTGGTTTCGGCCTGGCCTGCGATATTCTCGTCCATGCCGACGGGCCAACCCCGGCAAGCGGCATTTCCGGTCTAATGTCCGATCAGCCGCAGCCGCAGTTCTTGCGCGGCGAGCGCTGCGCCCGAACCGATCTATATGGGGCAGTGCGGGCGCAGGATCAGTCCCTGGCCCAGCCAGGGGCCGCCGGCGTCAGTCCGTCGAGGAAGGTTTTGGCGCTTTTGCGGTATTCCGCTTGCCGTGCATCATCGAAGCGGTTCCAGGTCGCGTACATGTTTCGCATGCGTTGATTGCCGGAGAACCGCTCCTCGTGCCGGGCGAGAAAGTCCCAATAGAGCGCGTTGAACGGACAGGCGTCGGGCCCGGTCTTCGCCTTCACGTCGTAGCGGCACCGGCCGCAATAGTCGGACATGCGGTCGATATAGGCGCCCGAAGAGGCATAGGGCTTGGAAGCGATCGCGCCGCCGTCGGCATACTGGCTCATGCCGATGACGTTCGGCAGCTCCACCCATTCATAGGCATCGAAGTAGACCACCAGGAACCAGTCGGAGATCGCCTTGGGGTCGATGCCGGCGAGGAGCGCGAAGTTGCCGAGCACCATCAGCCGCTGGATGTGGTGGGCATAGGCCTCGCGCCGGGTCTGCCCGACGCTCTCCTTGAGGCAGCGCATGTCGGTGTCGCCGGTCCAATAGAATTCCGGCAGCGGCCGCGTCGCCTTCAGCGCGTTGCGGTCCGCGAAGGCCGGCATGTCGCGCCAGTACATGCCGCGCATGTATTCGCGCCAGCCGATGATCTGGCGCACGAAGCCCTCGACCGAATTGATCTCGGCATCGCCCCGCTTGTAGGCGGCAACCGCCGCCTCGCAAACCTCGAACGGGCCGAGCAGGCCAAGGTTCAGGCAGAGCGACAGGCTGCTGTGGTAGAGATAGTCCTGCCCCGCGATCATCGCATCCTGGTAGCGGCCGAAGTCCGGCAGCGCGGTGTCGATGAACTTTTCCAGCGCCGTCAGCGCCTGGGCACGTGTCACCGGCAGGCCGAAAGGCTCAAGATCGCCGAAATGGTCCCCGAACCTCTTTGCCACCAGCGCCAGAACCTCGCGCGTGATCTCGTCGGGCTCGAAGCGTTCGGGCGCGGGGTAGTTGAGGCCGCGCGGCGGTGTCTTTCGGTTGTCGTGGTCAAAATTCCACTGGCCGCCCTCCGGCTTGCCGCCGGGGGTCATCAGGAGCCCGGTCTGCCGGCGCATGTCGCGGTAGAAGAACTCCATGCGGAGCTCCTGGCGGTCCTTGGCCCAGAGGGCAAACGCCGGCAGCGAACAGATGAAGCGGTCGTCCTCAAGAATCTCGACCGGCAGGCCGGTGCGCCCGGCCCATCGGTCCTGCTCTTCGCGGACGCGGTACTCCGCCCCCTCGACGACGCGGATGGCAGAAGTGCCGTGCCGCTTCGCCGCGCGCTCGACCTCGCCCGTAAAACTCTGGCTGTTCCCCTCGGTGTCGAGCTTGATGTAGTCGACCGTCCAGCCGTCTGCCCGCAGCGCCTCGGCAAAATGGCGCATGGCCGAGAAGATCAGCGCGATCTTCTTCTTGTGGTGGCGCACATAGGTCGCCTCGTCCCACACCTCCATCATCAGGACGACAGCGTCCGCGCGGTCGACATCGCGCAAGCTGGCGAGTGACATCGACAGTTGGTCGCCGAGAACGGGGATGAGAAGCGTCACGCCGGCATCACCCGGCGGGATCGCAGAAATCTAAACGCTGGCACCAGTTCCACCCCGCATCACACCCGGGGGGTCACATCCCTCCGGTCTCCACCTGCGAAGCGCAGATAGGGCAAGCGCGGAGGGCGCAAAGCTCAGCCGGCGATGCGGGCGATAACGGTACCGGCATCCTGGTAGGCGCCTTCCGCGGCCCCGCGGCGCATCTGCCCGCTGCGGTGGGCCAGCACCTGCGTCTCCATCTTCATCGCCTCCATGATGGCAACGACGTCGCCCTCCGCCACCGCGGCGCCCTCCTCCACCTTCCAGGCCTGCAGCGTGCCGGAGACCGGGGCGGCCAAAGCCTCGGCGTCCGCAGCCGCCGGAGCCGCGCCCGGGGCGGCCGGCGCCGACGCGCCGGAGAAGCCGAGACCGGCAATCAGGCTCTGCGGGATGACGATCCGCGACCGCCGGCCGTCGATCTCGACAAAGCCCTCGACGATCCCGGCCTCAGTGGGCCTTTCCGGCCGCATCGCCGCCTCCGGCATTTCGGCGAAATCGGTTTCGATCCAGCGGGTGTGCACCTTGAAGCCGTCCGCCCCAACGAAGTCCGCGCTCTCGATGGCGGCGCGGTGGAAGGGCAAGACGGTGGCAACGCCCTCGATGCGGAACTCGGCGAGCGCCCGCCGCGCGCGCGCCAGCGCTTCGCCCCGCGTGCGCCCGGTGACGATGAGCTTGGCCATCATCGAATCGAAGGTGCCGGGAATGGTCGAGCCGGTGACGACGCCGGTGTCGAGCCGGATGCCGGGGCCGGACGGCGGGTCGAAACGGGTGATGGTGCCAGGGGTCGGCAGGAAGCCGCGGCCGGGGTCCTCGGCATTGATCCGGAACTCGATGGAATGGCCGCGCGGCACCGGCGTCTCGGTGGTGGTGAGTGCGAGGCCCTCGGCGATGCGGAACTGCTCGATCACGAGGTCGAGCCCGGTGGTCTCCTCCGTCACCGGGTGCTCGACCTGCAGGCGAGTGTTGACCTCGAGGAACGAGATCGAGCCGTCGACGCCCAGCAGGAACTCGACCGTTCCGGCGCCGGTGTAGCCGGCTGCCGCGCAGATCGCGCGGGCGGCCTCGTGTATGCGGGCACGCTGCTCTTCGGTGAGGAAAGGCGCCGGGGCCTCCTCGACGAGCTTCTGGTTGCGCCGCTGCAGCGAGCAGTCGCGGGTGCCGACGACGTGGACGTGGCCGTGCCGGTCGGCCAGCACCTGCGCCTCGATATGCCGGGGACGGTCGAGAAAACGCTCGACGAAGCATTCGCCCCGGCCGAAGGCGACCACCGCCTCGCGCACCGCGGAGGCGAAGAGCTCGGGGATCTCCTCCATCGTGCGCGCCACCTTGAGGCCGCGGCCACCGCCGCCGAAGGCCGCCTTGATCGCCACCGGCAGGCCGTGATCGCGGGCGAAGGCGGTGACCGCTTCGGCATCGGCCACAGGGCCGTCGCTGCCCGGCACCAGCGGCGCGCCGACGCGCTCGGCGATGCGCCGGGCCTCGACCTTGTCGCCGAGCGCCTCGATGACAGCCGGGTCCGGCCCTATCCAGGTCAGCCCGGCCTCGATCACCGCCCGCGCAAAGCCGGCATTCTCGGACAGGAAGCCGTAGCCGGGATGCACGGCGTCGGCGCCGGCTCTTCGGGCGACGGCGATCAGCTTGGCAATGTCGAGATAGGTCTCGGCCGGGCTTTGGCCGCCGAGCCCATAGGCCTCGTCGGCCATGCCGACGAACAGCGCGTCGGCGTCGGCATCGGCGTAGACGGCGACCGAGGCGAGGCCGTAGTCACGGCAGGCCCGCACGATGCGGACGGCGATCTCACCCCGGTTGGCGATCAGGACTTTTTGCATGGAACGGGCCTCGATGGAGGGGACGGGGTCAGGCGGACCCGAGCGGCGCGATCTCGGCGAACGCCGTGATCGGGCGGAAACGGATGCGGGCGCCGACCGGGATCTGGGCGGCGAGGTCGAGATGGTATTCGGCGACGGTGGCGATGACGGGATAGCCGCCGGTCAAAGGGTGGTCGGCGAGAAACAGCACGGGCTGGCCGCTGTGCGGCACCTGGATCGCGCCGGTCGCGGTGCCCTCGCTCGGTAGTTCCGCAGCGTCGATGCGCTCCAGGCCAACCTCACCCGCAAGGCGGATGCCGACGCGGCTGGACTGTGGCGTGACGTCCCAGAGCTGGGCCGTCAGAGTCTCGATGCCGGAGGCGGTGAACCAGTCGGTGCGGGGGCCCATGACGACGTCGAGCGTCACCGTGTCGCCAGCGCTGGGCAGCGCGCCGGGCGCCACTTCCTCCAGCGAGACGCTCGCCCAGCCGGCAGTTGCGATCGGCCGGACGCCGAGGACGGCGCCGGCTGCGACCGGTTCGGGCCCGACCTTGGCCAGCGTGTCGGTGGACGCGCTCGCCAGAACCGGCGCGACGTCGAAGCCGCCGCGGACCGCAAGATAGGAGCGCACCCCGCCGGTGGGCCGGCCGATCTCGGCGACATCGCCCGGCTCCAGCGCGATCGCCCGATAGGGCTCGGCCTCGAAGCGTCGGCCAGCGGCATCGGTGACGGAGAGGCGGACGTCGGCGCCGGCGAGCGCCACGGTCAGGCGGCCGATCGCTTCGAAGCGGAAGCCGCCGAGCGCGATCTCGAGGCAAGGCGTTCCCGATGGATTGCCAACGGCGCGGTTCGCCGCCCTCAGCGCCCCGCGGTCGAGCGCCCCGGATGCCGAGACGCCTTGCCCGGTCTGGCCGGGCCGGCCGAGATCCTGGAACAGCGCCGGCATCGGCGCCGCCAGGACGCGGATGCCGAGATCGGGCGCGGGACGCTCCGTCTCCGCGCGGGCATCCGCCGATGGGGCTGCCTCGACCGCGGGCGCGGCACCTTGCGCCGCCATGTCGACGAAGCGCACGCGCGTGCCCGGCTCGAACAGCGCCGGCGGATCGCGCGACAGGTCCCACATCGCCAGCGGCGTCACGCCGATGATCTGCCAGCCGCCGGGACTCGCCTGCGGATAGACGCCGCTGAACTGTCCCGCGAGCGCCACCGCGCCAGCCGGAATGCGCGTGCGCGGGCTGCGGCGGCGCGGCACGTGGAGGGCGGAATCGCCGCCGACGAGGTAGCCGAAGCCCGGCGCGAAGCCGGTGAAGGCCACGGTGAACTCGCTCGCCGTATGGCGCCGGACGACCTCCTCGCGGGTGAGGCCGGTGAGCGCTGCGACCTCGTCCAGGTCCTCCCCGTCATAGCGGACGGGCACCTCGACCAGGCGATCGGACGGCGCCGGGCGGCCGCCGAGTTGCCGCGCCCGCAGGTCGGCCGCCAGGGCCTCGGCGCTGAGGTCGCCCGGGCGATAGCGGATCATCAAGGTGCGGGTCGCCGGCACCACCTCGTCGATTCCGGCGAGCGGGCTGACCTCCAGCGCGGCGAACAGCGCCAGCGTCTCGTCGAGATCGGCGAGTTCCACGAGGAGGGTCGTCAGGCTGACGGGCAGAAAGCGCATGCGGCTCCTCAGGCGTGGTAGGCGGTGTCGGGAATGTCGGTGATGAACATGTGGCCGGGCGCGTGGGTGATCGCGAAGGGCACGCGCGAGGCCATCACCGCGGCCTGTGGCGTCACCCCGCAGGCCCAGAACACCGGGATTTCGCCGGGCTCGATGCGGACGGGATCGCCGAAGTCGGGACGGCCGAGATCGGCGATGCCGAGCCGGCTGGGCTCGCCGACATGCACGGGCGCCCCGTGGACGGCAGGAAAGCGCCCGGAGATCGTCGCGGCGTCGGCGATGCGGTCGGCAGAGATCGGCCGCATCGAGACCACGAGATTGCCGTGCAGGCGGCCCGCCGGACGGCACGGCCGGTCGGTCAGGTACATCGGGACGTTGGTGCCATCGGCGATGTGGCGCATCTCGATGCCGGCTTCGACGAGCGGCGTCTCGAAGGTGAAGGAGCAGCCGATCAGGAAGGAGACGAGATCGGGATGCTCGGCCCAGGCGGCGCTGGCGTCGGCGGTCTCCTCGGCGAGCACGCCGTCGCGCCAGATGCGGTAGAGCGGCAGGTCGCGGCGAAGGTCCGCGCCTTCGGCCAGCACCGTCGCATGCGCGCCGGGGTCGCCGACGTCGAGCACCGGGCAGGCTTTCGGGTTGCGCTGGGCATAGAGCAGGAAATCGAAGGCCCAGTCGCGCGGCAGGACGATCATGTTGGCTTGCGTCAGGCCGGGCGCGATCCCGGCCGTCGGCGCGACCAGGCCGTCGCGGTACCGCCGGCGGGCGGCGCGTGCCGCCTCGATCGCCGCGGGGCCGGCCGCTGCCGCGCCCCTCATGCCGCGCCTCCTTCGGCGTGGACGAAGGATTGCAGCGTGACGCCCTCGGCCTCGAAGGTCCGGCGCAGCTGGCGGGCGATCTCGACGGCGCCGGGGCTGTCGCCATGCACGCAGATCGACTGCGCCTCGACGCGGACCACCGAGCCGTCGATCGCCTCGAGGACGCCCTCGCGCGCGAGCCGCAGCATGCGCTGCGCAATGAGCGCGGGATCGTGCAGCACAGCGCCGGCCTCGCGGCGCGAGACCAGCGCGCCTTCCGGCGTGTAGGCGCGGTCAGCGAAAGCCTCGGTGACGACGGAAAGCCCCGCTTCACGGGCGCGCTCGACCAGCGGCGAGCCCGCCAGCGCCATCAGCACCAGCGTCGGATCGGCGGCCTTGATGCCGGCGATGACGTCGGCGCCCTGGCGCGGATCGGCGGCGATGCGGTTGTAGAGCGCGCCGTGTGGCTTGACGTAGGTGACGCGGGTGCCAGCGGCGCGGGCGAGCGCCTGCAGCGCGCCGATCTGGTAGACGACGTCGGCGACGAGTTCGGCGCTGGCGACGTCCATGTCGCGCCGGCCGAAGCCGACGCGGTCGGGATAGGAGACGTGGGCGCCGACGGCGACGCCGCGCCCGGCCGCCGCCGTCAGCGTGCGCAGGATGCCGGCGGGATCGCCCGCGTGAAAGCCGCAGGCGACGTTGGCGGAGGTGACGACCGACAGCATCGCGTCGTCGTCGCCCATGGCCCAGGCGCCGTAGCCCTCGCCGAGATCACTGTTGAGATCGATGACAGCCATCGGAACTCTCTCCTTACATGCTCAGGAAGGCGAAGATCGGGCCGATCGACTTGTAGCCCATGTACCAGGTGAGCGCGGCGGTGATCACCCCGAGGATCAGCAGCCAGCGGGGATAACGGTAGCCGTCCATCAGGTCCTCGCGCTTCCAGGCGGCATACATGAAGATGCTGAGGCCGATGGGAAGGATGAGGCCGTTGAAGCCGCCGACGAACACCAGCAGCGCGGCCGGCGCCGTGCCGATGGCGAGATAGAGCGCCAGCGAGACCGCAATGAAGGCCACGGTGGAGAGATTGCGGCCGCGCTCGCCGATGGACGGCATGAAGGTCGAGAAGAAGGAGACAGAGGTATAGGCAGCGCCGATCACGCTGGTGATCGCGGCGGCCCAGAGAATGGCTCCAAAGATCCGCAGACCGAACTCGCCGGCGGCCGCCTGGAAGGCCTGGGCGGCAGGATTGGCCGCCTTGCCGGAAATGTCGATGGTGACGCCGCTGGCCACCACGCCGAGCACCGCAAGGAAGAGGACGTAGCGCATCACCCCGGTGACCGCGATGCCGGTGAGCGCCGCGCGCGTGACTGCGCCGAGATTCTCGCGGCCAACGGTGCCCTTGTCGAGCAGACGGTGGGCGCCGGCATAGGTGATGTAGCCGCCCACGGTGCCGCCGACGATGGTGGTGATCGTCGCGAAATTGATGGTGTCGGGCCAGACGGTCTGCCGGAGCGCCTCGCCGAGCGGCGGCGCGGAGACGATGGCGACGAAGAGGGTCAGCGCGATCATCATGATGCCGAAGAAGACGATGATGCGGTCTACCGCAACGCCGGCGCGCTTTGACAGAAAGATGGCGATGGCGACCAGGGCGCTGATGGCGCCGCCGATCTTCGGATCAAGTCCGGCCAGCGCGTTGAGCCCGAGGCCGGAGCCGGCGATGTTGCCGATATTGAAGATGAGGCCGCCGAAGATGACGAGGATCGCCAGGAGATAGCCGGAGCCGGGAATGGCGGCATTGGCGACGTCGGAGGCGCGCATGCGCGTCAGGGTGACGATCCGCCAGACATTCAGCTGGACGACGAAGTCGACCAGGATGGAGGCAAGGATGCCGAAGGCGAAGGCTGCGCCCATGCTTGCGGTGAAGGTCGCGGTCTGGGTGATGAAGCCGGGGCCGATGGCCGAGGTCGCCATCAGGAAGATGGCCGCGATCAGCGACCCCCGACGTTCCGACGCCGATTGAACGAGCGCCGGGACCACCTTGGCCGGGGCCAACCCCCGCTCACGAGGTCGCAAAACCGGCGAAGGGCTAGCAGGCTTTTCCATCGTTCACGCTCCGGCTGCAGACCGCCAAACCGGCCCTACCGAAACCTCGCTTGGTTCCCCTTCTCGGTCAATATTGTTCAACAAAACAAATTAGATTTTTGAAGAATATGCTGGTGCATGTCGCAGAGTGGTTCTGATCGCAGCACGATCTGCTCAAGAAATGCACCATCGCCCGAGCACTGCCGCCGCCAGGCCTTGTCCCGATCAGCCCTTTCGGCAACGGTAAAACCTTTACGGCGGGCGCCTGCCGCATCGATTCGCTTCGCTGTAAGAGGGTTGCAGGCGACGCGAAACCGGCCGTCATCGCCCCGCCGAACCGGCGCGAACTACTCCCGAAGGGGCCTGATGACCACGCGCGAAACACCGCTGACCCTCGCCCAGCGCCTGGCCGAGGCGCTGCGCGACAGACTGACGACGGGGGAGTTGAAACCGGGCGAGCGCCTTTCGGAAGCCGCGCTCAGCGCCAGCTTCGCGGTGTCGCGCAACACGCTGCGTGAGGTTTTCCGCCTGCTGACGATGGAGGGTCTTCTTCGCCACGAGCCGAATCGCGGAGTCTTCGTCGCGACGCCCAGCATGGGATCGATCCTCGACATCTACCGCGTGCGCCGGATGATCGAGGGGCAGGCGCTGGCCAAGGCCTATCCCAAACACCCGGCCGTCGCCCGCATGCGCCAGGCGGTGGAGACCGCCTTGATGTGCCGCGAGAAAGCCGACTGGGCCGGCGTCGGCAGCGCCAACATGCTGTTCCATGCGGGGATCGTCGAGCTCGCCGACAGCGCGCGGCTCAGCGTCTTCTACGCCCAGGTGGCCGCCGAACTGCGGCTCTGCTTCGGCCTGCTCGACGATCCGGAGTTCCTGCACGCTCCTTACATCGGCATGAACGCGGCGATCCTCGAGCGGCTGGACGCCGGACAGCCCGGCGAGGCGGCCGCCTTGCTCGACACCTATCTCGTCCAGTCCGAGCGCACGATCCTTGCCGCCTTCTCGCGGCTCGGCACGGGGCCGGCGGCGTAGCGGCCGTACCAAAAGGTTCGGGCCCGGCCACCGAAACCGGTCGCCGGGCCCGAAATGCCGTCGCGGAGCGCGATCAGTAGGCGAGCGCCGCCTTGCGAACGAGCAAGACGTCGGCCTCGCGGGCGATCTCGACCTCGACGGGCTCGAGGCCGGCCTCGCCGGCGGCCGAGAGCATGAGGCTCTGGCCTGATGCGAGAACCGCCACCATCCGGATCGGTGTCGCGGCTTCGCCTTGGGAGAGCGTGGTCACGACACGGAATCCGTCGCGCTCGACGGTGTAGTAGGCATTACCCGCAACGCTCCCGAGGTCGATGTTTACCGCCTGCACCGGCTTAATGCCGTCGGCATGAGCGACGCCGGCAAGGGGGAGGCCGGAGAAGGTGAGGCTTGCGACGTGGAGAAGGCTGCGGATCGACATGGGAGACATCCTTTGGTCTGGAACAACGGGGCGATGCCGTCGCCCCGTGACCAGGACTATGCTAGATCCCAAACTATCGATCAAACTGATTGGATTCATGATGGCCACCGATGGCATCAATTTATCCCGCCTGGACCTCAATCTCCTAGTCCACCTCGAGGCGCTGCTGACCGAGCGGAGCGTCACCCGCGCGGCAGCGCGCGTCGGGCTCGGCCAGTCCGCCATGAGCCACAACCTCGCCCGTCTGCGCGATCTCTTCCGCGACGAGTTGTTGACCCGCGGCCCGGACGGCATGCAGCCGACGCCGCGCGGCCAGGCGCTGCTGGAGCCGGTGCGCGATGCCCTCGCGCAGGTTCAGGCGCTGATGGCGCGCGGCCGGGACTTCGATCCCGGTACCGCGCGGCGGACCTTCCGGGTGGGCCTCCCCGACAGCCTGGAGATCCTGATCATCCCGGCGCTCCTTGCCCGCCTCCGGCGGGTCGCGCCGCGGGTGCACCTCCGGCTGCACAGCATCGACACGTCGCGCCTGCTGCAGGATCTCGATACCGACCGGATGGACCTCGCCATCGGCTATGGCGACTTCTCGGAAGGGCAGACGCACCACAAGCGGCGGCGCCTCTTCTCGGAAACCTACCAGTGCATGTTCAATGCGGAGCTCACCGGCATTTCCGGCCAGATCTCGCTCGAGGACTATGTGCGGCTGCCGCACATCCTGACCAGCCTCCGACACGGGCTCGGCGGACGCGGGGTGGTCGACGACGCGCTGGACAGCCTCGGCCTCAAGCGGACCGTCGTCCTGATCTCGCCGCGCTTCCTCGCCGTCCCCTACATGGTCGCGCGGTCGGCGGTGGTGGTGACCATGCACACCCGCATCGCCCAGATCTTCTCGGCCGAGCTCGGCCTCAGCCTCAGCCCGCCGCCGATTGCGCTGTCGGACATCGAGGTTTCCGCGCTCTGGCACGCCTCCTATGACCGGGATGCCGGCCATGCCTGGCTCCGGCAGATGGTGTCCGAGGTGGTCGCCGAGCTCTGAGCCGGCGCGGGCCCATCGGCATGCCCGCCGGAGCGTCTCCGGCCCCGTCTGCGGCTCCGGCCCGCCGGAGGACGGCCGCGGGGGTCCGCGCGGGATCCCTGCGGCCGAAGCTCGCGTCAGAGATGCCCGTCGAGCAGCAGCCGGCGGACATCGTCCTCCACCTGGTTGGTCGCGCCCAGCCGTTCGATCAGCTGCGCCGGACGGCTTCCCCGGAGGCCGGCGACCGTCAGCGTCTTGTCGCGGACATAGGTGTAGACGCCGCTGACGGCGAAGGCGGACGCCCGGGCGATCTCGGCCTTCTGGCCCTCGATCGTCCGCTTGAATGCTTCGGACGCGTAGAACTGGCGACGCGTCAGCGGCGTCTCGAAGGCGAGCTCCAGGATGGCGACGAGGGCACGCTCCGGCGGCACGAGATGGTCGACATTGGGCGCCGGGGGTGCGGGTTCGGCATTGTCGTAGCGCTCCGGCAGATGCAACCGGACCTTCAGCACCGACGCGTCCGAGGCCAGGGTTTCGGCGAGCCGCGCCATGTAGGCACCGAAGGCCTTGGCGTCGTCGTTCCTGGCGCCGAAATGCACGTGCAGGCGGTCGAGGCCGTCATCTTCATTCGGTATCGGGTCGGCAACGCGGTCGAGCAGCGTCTGCGAGCCCTTCGGCAAGGCATAGGCAACGGTCGCGGCAAACATGTTCTGCTCGTCGGCGAAAAGGATCGGACAGGCCTCGTTGAACTCTGCCTGATCCTCGGCCGAGGCAAAACCGATCTCGACGCCGCCGTCGAGGACATAGTCGTCGAACGGCTTGATCCCCTCGATCTCCGGCCAGAGATGGGCGTCCTGCTCGCGGTCGAAGTGGTTTTGCACGTACCAGCCGAGCCCCGGAATTCGGGAACACAGCGGCCCGTGCACGTCCCGCCAGTAGGTCGCGAAGATCTCGTGCGGCACGCTCGGCCGACGCAGGACGGTCGTGTAGCTGTTGATCGCAATCGCCGTATCGCGGTCGGCGTAGTTGGTGGGGGTGGACATGTCGGGTTTCCTGGTCTCGGCTGACGGCGGGAGGGCGCTTCTGCGCCGCGGTATCCCTCCGCCAACGGTTGAAGGGCTGTAAGGTCGCAACACCGCCGGCATGGACGCCGCGGGGCTTCGTTCTCTGCGGGACCCGCCGCCGGGGAGCGGCGGGCCGATCATCTGCTGCGCGAGTTTAGCGAGCGGCTTCCACGGGCCCGGCCGGACGGGAAATCCGGCCGACGACGGGAACCAGCAGCAAGGCAAGCAGCGCAATGGCCGCGGCGGCATAGCCGACGAACTGGAGGCCGGCATGCTCGATGACGAGGCCGCCGAAGATCGCACCGAGGCCGATGCCGGCATTGGCCATCGAGACGTTGAGCGTTCCCGCCAGGGCCTGGGCGTGGCTTGCCGACTGCATGACGCGCACCTGGCTGATCGGATAGAGCGCGGTATTGGCGATGCCCCAGGCGACCAGCGCCAGGCACAGCCATGGTAGCTGGCCCGCGAGCGGCACGGTCAGCGCCATTCCCGCGGCCAGCACCAGCACGGCCAGGAACGTCACCCGCAACGGCCCTTGAAGGACGTAGCGGCCGCCGAGCCAGTTGCCGAAGAGACCGACGAGGCCGAAGCCCATCAGCCACCAGCCGACCTGACCGGACGGGATCCCGGCGATCTGCTCCAGCGTGTCGGCGAGATAGGTGTAGCCGGTGAACATGGCGGTAAAGACCACGACCGAGAGCAGCGCATTGGCAAGGAAAGCCGGGTCCTTCAGGATCTGAGCCTGCTCGGCAAGGCGCATGCGGGCGGGACGGGCAAGGCTCGGCATCACCCACATCAGCGCCAGCGCCATCACGAGCGACAGCCCGGCAAGGCCCCAGAAAGTGCCGCGCCAGCCCAGCACGTCGGAGGCGAGCGTTCCCAGCGGAATGCCGAGCACCATCGCCCCGGAAATGCCGAGATAGACGTTTGCGACCGCCTTGCCGGCCTTCTCCGGCCCGGCAAGGTCGCCGGCCGTCTCGCTCGCGGTTCCCCAGAACACCGGCAGCGCCAGCGCCGGTAGGAAGCGGCCGAGGCCCAGCACCCAGACGTCGGGCGCGGCGGCAGCGAGCGCATTGGACACGGCGAACAGTAGCAGGATCGCGACGAACAGCCGCTTGCGCTCGATATGCGCCAGCAGCGCCGTGAGGATCGGGCCGCAGAGCATCACGGTGAAGGCGAACAGCGTCACCAGAAGCCCGGCGCCCGAGATCGACAGGCCGAGGTCCCGCGCCAAAGCCGGCAGCAGCCCGATGATGATGAATTCGGTGGTGACGATCACGAAGGCGGAGATCGCCAGCAAGGTGACGGCGAGGCCATGCCCCGTCTCTTTCGTCCCGGCCGGCGACGCCGCCGGCAATTCCTGCGTCAACGCTGACATAACAGCACTCCTTTTGATGGAGCACAGGGTGTAGGCGCGACAGGAATTCGCGTCGAGCGGCATTAATTCCGGTTTGTGCGGACAGAAATTCTCTAATAAGACAACAGCATGATTCCATCCGAGCGACTGAAGGGCATCGAGGCCTTCGTGGTGACGGCCGACTGCGGGAGTTTCACCGCCGCCGCCGAGCGCCTCCATCTGACCAATTCCGCCATCAGCAAGAGCGTCGCCCGGCTCGAGGCGCGGCTCGGCAGCCGCCTGTTCGAACGCACGACGCGCCGTCTGAAGCTCACCGACGCCGGCGCGGCCTTCTATTCCACCTGCGTCAGGGTCCTGGCTGAACTCGAGGATGCCGAGGCCGTGCTGGCCGCGCAGCGCACGGAGGCGGTCGGCCGCGTCAAGATCAACGTGCCGGCCGCCTTCGGCCGCATGCGGGTGATGCCCGTGCTGCTGGCCTTTGCCGAGCTAAACCCCGGGCTACGGCCCGAGGTGAACTTCACCGACCGTTTCGTCGATCTCGTCGAAGAGGGTGTCGACATCGCCATCCGGATCACCGCCTCGGACCAGTGGACGAGCGGCCTCGGACGCCGCCTCCTCGGCACGGAGAAGCTGATCTTCTGCGCGGCACCCGCCTATCTCGAACGGCACGGCACTCCCGCCACGGCCGACGCGCTCGCGGCGGTCGACTGCATCGTCTACGGCAAGGGCAATGGCAGCACGATGAGCTGGCGCTTCGGGTTTGGCCCCGACACCATCGAGGAGCGCAGCATGGAGGCGCGCATGGTGCTCGGCAGTGCGGAGGCGCAAGTGGAGGCGGTCAAGGCGGGCCTCGGCGTCGCGCAGCTCGCGACTTGGCTGATCGAGCGCGAACTGGAGCGCGGCGAGCTCGTCGAACTCCTGCCCGAGCACGCGACGGCCGGCCTGCCGCTCTACCTCGTCTGGCCGCAGAGCCGGCAGCTCAGCCCGAAGGTCGCGGCACTGATCACCGCGCTGGCGGACGGGCTGCGCATCGACTGACGGCCGCGGGTGTTGAGGGTCTTGGCCGGCCGTCAGCGCGGATCGCCTGTTGCGGATCTACCGACGGCCTGGTCCCGACAAGGGCTAGCGCTGTGCGCGCCAGGCCTCGAATTCGGCGGCGGTGGCATAGGATTTCTGCGTGCCGCGGCGGGTGATGGAGTGGGCGGCATACTGCGCGGCGAGCCCGAGCGCCTCGAAGACCGGCTCGCCGCCGGCATGAAAATGCGCGAAGGCACCGATAAAGGCGTCGCCGGCGCCCGTCGTGTCGACCGGGGTGACGCTGACGGGGGCGATCCGCCTTGTGCCGCCGGCTTCGACCAGCAGCGCGCCGCGGCCGCCCATGGTGACGATCACTGTGCCGATGCCCTTGGCGATCAGGCTGCGCGCGGCGGTTTCCGCCTCCTCTTCCGAGGTCACCGGCAGGCCGGAGAGGATGGCGAGCTCAGTCTCGTTCGGCACGAGGAAGCTGACGTCGGCAATCCCCGCAATGTCGAGATCGGCGGCGGCAGGCGCGGGGTTCAGGACCGTGCGGATGCCGTTCGCCTTGGCCCAGGCGATGGTGTGGTAGACGGTGGCGACCGGCACTTCCATCTGCATCAGGATGAGGTCGCAGCCACCCAGAACTCCGGCGGCGGCATCGACGTCGGCCGGCAGCAGCCGGTCGTTGGCGCCCTTGACGATGAGGATCGAGTTCTCGCCGCTGGCGTCGACGCAGATCGGCGCGACGCCCGACGAAACGCCTTCGGCGCGGGTGACGTGGGTGGCGTCGACGCCGTTGGCGGCGAAGTTGCGCAGCGTCGCCTCGGCGAAATCGTCCTCGCCGACTTTCGAGACCATCGCGACCGACGAGCCGAGCCTCGCCACGGCGATCGCCTGGTTGGCGCCCTTGCCGCCATGGCCCATCTCGAAGCTCGGCGCCTCCAGCGTCTCGCCCGGCAGCGGCATGCGCGTCACATAGGTGACGAGGTCCATCATGTTGGAGCCGACGACGGCGATCTTCGAGGACATGGTCGTTCCTTCAAGAAATTAGAGAGAGCGGATCTCGGCATCGGTTTCGGCGGGATCGAGATGGCCCATGCGGACGCTGAACGCCGCCGTCGCGCCGCCCGGCAGCTGCCGGACATTGCCCTTGGCCTTCTCCGCCGTATAGCCCTCGGGCTCGCAGGTCGAGGGCAGCGCGAAGGCGCAGACCGACTGGTCGGGACTGGCGAGGATCCAGCGCACCGTTTTGCCGAACTCCGCCGGGCGGTGACGGAGCCAGAAGCTGTCGCCCGCAGGCCGCCGCAGCATCGCGCGGGTAAACCCTTCGGCGTCGGTGGCGAGGCCTTCGAGATAGAAGACCTGCTCGGGAAAATATCGCTCGGTCTGGTTCATCACCCGGCTTGCCGCGGGATCGGCCGCCAGCGCGTCGATGAAGGCGAGATAGGCGGGATCCGGCGTCACATGCCGCGGGACGGCGGTGCGCACGCGGGTGTGCGCGGCGGTGAACGGCGCCTGCTGCAGGATCTCGGCGCCCTCGCTATAGGCGAAGTTCACGTGCGCCATGTACATGAGGTCCATCGGCGCGGCCGAGAGGTTCTCCACCATCATCGCCATGTCGAAAGTCCCGCCGGACCGCAGTGTTACCGAGGGCCGCGCCGCGTAGTGCGCGCCGAACCCCATGGCATATTCATATTCGCCGAAGAGGCGCAGGAACGGCCCCTCGGCATCATCGCCCGCCTCGATCCCGGCGGAGTCCATGGCCGCGCAGGGCATCTCGCCATGCGCGGGGTGCGTGTCCTGCGGGCCCGGCACGCCGTTGCGCAGGAGGCCGGAATGGAAGGCGAAGCAGCCATAGGTCTCGGCGATCGTCGCCACGCGGCGGGGTGCCTTGAAGATGCTCTTCATCGTCAGGTCGACGCCGTCGAACGCCGCCTGCCAGATCATCTGCCCGAGATAGGGCAGCACCACGAGGTGGCCGCGGCCGTTCGACAGCCGGACCGCCTCGACACCGGTCGGGTAGCGGAAGAGGCTGGCCGACAGGCCGGCGTACTCGACGGCCAAGCGTTCGACCTCGTCGAAGGCCGCGGGGCGCAGATGCACCTTCATCGGCTGTGGTTCCGGAAGGCGTTGATCGCGATGACGAGGAGCAGGAAGCCGCCCCAGATAAAGTCGATCAGGTGGTTGGAGAAGCGCATCATCTGGAAGCCGGAGGCGAGCAGCATCAGCGCGACGACGGCGATCGAGACGCCGGCGACGGTGCCGCGCCCGCCGGCAGGATTGGTGCCGCCGAGGACGGCGATCAGCACCGCTTGAAGGAGGTAGGAGGTGCCGTAGTCGGACTTTGCCGCATTGGTCCGGCCGGACAGCATGATGCCGGCGATCGACGCGAGCGCCCCGGTGGTCATGTAGGAATAGAGGATCATCCGATCCTTCTTCAGCCCGGCGAACACCGCAGCGCGCGCGTTCGTGCCGATCAGCATCAGGTTGAGGCCAAAAGGCGTGCGGGTGAGGACGACGGTGATGGTGACGGCGACCAGCAGGAACAGCACCAGGGGCGCGGCGAGCCCGAGGATCTTGCCGTTGCCGATCGCGCCCCAATAGGCGGGGAAGCCGGTGATGGCTGGGCCGCCGGTCAGGACGACGCAGAAGCCGGTGAAGATCTGCCCGGTGCCGAGCGTCGCGAGGATCGGCGTGATCTTTGCCTTGGCGATGAGAAGGCCGTTGAGGAGGCCAGCAAGAACGCCGACCGACAAAGCCAGGAGAACGCCGAGCCCGACCCGCAGCAGCTCAGGCATGCCGGTGGCATCAGCCGTGAAGCGGGCGAAGAACACGCCGGCGAGGATGCCGGAAAGATTGGCGATGCCGATCACCGACAGGTCGATGCCGCCGGTGAGCATGGCCAGCATCATGGCGATGGCGAGGATCCCCAGCTCGGGAAAAACGAAACTGATGGACTCGAAATTGTAGTAGCGCAGGAACTTCGTCGGCTCGAGAAACGACATCACGGCGAAGATCACCGCGGTGATGATCAGAAGCTGCAGGATGTTGTTGTCGCGGTTGGCGAAGCGGCGGAAGTCGAAGCTCTGTTTCATCGCCGTCTCCTCACGCCAGCTTCTTTCGGTCGCGCCAGGCCGTCAGCGCGGTCGCGAACACGATCACGCCGCCGACGACGACGCCTTGCCAGGTATTGTCGACGCGCATGATGATCAGGCTGTTCTTGATCAGCACCAGCATGAACACGCCGAGCAGCGTGCCCAGCACCGAACCGCGGCCGCCAAAGATCGAGGCGCCGCCCAGCACCACGGCAGCGATGACGTCGAGCTCGAAGCCGACGAAGTCGCGCGGGTTGGCGAGCCAGATCATCGAGGCGTGCAGCAGGCCGGCAAAGCCCGCCAGCGCCCCGGCGAGGCCGTAGACGAGGTAGACGATGCGCCTTGTGTTGAAGCCGACGCGCTTGGCGGACTCGGGATCGCCGCCATAGGCGTAGATGCCGCGCCCCGCCATGGTGCGCGTCAGGAACAGCCAGACCGCGACGGCGAGGCCGAGATAGACGAAGACCATGGCCGTCAGCGCGCTGCCGCCGACCTCGACCGTGGAGCGGCCGAAGGCGATCAGCGATTTCGGCATGCGGTCGATGTTGATGATGCTGGTGCCGACGAGGCCGAGCAGCAGCCCGCGCACTACCGAAGCGGTGCCGAGCGTGACGATCAGTGGGATCATCCTGAAAGTGTGGATGAAGAAGGCGTTCAAGAGGCCGCAGACGAGGCCGATCACCGTCGCGCCGACCAGCGGCAGGACGACGCCCTGGTAGCCGAAATGGTTCATCGCGATGACCGTGAGGTACATCGCGGCGGCGGCGAAGGCTGGAAACGACACGTCGATGCCGCCGGAGATCATCACCATTAGGACGCTGAGCGCCATGATGCCGATGATGACGTTGGCGCGCACCAGGCTGAACAGGTTGTCGAGCGACCAGAAAGCCGGGTTGATCAGGCCGATGACGATCATTCCCGCGACGAGGATCAGCGCGATGACGGTTTCGGAACGGCGGAACAGGGGGGCGAGCATCAGCGCAGGCTCTTCAGCTTGCCGTGAACGTCGGCTTCGACGACTTCGGCGGGATCGATCTCCTCGACCATGCGGCCGCGGTGCATGACGAGGATGCGGTTGCAGTTCTGCAGGAGTTCCGGAACGTCGTCCGAGATCATCAGAACGGCGAGGCCATTGGCGACGGCGAGCTCGCGGATGCGGCGGTGGATCTCCGCCTTGGAGCCGACGTCGACGCCGACCGTCGGGCCGTTGAGGATCAGCACCTTCGGCCCGGTCAGCAGCCAGCGGCCGATGACGACGCGCTGCTGGTTGCCGCCCGACAGCTGGCCGACATGCTTCTCGACGTCGGGCGTGGCGATGCGCATGGCCGCAACCGTGTCGGTCGCCATGCCGGCCACGCGCTCGCGGTCGACGAAGGCGCCGCGGGTGGTGCCGCCGATGACGCTGGCGACGATGTTGCGGGCGATCGACTGGCTCATGAACAGGCCCTCGGACAGCCGGTCTTCGGGCACGTAGGCGATGCCGGCGGCGACGGCGTCCTGGACGCTGCCGAGCGTCAGCGGCGTTCCGTCGATGCGGATGGTGCCGCGATGATCCGGCCGCATGCCGAACAGCGTCAGCGCGAGTTCCGTCCGGCCGGAGCCGAGCAAGCCGCAGAGGCCGACGATCTCGCCGGCGCCAAGCGACAGATCGACGTTCTCGACCAGGCCATCGACGCCGAGACCGTTGATGTCGAGGCGCGGCGCCTTGCCAGCATCGGTCCAGACATAGCGCTCCTGGCCGATGTCCTGGCCGGTCATCGCGCGGGTGATTTTCGCTTCGTCGAACTCGGAGGTCGGCCCTTCCGCGACCTTGGCGCCGTTGCGGAAGACGACGATGCGCTCGGAAATCTCCAGCATCTCGGTCATCTTGTGGCTGACGAAGAGGATGGCGATGCCCTTGGCCTGGATCTCGCGGACGATGGCGAACAGCCGGTCGACCTCGCGGCCGGTGAGCGCCGTCGTCGGCTCGTCCATGATGAGGAGGCGCACGTCCGACATCAGCGCCCGGGCGATGGCGACGATCTGCCGGTCGGCGGTCGACAGGCTGCCGACCTCTGCTTCGAGGTCGATGTCGACGCCAAGCCGGTCGAGCGCCTGGCGGCCGAGCCTGCGCATCTCGCCGCGGTTGGCGAGCTTGCGGTCGTCGCTCAGCAGCTTGTTCAGCGATAGGTTCTCGGCGACCGTGAGGTTCGGGAACAGCGAGAAATCCTGGTAGATCACCTGGACGCCGTGGGCGATGGCCTCGCGCGGCGTCAGCGCCGGCATGGCGGCGCCGTCGATGCGGATCTCGCCCTCGTCCGGCTGGTAGATGCCGGAGATGATCTTGATGAGGGTCGACTTGCCCGAGCCGTTCTCGCCGGCAAGGCAGCAGATCTCGGCCGGCGCGATCGCGAAGTCGATCGCATCGAGCGCCTTCATGCCGGGAAACCGCTTGGTGACGGAGCTGAGTTCGATCAGGGGATCGGCCATGAATCGCCGTTCATATCGGGCGGGCGAAAACCGCGCCCAAGGAAAGGAAATGCGCCGATGGCGGGGAGCCTCGGCGAACGCTGTGGGATGAAGACGGACGGCAGGGGTGCTGCCGTCCGTCCCTGTCGATCCGACTAGAAGTCGTAGTCGCCCATGTTGGCGCTGGTGACGCCGACCCAGCCCTGGCCGTAGAGGAGGTTCGCCGCGCCGCCTTCCGGCGTGATCAGCTTGTCGTAGCCGGTAAGGCCGAGGTTGAGGCCGGCCTTGATCTCGTCCTTCTTGCCGGTGAGGGCCATGACCGCCAGCGTGTTCATGGCGTAGCCGGCGACCGCCGGGTCCCAGAACTGGATGTACTGGATGTCGCCTTCCTGCAGGTACTGGCCGGCGACGGACGGCAGGCCGGTTCCGGCGAAGAACACCTTGTCCTTCAGACCCTTTTCGGCGATCAGGCGACCGGCGCCCGCCGAGGTCGGCATCGGTCCGCCGAGGATGCCCTTGATCTCGGGATAGGTGGTCAGCGCTTCCGACAGGCGGGTGTAGTCGGTGTTGGCGTCGTCATAGGTCTCGAGGCGCTTGGTCGCCTCGGCCATCTTCGGGAAGTGCTCCTTCTGATAGGCGACGGCGCCGTCGATCCACTCGTTCTGCGACTGCGAGGTGAGGCTGCCGACAGTGGTGACGTACTGGCCCTCGCCGCCCATGCTCTTGCCGAGCACTTCCATCAGCTTGGCGCCATAAGCCTTGTTATCGAAGGCCTCGAGCACGTAGTCGGCGTTCTTGATGTTCGACGCCTCGTGCGCGATCACCACGATGCCGCGCTCGCGGGCCTTGGCGAGCACCGGCTCGACGGCTTCGACCGAGAACGGAACGATGCAGATGGCATCGACGCCCTGGGCGATGAGGTTCTCGACGATCTGCACCTGGGCCGCGGCATCCGCCTGGCTCGGGCCGACCTGGAAGGAGTCCTGGCCGGTGTCGGAGGCGAACTGCTCGACGCCGGCGCGCATGCGGTCGAACCAGGCGATGCCGTCGACCTTGACGACGGTGGCGATGGTGAACTTCTTGCCGGCGGCATCCGTCGTGATGTCGGTGCGGACCTTGCTGGTGTCGACCACCCCGGCGGCGGCCGCGGGCAGCGCCAGCAGCGACAGGCCGATGGCCATGGTTGCGAACAGCTTCTTCATCTTCTCTCCTCCCGAGAACGGCCTGATGCCGTCAGTTGAACCTTCGCCGCCCCGCCTGACGCGGGGAGCCAGGACGCCCCTCCCGGAGACGCCCTGCAGTCTCGTCCGGATGCCGCCACCCGGGTTTAGCCGTTAGTAGCCGGACGCCGTCCCCGGCGTGCCGCCGACGATCGCGACGCTCGCACTCGCGCCGATCCGCGTGGCCCCGGCCTCCACCATGGCGCGCGCAATCTCCGCAGTGCGGATGCCGCCCGACGCCTTGACGCCCATGTCCGGGCCGACGACCTGGCGCATCAGGGCGATGTCGGCGACGGTGGCGCCGCCGGTCGAGAAGCCGGTCGAGGTCTTGACGAAATCGGCACCCGCCTCCTTCGACAGGCGGCAGCCGAGCTCTTTCTGCGCATCGTCGAGGAGACAGGTCTCGAGGATGACCTTCAGAACCTTGCCTTGGCAGGCGGCGCGGACGGCGGCGATGTCGGCAGCGACGCGCTCGGCATCGCCTTCGCGCAAGGCGCCGATGTCGACGACCATGTCGATCTCGTCCGCGCCAGCAGCGACCACGATCGCGGTCTCGGCGGCCTTCGCCTCGCCCGAGCCAGCGCCCAGCGGGAAGCCGACGACCACGCAGGTCTTGACGGCGCTGCCAGCGAGCAATCCGGCGACAAAGCCTGCATGAACGCCGTTGACGCAGACCGAGGCGAAGCCGTGGGCCAGTGCTTCCTCGCAATGGCGCCGAACCTCAGTGCGGCTGGCATCGGCTTTCAGGATGGTGTGGTCGATCAGGCTGGCAAGCTCTGTCGACGAGCGCGGGCTGGCGATGGCCATATCCTCCCAATGCAACTGGCGGTCAGGAACCGCAACTTGTGAGATTTCTCACATTTGTTGGGAGGAATGTTTCACAGGGGGCTTGACGGGTCAAGAGGATGTCGCGAGCTTCCCCCGACGTTATCCCAAGGGACGCCATGAAGAAGCCCCATCGCATTGCCGCCCTCGAAGGCGGCCTCAAGACATCGGGCGTGCTGCATCTGAAAGAGGCTGCGAGCCTCCTCGGGGTATCGGAGATGACCGTCCGGCGCGACCTCGCGACGTCTCCCGAGACTTTCACCTATCTCGGTGGCTACATCCTGCCGGCAGGCGCCGAGCGCAATCCGAGTTACCGGCTGGACGCGGAGAGCGACGCTCATGCCGAAGCAAAGGCGGCCGCCGGGCAGCGCGCGGCGTCGCTGGTCGAGCCGGACGAAACGATCTTCATCGACTGCGGTACGACAACCCCGCACATCGTGCCGCATCTGCCGCGGCAAGGAACGCTGACGGTGATCTGCTATGCGATGAACGTCGCCAACCTTCTGGCTGCCCGCACGAACGTCCGGCTGATCCTTTTAGGCGGGCTCTTCCACCCCTCATCCGGCACCTTTTCCAGCGAGGAAGCGCTGCGCTCGCTCGACCGCCTCGGCATCAACCACGCTTTCATCTCCGCCGGCGGCATTCATGCCGACCACGGGCTCAGCTGCTCGAATTTCCACGAGGTGCCGATCAAGCAGGCCGTCATGCGCCGCGCGGTGCGCCGGACGCTCGTCGTCGACGGCAGCAAGCTCGGCAAGGTCAAGCCGGCCTTCTTCGGCACCCTCGACCAGTTCGACAGCATCGCCACCGAAACCGGTATCTCCCCAGCTGCGGCGATTTTTTGATCGAATTCGGCAGGAGTGGGTCGAAGCGTTGCTGATTGAGGATCTGCGCCAAGATGGCTTGGGGTTTCAGCAGTCGGGCGCGCTGGTCTTATAGCGGCAGCCCGACTGACTGGAGCGGCCATTTGTTGCGACGGGCTGGCGAAAGAACTCTGCTATCGACTCTCTGCGGGTGCGCTCGCGCCATTGGATACGGCAAAGTCGAACCCTCGAACCTGATCCGGGTCATGCTGGATACCGCGCATAGCTAGGTTCTCGCGACACCACTCGGCAACCCAGATCGTTTGGGGTGTTATGAACGTTTTCTCCTGGAGGTAGCTTTGGCAACAGGCGATCTGTCTGACGGAAAATGGCCGATCATCGGCATGCTTCTGCTGAGAAGGGGGAAGCCTTAAGGCGCGCCGTTCGCAATATAGGCGCCGTTTTCGATGGCGTGCCGTTCGACCTGCGTGCCTGTTGATAACGACGCGGCTTGGCGAAGCCGCACGAGACGATCAAGCGAAATGGACCGCCCGGTATTGTCTAAAATTATTGAAACGCAATTCTTAATATTCGGAAGATTGACAGATAAACTAACGTTCAAAAGGATACATGAGGAGATACGTCTATTTATCACTTATAGTGGCATATGCATTCAAGTCGGAGTTGTTCCGGCCTCTTTCATTTTAGGAGATGCACATGTCACTGATTGGTTCTGTCCTTGGGCTGCTGTTTGGTACCAAAACACGGTCCACCACATCGACCTCGTCAACCACCGGCACGACGACGTCTACAACGTCTACAACGTCCCCTACCACCTCTCTGACCACTCAGACAACCACCACAACATCGCCGTCGACCTCGATGGCCACCACGACTTCGACGCCCATCAATACCACCCTCACAACCCAGACAAATCTTGGCGACTCGTTGATCGTCATCAGCAGCTCGCCGACAATAACGCCGACGACGACGACGTCCCCAACGTCGCCGACCACCTCTCTGACCACTCCGACAACCACCACAACATCGCCGTCGACCTCGATGGCCACCACGACTTCGACGCCCATCAATACCACCCTCACAACCCAGACAAATCTTGGCGACTCTCTGATCGCCATCAGCAGTTCGCCGCCGCCGACGACGACGACTATTCCAGCGGCTGAAGCGAGCACGACGATCGTCTCCGCTGCGCCGACGGACATCGCGCCGGCAACGACCGTATCCATTCAGCTGCCCGACGGCGTAGCGCCTACGAGTACACCTGCGGCAAGCACGGTTGCTGCTGCGCCGCAGGCGGCCTCGTCGACATCCGCAGCGCTGAACGCGTTCAGTCAGTCGGCGAAGCTGTCGGCGCAGCGTCCTTCCGCCAAGGCTGCGTCACCGATTCGAGCGCCGCTGGACCTTGATCGGCGCGTGGAAATGGCCAAGGCGGTTCAGAAGGTCATGCAGTCTGAAGATCTGGCGGAGCGCGTAGGCGACGCGATGAAGGCCTCAGAGGCGCCGACAGAGAGAACCGGCGACACGCATCTGAAGATGGCTGCCCCTGCAACGTCGTCCCTCCGTCAGCTTCCGCCCGGCGGGATGCCAGCCGTCCTCGCCGCCTATGCCGCCAGCCGAACGGATGCGGCGCAGGCCATCTCATCGCCGTCCGGTGCGGCAGCCGCCTTCTCGGTCACCACGCCGGCAGGGGGGAGTTTTACATCTACCCTTTGACGTCGCCGACAAACGCGCTTTCGGGCGTGGGTTTTTACCCTTCTGTGGAGTAATAACACGATGACGAGTGCCATCACCGCCTATGCTCGCATTTCCCGGAACATGCCCGCAGAGCTGGCCAAAGTTGCAGGCCAGGCGAAGGTCGCGGATGCCACCAGGACTTTCGGCAACGCCGTCGCCCAAACCACGACCCTCGACGAGTTCATGCAGAACTCGGCCCTCTACGCCTATGCTACGAAGGCCTTTGGACTCGACAGTGCCACAAGCTCAAAAGGACTGATCCGCCGCGTCCTCGCTGGGGGAACCGACGCACCGACCGATCTGGCCTTTCGGATGACGGACAGTCGCTACCTGAGCCTTGCAACCGCCTTTGCCTTCGACGAGTCGGGAGCCTTGAGCCATGAGGCCTCGGCCACCGTCGCCGAGGTCGCTGCCGGCTATTATCGCGAGGTTCTGGAGGATCAGGTGGGAAAGGTCAGCGAAGCCGCACGGATGGCTCTATATTTCGAGCGGCATGCCAAACAGATCGACGGGCCGTGGTCCATTCTGGCAGACCAGACCTTACTCGAGGTGGTTCGAACGGCCCTTGGTGGCACGACGGCGCAGTCAGCCGCCAGCTTGCAAAGCCAAGCAGCCTGGATCGAACGCAAGATGAATGTCGGGGATCTGAAAAGCAAAGCTTTCCGTGAACAATTCCTGAAGCGTTTTATAGCCCGGTACGAATTGGATCAGGCCGGCCCTATCCGTGATCCTAAGATGACGATCCTGTCCAATATGAAAGCCTGACCGTTCTCATCCAGGTCGAGATGCCGTCTCGTTGTTCCTGTGGGCATGCTTGTGAGCGTGGGTGCTGTTCCTGTTGTCCAGTTAAGCCGTCCGCATGATGATGACTGTTTTTGATCCTGTTGCCACGGGGATGGCGCACAGCGCGGGGTTGCTACCGGAGTGGGTGCGTCAGACAGCATGACCACGGCACCATGCCCTCGGAGCCGCCGTCCGCTGCGATAGTGCATTCTCGGCAGAATGGAGAAAGTGTCTGATTTAAGCCGGATTGAGGTCACGAAGAAAGTCTTCACGTCCCCGCGCCGAAGGCGTGCTGCCGTGGGGCTTCGGCCGGAAATAAAACGCGGCACGGCCACGCCGTGCTTTCCCACTGTTGGCCAGCGTGACATGTTCAACACTCTCGCTGGAGTTGAAGGCGGCAGGTCGGCGGATGACGAAATTGGCAAACATGCTTTCGCTTATCCCCCTGCAGCCTCTCGTTCGGCCAGGCGCCCAGGCCGAATTCGCGCTGGATGTCTCGGGACAATGGATTTGGGAGCTGGACTTCACCACCGACAGGGTGTGGCGGTCGCGTCATTGGAAGACGGTGCTTGGCTACTACGATCATGAGATCGTCGACAACACCGTGCCGTGGGACATCGTCGATCCGCACGACAGGTTGGTCGTCGCCGATGCGCTCCGAGCGGTGGAAGCAGAAGAGACCGAATTCTTCGAGGCCGTCTACCGGGTCACGGCGAAAGACGGCATGCCGCGGTGGATCTTCAGCCGGGGTAAAATTGTCGACCGGGCGATGGATGGCCGGCCTCTGCGTCTCCTCGCCGTCAGCATGGACATTACCAGGCAGAAGCGCACTGAGGAGGAACTGCATCGGGCCCTTAGCGAAAGCGAACGTCTTCGCATCCAACTCGTTGAAGCCAATCTGAGATTGGAGGCCTTGTCCGGTCTGGATGCTTTGACCGGACTGCCGAACCGACGAAGTTTCGACCAAGCGCTGTCGGAGGCCATTGCCCGGCAGCAGGCAGCCTGCGGGCTTGTCTCCATCTTGATGATCGATGTCGATCGCTTCAAGAGCTACAATGACAGCCTGGGACACCAGGCCGGCGACGAAGCCTTGCGCGTTGTAGCAGTCGCCCTCAGCGAAGCTGCGGACGCTGGCGGCCACGTATCGCGTTACGGGGGTGAGGAATTTGCGCTCATCCTCGAGGGGAGTGGCCAAGAGGACGCAGCGGCGGTGGCTCGGCGATGTCTGGCGATTGTTCGGCAGAAAGCCATCCCCCACCCCAAGGGCATCGACGGCCGCGTCACCGTCAGCATCGGGGTGGCCGAGGCCAGCTTCAAGGCGGGATGCAGCGTCTTATCTGGCAATGCCCTCGTCAACGCAGCTGACGTCGCTCTCTATGGCGCCAAAAGGGCGGGACGTAACCAGCTTCGGGCCGCAGGCTGACATCACCCGGAGACTCTCACAGCGATCCGTGCTGTCGAGTCCTTTGAATCCTGCCTTCCGCGTCCACATTCGGAGAAGGACGGTCAAATGAAGCCAGAGA
>NZ_JBUZWE020000012.1:0-184906 GCF_055730135.2 Mesocryomonas lacus | reverse complement strand
TGCCATCGTCCGAAACCCTTGATGAGCTGTTGCGAATACGGCCGCGACATAGAGCTTGCGAGACTGGAACACAAGCACCTGACGTGTAACCGGGCCGCCTTGCGTGGGATGTGATCGAAGATGCGCACGGAGCGCGCCTGCAATCAACGGTAAGCGGCTTGGTTGAGCTCGACCAGAACCGAATTGCTCGGCCATGACGGCAGGCAGCCGCGCCACCGTACGGGCGGCGTCCACGCTTTCACGGCCGCCCTCCGAGGATCCGACGATGCCGGATATCGTTGCGCCGCCGCCATACCGGAAGGTCCGCCGCCTTCACGATGTGACAAGCGCATCATTCGCTTCCAACGCGTCACAACAGTCCAACAGAACCGACCGGCCAAATCTCCGCCCGCAAACGGCGAAGGGCGAACAGGAGCATGGCACCGATGATCAGCGGCGCGGCCGGAAGCGGGCCGACGTTCAGGGGTATCAGCAGGAGTGGCAATGCGTAGACCATCGCCGGCCAAGGTGATCGCTCGAACCCACGATCCATCAGAAAAAGCGCGCCGATGGTCAGCGGGATCAGATCGTAGAAGAAGGATTGCGGCGAGCCGAGAAGCGTTGCGGCGAACAGCACCGCGACCTTTCGGCTCCTCGTCGCCGGAGAACGCCAAACATACCAAGTCGCACCCGCAGCGGCGAGGAGGAACGGGACCTGGATCCACCATGCGGTCGACGCGCTGAAACCAAGCAGCCGCGCCGCCATGAAGACCGACGGCATCATCCATTGGAAGGGTCCGCTCCCTTCGTTCATCATGGCCGTCTGCATCGGCAGCGCGAGGTTCACGAAGTCGCGCCATGGCTGGAGACCGAAAGCCACAACAGTGAGGCCGCAGACCCCAAGCGCCGTCAGAGCTGTCGCGGCGACGGTCTGCCAGCGTCGTTCCGCGGCGAGCGCCACCGGAAGAAGGAGGCCGAGATGCGGCTTCACCACGAGGAGACCCAACAGAACGCCCGACAATAGCGGCCGTCGCTCGAGGAGAGCCATGCCGCCGATCAGCAGCGCTGCCGTGAAGAACCCATTCTGGCCAAGGATAAGATTTGCAGCGACGGCCGGAGACAGCGCCAACATCAGCGGGTGGATTTCGCGCCACTCCCGGACCGCGAGCATCATCGCCGCAAAGGATAGGAGCATGAAGAGCAGATAGCCCGCACCGTAGCCGACGAGGCCCAGCGGCGCGACCAAGAGCAGCATGGGCGGTGGGTAGGACCAGAAATGCAGCGGCAGGGCCGGGTCGAACAGCGTTCGCAACTGCAGGAGAAAAGCATCTGGATCGAAAATATCGCCGATTTCGCCGGCCAGGATGAGTTGGCCCGCCGTCCAGTAGTTCACGAAATCGCGCCCGAGCGCGTGCCTCATGACGTCGAGATGGCCATCCCCGGTCGCGAAATAGGCGATTACCAGCGTCCAGCTGAGAACCATCGCCGCCCCGATGGGCAGATATGCAGAAATCGCACGCCGTTCTGATCCGACCACTTCCGGCATCGTCTCGCCGTCCCTCGCGCCGGCACCCCTGTCGACGGCGCTGGCGGGCTCCACAGGCGAGCTGCATCGCTGGGGCGTCACGCCCTGACCGCCATCATCACGCGGCAGCGCGCTGAGGCACGAGGCGCTCGCTGGCGAGCGCGGCGCCGGCGCCCTCGACGCCGGCCTCGGCGTATTCGGCGTCCTCGTTGACGTTCCAGACGTCGTGCAGGCGGTGGCCGGCGAGGATGTTGCGAACCGTCAGCATGGCGGTCATCATCGCATGGTCCTGGTTGTTGTACTTGTGCATGCCGTTGCGGCCGACGAGATGGAGCGTCGGGTAACTTGCGTCGAAGTCGCGGCGAATGCTCGCCACGTGGTCGCGATAGGCATCATCATAGACCGGATAGGCCTTCGGCTGGCGGACCACGCAGGCATCGACGACATCTTCCGGATCGATCAGACCGATGGCGCCGATCTCCCGCTTTGCCAATGCCACCAGCTCGTCGTCACTCGCATTCCAAAGGCCATCGCCTTGGAAGCAGAAGTATTCCAGGCCGAGGCAGGTCATGCCCTCGTCCGGCACCAGCTCCGGCGACCAGGACCGGAAATTCTGCACGCGGCCTACCTGCATGGCGGGATCGTGGATGTAGACCCAGTTGTCGGGGAAGGATTTTCCGGCCTTCGCGATCAGGGCGACGGTCAGGAAGTCGCGGTACTGCAAGGACTTGGCATTGAACAGGCTGAGCGGCGCCGGGCGGATGGCACCGGCAAGCTCGCGGATCGCCGCCGAGGAGACGACGTGGCGCGCTCGATAGGTCACGGTGGCTCCCGCGGTGTCGACAGCGGTCACCGTCCAGCGCCCGGAAGCCGCGTCCCAGCGCAGGCCCTCGACGGACTGCCCGAGATGGATGGTCCCGCCCTGCGCGCGGATCTTGGTCGCCGCGGCCTCCCACATCATGCCCGGCCCGCGGCGGGGATAGCGGAAGGATTCGATCAGCGTCTTGATCACCGCGCCCTTCTTCTGCCGACGACGGCGGGCGAAGGGAAGCGATCCGACCAGCGCGTTGCGAATGGCGGCGCCGAGGTCGAGGCCCTTGATCCGCTGCGAGGCCCAATCGGCCGAGATGTCGTCGCAGGACATGCCCCAGACCTTCTCGGTATAGGTCTTGAAGAAGATCGAAAACAGCCGCTCGCCGAACTGGTTGCGGACCCATTCGTGGAAGGTCTTCGGCTCGGCGATCGGCTTGGCGCGGGCCTTGGCATAGGAGGCGACGCAGGCAAGGCTCTCGCCGAGGCCGAGATTGCGCAGCGCCTCGAACGCCTTCAGCGGATAGCTGTAGAACTTGCCGCCATAATAGATCCGCGACAGCCGCGGCCGCTCGATGAAATCATCGGGCAGCATCTCGTTCCAAAGATCCACGACCTCTTGTGACTTGGAGAAAAAACGGTGGCCGCCGATGTCGAAGAGATAGCCTTTGTAGTCGACCGTACGGCTGATGCCCCCGACAAAGACCGGATCGCGCTCGAGCACGACGACGTCCCGTCCGGCCTTTGTCAGCAGGTAGCCGGCGGTGAGGCCGGCAGGTCCGGCTCCAATAATCAGCGTCTCGGTTTCGACAAGCATGAGAGTCCCTGGACGCATCGGTTGCAGCGCCGAACATGCCGGGAAAACCTTGCCGATACGGTTAAGGGCGCCGGGAAAAGCGGGATTCTCGTTAGCGCTGACCGAAAGTGAATACGCGCTGGCAGAGGAAGGAGACGCCCGCGACGCCGGCCGAACAGGTCAGGAGGATGAGAAGCGGCGGCACGGCGGGGGCGAGATGGCAGAGGAGGATGAAGCCGAGATAGTTGCCGCCCTGCGCGAGGAGCGCCACGCCGGCATAGCGCAAGGCCTCGTCCAGACGGCGGCGTCCGCTCGCCCGAAAGGTGAAGCGGCGGTTCAATTGCCACGTGACCAGCGTCGCCACGGAGATCGAAACAGCGCGCGCAGCGGCCAGCGCCATGCCGCCTGCCTCGAGCGCCATGAAGACGGCCGCGTCCGCCAGAAGGCCGATAAGGCCGACCGCGAGGAAGATGCCGAAGCCGCGAACGGTCAGCTGATCCCGGGCAGCCGCCAGCGCCTTGACCCCTTGCAGCGACATGCCCGACCCCTTCCTCATCCCGCTCCGCGGCTCGACCGCCGCATATCAGACGAGAAGGGTTACGACGGGGTCAAGGGTGGCCCTCCTTAACGCGCCGGAAGGCCGGCTCTGCGATGGTGGCCTTTTGCATGGGTGCCCCGATGCTGCTGCCATCCCGCTCGGACAAAAAGGGCATAGCCGCGACCGCATCGGCGGAACCGAAGCCGGCCGGCCTGACGCTGCGCACGCCGGATCTCGCCAGCCAGCGCGCCCGTCTCCTCCTCGCTTTTCTCGTGGTGCTCGCCGGGGCGTTCTACTACGGGCGACAGACGCTGCTGACCGAGGCCTTCATCGACACCGACGACGCAATGCGCATGGTCATCGTGCGCGATCTCCTCGGCGGGCAAGCCTGGTTCGACCACGACGTTTCGCGTCTGCAGCCGCCGTTCGGGCTGGAGATGCACTGGTCGCGCCTGGTCGATGGGGCGCTGGCGGGGCCGATCCGGCTGGCGACGCCTTTTGCCGGCATGCGCGCCGAGACGCTGGTCCGGACCCTCTGGCCGCTGTTCTGGCTGTTGCCGGCGTCGCTCTCGGCGTTTGCGATCGCCTTGCGGCTCGGCGGTCGGCGGGCTGTCTTGCCTTGTGCCGTGCTGCTTCTCCTGTCGCCTGCAGCTTTCACGCAGTTCGTGCCGGGACGGATCGACCATCACGACCTGCAGATCGTGGCGCTGCTGGCGGCGTTCGCCGGCGCTGTCTGGCTGGAGCGCTGGCGCGGCGGCGGGTGGCTCGCCGGCATCGCCACCGGCCTTCTCGTGACCGTGGGCCTCGAGGGCCTGATCCTGGCCGCCGCCATCGGCGTCACGATCGCCCTGCGGCTCGCGGCCACCGGCACGGCGGCTGCCGGCGCTAAGCGCTACGCAGTCGGCCTTGGCGCTTCGGCGGCGCTGGGCTTCCTGGCGGAGACCGATCCGCAACGCTGGACGACGCCGGTCTGCGATGCTCTGGCGATCAACCTCCTGGCGGGACTGCTGGTCGCGGCCGCTGGCCTTGGACTGATTGCCGAAGCGGCGGCGCGCGGCCGCCTCGGCGGTCGCGGACGCCTGATCGCGGTGGTCGCCACCGGCTTAGCTGCGGCAGCCGTCTATCTCGGCCTCGATCCCAGCTGCCTTCGCGGCCCGTTTGCGGATGTCGACGCCCGGCTCTACCCAATCTGGCTCGACCTCGTGAAGGAAGTATTGCCGCTCGCGGTCGTCTGGTCGAGCACGCCCGAGATAGCGATTGCCTTTGCCGCCGCCCCGCTGGCCGCGCTTGGCATCGGCGCCTGGTGCCTCACCTCAGGACCGGGGCGGCGTGATACCGCTTGGCTGACCGCCCTCGCCGTCCTCGCTCTCGCCGTGCTGCTGACGCTGTTGCAGGCGGTGAAGGGCAGCGCCTATGCCGCGTGGGTGGCGGCGCCTGTGGCGGGAGCAGCCGTGACCCACCTGATGCGCCACTGGCGGTCTCTTTTGCTTCCGACGCTGCTTGCGACCCTCGCTGTGTCACCGCTCCCAGCGCTGGTTGCCTACCGGGCGCTCGCGAAGCCTACGGCGGCAGTGGCCGACGTGGCAGCCTGCAACGATGAAAGTGCGTTCAGGACCTTGGCCATTTTGCTGCCCGGTCTCGTCCTCGCCGATGTCGACCTCGGTCCGATGATCCTCGCCTTCACGCCGCATTCGGTGCTGGCAGCGCCCTATCACCGGATGCCGGACGGCATTCTCGCCGCGCACCGGATGCTGAACGGGCAACCGGACGACGCCCGGCCGCTCGTGCGCGCCCGCGGCATCGCCTATATCGCCCTCTGCGGCGACGCGATCGCACCGCCCTACGATGCCGCGCCCGGCAACCTTTACGGAGAGCTGAAAGCCGGTCGCGCCGTGGATTGGCTGGAGACCGTTCCGGGGCCCGGTCCGCTGCAGGTCTTCCGCGTCCGACCGTAAGCGCGGCGGAAGAGGCAGGCCTCAGCGACGGTAAGGTCACGCTCTTTTCAGCCACCGTCACGGCCACCGCGCAGCGTTACCGCGCTGAGGCGGTCCCCCGCGCGCCTATTCTTCTTCGATAGTGTAATCCGGGTTCTCGCAGAGGTCATAGCTGCGGTCCTCGGTGTCGGTGCCGTCCTCGAAGACGGTTCGCACGTCGAAGACGCAGGTTTCCGCGCCGCGGATGGTGGCGGGCGCACTGCCGCCCGGCGGGATCGGCGCGGTCACGAGGTTTTCCTCCCAATTGTCGACATCGGGCGCCGACAGGTAGAATTCCGTCACCGGCGAGCTCGTCTCGTTGTCGAGCGTGAAGCCGATGTCGCGAGCGCAAGCCGCCGAGGCGATGAAGACGAGGGGGAGAGCAAGGACTGCAAAGCGCTTCATGGTCGGGTCCAAAGGCGGGGTTGAGGAGATCGGCGAGCCGACCCTCCAGCCTTATCACGAATACGGCAACTTGCAGTGAGAACTTCGGTCAGGGCCAAGTTTGCGCGAGGGTCGCCGCCCTCGCTGGAGAGCGGCGTCCGCCAAGGAGAGAGGCCTTCGTTCCCGCTGCCAGCGGTCTGCTCAGCCCCAGCAGCGTCGCCGTTACCAGACGCGCAGGTGGGGCGACGGGTCGCCGCCAGCCTGTTTCCGACGCCGAGGCGACAATCCTGCCGATGGTCCGCAGGCGGCGAAGCGGAACTGTCAGCCCGATGGTCGCTTGTTTCAGTCAACAAGGAGACACGCCATGTCCGACATCAAGCCCGATCCGCTGCATCCTGCCCCGACCGGCGACGTCATCACCGACCATCTCGTCGAGGATGGCCTCCTGGAGGAGATCGCGGCCGTCGACGAGGAAACGATCGAGGCCGCCGAAGCGGAAGATGCCGCCGCGACCGAAAATTCCGGTTCGACGGAGCAGGACGACCTCAAGCGCCTGGAGCGCGACGAGTTGCAGCGCCGCGACCCCGCCGTGGACGACCTCCCCGACCGCGCCTTTGACCGGATCACGCCAGGCGTCTGATCGCCCAAAGGACGCAGATCCCGCTGGCCCGCAACAGGCGCCGGCGGGGCGCCGCCTCGGCCACGTCGTGTACGGGAAACCCGTCGACACTTCCTTTAAGAACCAGCACGGCGGCTCCCTTCTCGTCGGCTGGGTGCGCTTAAACATCGGGCCGCATTCGGCCGGGCTAAGCGGCAAGAAGCCGTTCATTCAGCCGAGCCTTTTCCGAACGACGCACCATCGTATTCACCAAAGATGTGAGCCGTCTATTTAAAGTATTAGCTAGCTAATAACTCGGCAGTCCGGCGTTAATATTAGCTAGCTTCTTTCATTTATCGATTGCGTTAGAGTTTTATTCAAACCCGTCTTCTACTCCATAAGTACAGCAGCGAAAGACCGGCGCATCCGGCAGTCGCCTGGCATGATGCCGATGTTGTAGGCGGTTTATCCGCCATGTCCCTCGATTCTCGCGTTCGGGACTACTTCACATGACTTCCATCAACTTCAATTCTTCCGCCACCACCGCCCTGCGCACCTTGCAGCAGACGAATTCAGCGCTCGAAACCTCGCAGAACCGCGTCTCGACCGGCCTGAAGATCGGCGAAGCCAAGGACAACGCCGCCTACTGGTCGATCGCGACTTCGCTTAAGTCGGATAACAAGGCGCTGAACACGGTCAAGGACTCCCTGAACCTCGGCGCTGGTGCCGTCGATACTGCCTATCAGGGCATGAAGAACGTTTTGAGCGTTCTCGACGAGATCAAGTCGAAGATTACCGCGGCCAGCGGCACTGCCGCGAGCACGACTTCGATCCAGCTCGAGATCGATCAGCTACTGAACCAGTTGACGGCCTACACCGACGCATCGACCTTCGCGGGTGAAAACTGGCTCGCCGGGGCACCCACAGCCGCCGTCGACAAGAATATTGTTTCGGGGTTTACGCGCACTGGCGACACAATCAAGCTGACAAATATTACAGTCAAGACCTCAGACATGAACATGACAACTATTTTGGGAGTTGCCACCGGCACAACAACGCAGGTATATTCCGTAAAAGTCACTCCAAGTGTAACCGGGACCACAACTACCAACGCTGATTTTGAGGTCGAGCTCCAGAAGGTCGAAACCGCGATCGGTTTGGTGAAGAAGCAGGCCGCGACCCTCGGAGCCATCGCTTCCCGGATCGACCTGCAGACAAGCTTCGTCTCGACCCTTGTCGACACCATCGACAAGGGCGTCTCGGGCCTCATCGACGCAGATCTCTCCGAAGAGTCGACCCGCCTGCAGGCGCTGCAGACCAAGCAGCAGCTGGGCATCCAGGCGCTGTCGATCGCCAACACCTCGACGCAGAACATCCTGTCGCTGTTCCGCAGCTAATCTAAGGTATACACCTCGATCAGCGCACCCCTCGTCCGCACGGACGGGGGGTGTTTTCGTTTGAAGCCTTGGCTCTTGGCGTCGGCGCCGTACGCCGCGATATGGATCGCCTCGCGCAAGCCCCGCATGCGAGGCGTGCGGCATCTGTCAGGAGATTTCCATGGTTTCGCACGATACTTTCGTCACCACCCGCTTCCGCACGCTCGGCTATGCCGGCGCCGCGCTGTTCACGGTCTGCCCGCCGGCGTTCTTCTATGAGTGCTATCTCATCTTCTACACGACGGCCGTCGAGGAGAACCCCACGATCGGCCTGTTCGCCGCAGCCGCGCTGCTGCTGTCCTTCGCCAGCGTGCCGATGATGCTGGTCGGCCGCCGCCGCCGCTATTCCGGCGCCGCCTCGCTCGCCGCCATCGAGCCCGGCGTGCTCTGATCCGGACTGCCGAACGGGTAGCCGGTGGCGGCGATGCCATCGGCCACTGTGCGGCGTTCGATCCCCCGGAATAACTGTTCCGATCGCGGGCGGGATGCTGTAGCGAGGTCGCCAACGCGACGTCGCGGGCAAGTCGCCCGCCATCACCCTCCGGAGGCGTGCCTGATGGCCGAGAAGACCCTCTACATCGTCCAGCAGTTCGAGATGATGGGCAAGAAGCTCGTCGCCGGACGGGTGATGGAGTTCAAGACGGCCGACGAGGCCATTGCCCGCGCCGACCGCGATGCCAGCCGCATGGCGGGCGTCGTGGCGCTGGCCCAGACCATTGACCTCGACACCGACGAGGTGGTCGAGACGCCGGAGATTCTTGCCCGGCACGGTACCCTCCCGCAGGAGTTCCGGGAAGAATGAGCCGCCGCATGATGTTCGTGCTGGCGGTCTCGGCGCTGGCGGGCCTCGGCATCGCCTTCATGCTGGGCGAGCGCCATACCGCCGAACCGGTCGGCTCGGCACAGACGCCAGCAGGCGATCCGGCCGCAAATCCGGCGGACGACATGGCAAAAGCGATCCGGAAGGCGATCGAGGGCGGGAAGTAAATCCCGCTAAAGCTTTTGCCGCGGGAAATGCTGCGTCAACCATCGTTGGCAGCGCAACGCAGCACGGCGGAACCAAAAAGGCTCGGCATGGTTCCGGCAGCATTCCAATGGAGTGCATCCGCATGCGTACCCCCGCCGCCCTCTTCGCCTTCTCGCTGTTGATGACCACCGGCGCCCTCGCCGTCGCGCCCGAGGCGCCCCCGGCCAATGCCGCGAAGCTCTCCGACATCGTCGCCAAGGTGGAGACCCGTCCGGAGTTCTCGTTCATCGATCAGGTCAGCTATTCCGGCGGCGTTTATCAGATCGTCTTCTATATGAAGGACGGCGCTGAGGTGCGGATGGAATACGACGTGCGAACCGGCAACCCCATCGTGCCGAAGGTCGCAACCTCGACCGCACCAGCCCAGTAAAGCGCCTCGGCGTTTACTGAAGATTCTGATCAACCGTCCCGCTCACGCGGGACGGCTGTTGTTTTTGAGGAAGTCGGCGAGGAGCAGGTCTCACTCTACCGACCGTCCTTATCTGCCAGAACGTGGTCAGGCAGGCTTGGTCGGCTCGCTCGGGGCTTCCGCGCCCTCGTCAAGATCGTCGTCCTCGCCGAAGGGATAGCCCTTGATGATGTCCTCGACGTCATCGGTGATCTCGTCCAGGAACTCGATCGCGCCTTCTTCGTCGTCGGCGCCCTGGGTGACCAGCATGGCCAGCTGGATCTTGAGGACGTCGGCGACCTCGGTCAGTTCGAGACCCTGGAACAGCGTCGAGATCTTCTCGGAAATCGCGTGCTTGTCCGCTTCACTCAGCATCTCTCTACTCCTTGCTAGCTTTGCGGGCGGCAGAAAGGCGACACGGGACCTGGATGATCATCGTGGCACCTTCCCCTTCGCGCCTACCCGCCGTGGTCGATCCGCTATCCCTGCCATGCCCCGCTTTGACCGTCGAGACGTGAACGTGATGACGCTGCTTTATCTGTCGTTTGTGAACATGCTGTGCTTCGCCGCCTTCGGCTTGGACAAGGCGTCGGCCAGAGCGGGCCGGCAGCGTATCCCCGAACGCACGCTGCTTCTCCTCGCCCTTGCCGGAGGCAGCGGCGGTGCGCTTCTGGCCAGCAGCGTCTTTCGCCACAAGACACAGAAACAACCGTTCCGAAACCGGCTTCTCGGGATCGCCGGCCTTCAAGTCCTCGCATTTCTGCTTTTCGTTACGGGCGTCCTGCCGGCGTGATGATCGCAAAACATCGGCTTTCGCCGGGAACCAAATCGAGGATGACGGGATTCGCAAATGACCCGCAAAGAAAAGGAGGCTTACATGACAGCGACGGAAACGCTCGGCGCCTACGAGGCAGGCTTGATCACCGAGGCGGAAGCCACCGAACAAGCGCTCGTGGATAAGCTTGATCAGCTTTACGTGCAGGCTGAAGGCCGACCCCGTAATGCAGCAAACGCTTCAAGCGCGTCCCGCAACATCGATCATCGCGCCGGTTATCGCTAAAACCAGCGTGGGCGGACCCTATGCGGGATGCGTCGTCTCACACCCCGCAGCGATTT
Organism: Mesocryomonas lacus; assembly: GCF_055730135.2. Lineage (NCBI taxonomy): Bacteria > Pseudomonadati > Pseudomonadota > Alphaproteobacteria > Hyphomicrobiales > Aurantimonadaceae > Mesocryomonas > Mesocryomonas lacus. The sequence goes on along the minus strand of NZ_JBUZWE020000012.1, from coordinate 174,336 downwards.
CAAAACCGGCATCGCCCGACAGGTCGCCAACCGCCGATCAAGTCAGCGTTGCACACCAGACGGCGGCGTAGTGAATCGCCGCCGCGACGAGAACGAACCCATGCCAGATCGCGTTCTGAAAGCGTAGATTTTCCCAAAGGTGAAAGATCACGCCGAGCGAGTAGACGAGACCACCGGCAACGATCAACCAGATGACAGTCGGCGAGAGCCGTCCGATCAGGCTGTTGTAGGTCGCTACGCCGCTCCAGCCCATCCCGAGATACAGCGCGATCGAAAGCCGGTCATATTGTCCGGGACGCAGGAGTTTCAGCCCGACGCCGGCGATGGCGATGGCCCAGACCCCCGACAGCATCCACCAAGTGCTCATCTTCACCATGAAGGGCGTATAGGTACCGGCGATCAGCAGGTAGATCGCCGAGTGATCGATCCGCCTCAGCCACCATTTGGTCTTCGACACAGGCCAAATGTTGTAGATTGCCGAGGCGCTGATCGAGATCATCAGCGTCGAGAGATAGAGCGCGACCGCCCCGGCATAGGCGGGATCGCCTGCGTCCACCAGGAACGCCGCGAAGACCACCGTCCCCACTGCGGCGAGGATCAGCCCGACCACGTGGACGACGCCATCTGCCCAGAGTTCTCCGGCCGAATATCGCCATGTCACTTCGCCGAGGTGGCGGCTCTCCTGCTGCATGCGCTGATCGCTCCCGTCTGGAACCAATGGGCCGCGCCCGCCACCTCTTTCCCATGCCCGTCGGCGCAGGCGCTCGTTAGAAGATCAGCTTGAACACACCCATCACGACCAGCAAGCCGATGATGAAGATGATGGCGACGACGATTCCGAGAAATTTCAGCACAGGATTCTCCTTGTTTCCAGTGAAGCCAACCTCATCACCACGTAGGCGACGAGAATCGGCTCTGGCAGTCGGAGGTAACATTCCGATCCGCCAACCAGAAATGACTGACGTCTCTCGGCGTTCCGGTCGGCGGCACAACGGTTTGTCTGCCGTCTGCCAACACGCTGTCACGTACGAAACCGGACGTTCGAGCACTCGCAAAGATTGGTGGGCAACTGCCGCCGATCGAAATCGTTAAGGCTTCCGGAACGCCAGCGTTCCGAACAACGGCACAAATGCCTCGGCGGCCCATTGGCCGAAACTCTTCCGGAAAGCGAATTATGACCGAAAAGGAATCCCCTGCCGTACTGGCCGGCCATCAGTATTTTCGCGAGACACCGATGCGCGCCGAAAAAGGCTCGGCCATGTCGATGATCGCGGCGGACGCCGACAAGACGCGCGCGAAAAACGATCGGCTGAAGGCTGCCCGGATCGCCCGCGATGAAGCCGAGCAACTGGCCGCTGAGGCCGTCGTAGCGGTGCCTGTCAAACGCAAGCGGAAGACCGCAGCCGCCGCCGAGGCATCCCCCGCGAACTGACCGCGGTGCCATTAGCAGCAGCGGCCATGCAGTCTGCTGTCCAATTGGGATATCATTCTAAATGTGCGTAGTCCCAATGCGGCGGCTTCCACCGTACGGTCGAAGGTCGGCTTCGTAAGCCCCATCCGATCGCATTTCGGCTCAACTAGGATCCGAAAACCACACGCCAGACATCCAAAAGACGTCCCGATAGCTTAATTTTTTGCGTCATGGAAAGGCGGGTAAAGCGGTTTTATAACCGGAAAAGGCGCTATTCTTCGTCACGACGGGTTTAAGGCGGCATTTCTCGGTGAGGATGGGGTTGAATTATGGCGATCATTTCCGCATGGTCCCCTCGCTTGGACAGGTGTCCGAGATAAATAGGATAGGTAGTTATGGCCCAGACTGGCACAGTGAAGTTCTTCAACGCGGACAAGGGCTTCGGCTTCATCACCCCCGACAACGGCGGCGCAGACGTTTTCGTCCACATCTCGGACGTCGAGCGCTCCGGCATGTCGTCCTTGTCCGACAACCAGAAGGTTTCCTTCGAATCCCAGCCCGATCCGCGCGGCAAGGGCCCGAAGGCTATCAATCTTCAGCAGGTCTGAGCCTAGCTTCAGCACACAGCAAAACGGGCCTCGCTTCGGCGGGGCCTTTTTTTGTCTGCCGTTTCGCGCTCGATCGGGATGAGCCGTGAAGATCGCCACCTTCAATATCAATAACGTCAACCGCCGACTGCCGAACCTCCTGACCTGGCTCGGCGAGGCAGAGCCTGACATCGTCTGCCTGCAGGAACTGAAGGCGGTGCAGAAGGACTTCCCACAAGACGCGCTGCGCGACCTTGGCTACCACGCGGTCTGGAACGGGCAGAAGCAGTGGAACGGCGTCGCCCTTCTCGTGCGTGGCAAGGAACCTGTGCTCACCCGCAACGTCCTGCCGGGCGACGATGCCGACCGGGAGAGCCGCTACATTGAAGCCGCCTGCCGCGGGCTGCTCGTAGCCTCGCTCTATCTGCCGAACGGAAATCCCCAGCCCGGCCCGAAGTTCGAGGCAAAACTCGCCTGGTTCGAGCGGTTGATCGACCATGCCGCAAGCCTGATGGAGACCGGCCTGCCGATCGTCCTGGCCGGCGATTTCAATGTCGTCCCGACAGATTTCGACATCTACAAGACGTCGTCGCTGGCGACCAATGCGCTGGTGCAGCCCGAAAGCCGATCCGCCTATCAACGTCTCCTGTCGCAGGGATGGACCGACGCCCTAAGAACCCGACACCCGGATCTGCCGCTCTACACGTTCTGGGACTACCAGCGCGGGCGATGGGGGCGAGATGCCGGCATGCGGCTCGACCACATCCTGCTGAGCCCCTCGCTAAAGAACCAGCTCGAAGACGCCGGCGTCGATCGCGCCGTTCGGGGACTGGAAGGCGCCAGCGATCATGCTCCGGCCTGGGTGACGCTCGGCTGATCGTTTCTAGCGGTTCAGCATCCGATGCCGCGCCGAGGAGCGGACAGGAATGCTTACCAGCCATCAGGCAAAAAAAAGCCCACCGACCGAAGTCAGCGGGCTGAGTCTATGCAAAGGATCTGGGAGGAAACGTTTGCAAAGCAATAAAAGCCTTTTGCAGTGCACACCGCCATACCCTTTCGCGCATAGCTGCCATGCATCCTCGCAAGATGGCGGCAAGCCTATGTTCTCAAACGAATTTCAAGACGGTGTTTCCGGCGATCTGGCGCTTTGGAACCTTTGAACCAACCCGCGCTTGATTCGACATCCTCTCTCGTTTGAAGGAAATCGCATGTCCGACATCCAGCCCAACATCATCGACCCGACTGGCCCAGCGCCCGATTCGAATCCCGACGGCGATCCACGTCCGGATGATATTCGCGAGCCCAATGAGGATTCGCCGCCCATCGAACCGGATCCCGAGGAGAGCGGTCACGACCTGCCGAACATCCGGCATGCATCGCCACAGTGACGCCGGCTTGCATCTATGCTGAGCATGGCGCGTTAGTGGGGGAACCATCACAGGAGAATTCCCATGGCTGACGTCACTGCGATCAAAGAACATATGGAAGTCATCGGCGCCGATGGTGCGCATGTCGGCAAGGTAGACCGCGTCGTCGGCGAGCGAATCAAGCTCACTAAACAGGACAGCGGCGAAGGCGCCCACAAGGGTCATCACCACTTCATCTCGATCGGCCTCGTCGCTGACGTAGAGGGCAACCAGGTTCGCCTTTCGGCCAATGGCGACGTCGCCGTGACGTTCGAGGAAGAAGAAAGCGGCCAGCCGACTTAACCGCGTCTGGCGTCATCGACGAATTCGGTGTCGCCAAGAGAATTTTACGCTGCGAAAGGCCCACTTCGGTGGGCTTTTTTTGTTCGTGCAGGAGGGTTTGGCGCTGCGGCCTTCCGGCGGATAACTCGGTACCGCGGGATTTCCTGGCTATCTCTTTCGTTCGGAGTGCGTAGATTGCCGCCGTTGCGACCTGTCGCCAGCCATCAGTGAGCATGAACGCCATGAAGCGCGACGCATCGTCCATTGCTTTCCTCGCGAGCGAAACCGAGCCGGCACAGGACGCCGCCCGCGAACTGATCTCGATCTACGGAAACGTCCCGCCCGAGAAGGCCGACATCGTCGTCGCGCTGGGCGGCGATGGCTTCATGCTGCAGACCTTGCACGGCTTCATGGGCACCAACGTCCCGATCTACGGGATGAACCAGGGCACTGTCGGCTTTCTGATGAACGAATTCCGGGCGGAGGGCCTGCGTGAGCGGCTGACGGCTGCGACCGAGAACAAGATCCGACCGCTTGAGATGATGGCCGTTGACAGCGATGGCGTCGAACATACCGCTCTCGCAATCAACGAGGTCTCGATCTTCCGCCAATCCTACCAGGCTGCCCGTCTGAAGATCGTCATCGACGGGCAGGTCCGGATGGAAGAACTGATCTGCGACGGCGTGATGGTGGCGACGCCGACCGGGTCGACCGCCTACAATCTCTCGGCCCAAGGCCCGATCATTCCGCTGGATGCGCCCTTGCTGGCGCTGACGCCCGTCAGCGCGTTCCGCCCCCGCCGGTGGCGCGGTGCCCTCCTGCCGAATCACCAGACCGTGGTCATCGAGACGCTGGAACCGGAGAAGCGTCCGGTGAACGCAGTAGCCGATCATACCGAGGTGAAGTCGGTGGTGCAGGTGACGATCCGGATCTCGCGCCACGCCCGCAGCCTGATCCTCTTCGACCAGGACCATTCCGGCGACGAGCGGATTCTGGCGGAGCAGTTTCGCTACTGATCAGCCTGAGCGCCGCGCCCGTCGGTGCGTCAGGCCGCCAGCATCCGCTCGGCCTGATAGCGCGCATGGTGGCGGCTGCTCTCGCCTTCCAGCCTGTGAAGCAAGGTCGTCAGGGCCGCGAACCCGGTGGCGTCCTGGCGCGCCTCGTGGATAGCGCAGAGCCGCGCCATCACCTCGGCGGTCACGCTCCCGACATCCGGAGAGGCATGACGCGCAATCGCCTGCTTCCAGACCTGGATCGCCGTCCGCAACAAGGGTGCTGCCGCCTGAACGAGCCCACAGCTTGTCACCAGCGCGGCAAAGGCTGCCTCGCGGCCATCGACGACGATGGCCCTGACACGCCGCTCGGTCAGGCCCGACAGCGAGACCAGCGCGGCGGCGAAGAGATCGATGTTTCCCGCGCAGACGATGCGGATGAGGAAGGCGGTGGTCAGTTGCCCAGACAGCCGGAGATGCTCGACAAGGGCGGGCAATTCTGCCGGCGGCACGGAGAGAGCGAGCGAGGCGGTCGCCCTCTCGCAAGCTTCCGACACTAGCACCTGCGCGCGCGCGTCGCCGAGCGTCCGGCGCACCATGGTGGAGCCGGCCAATGCCTGGCCAAGGTGCAGGATCAGCGTCTGACGCACATCGACCGGCGTATCGCTCCGCTGCAGCTGCAAGGTGCGCACCTCGGCATCGGCGCCGTGCCGCTCGGCAATCCGGCGGTGGCTGACGCCGGCGATCACGGCGCCGGTGTTGGCGAGAAGCGTCGCGCAGGCGCTGCGGCCGCCGATCTCGGCGATGGCCGCGGCTAGGCGGACGGAGACTGCGGCACGGCCGGCGATCGCCGTCTGCAGCCGCTTGCCGCCGGCGGCAGCCAGATCGATCAGGTCGAGATCGGTCAGCACGGGCGAAAGGCTGGCGACGAGGCAGCCGATTTCCTCGTTGTCCGCGCCGAGCGCGCGTATGATGGTCGCCGGTGCGTTGTCGGATGCGGCAATAGCCTCAGCCAGCGCGAGCCGGACTTTCGGCGAGGGATCCTCGAGGACGAACGTCATCGCCGCAACCGTGGCCGGGCGATCGGCAGCTGCGACCTCGCCCTCCGCCAGAGCCCGGCCGAGCATCGCCACCCCTTCCGCGCGCTCGCGGGTGGTGGCGGTTTCGCACCATTTGACGAAACGCTGCACGATCATGTGGCAAGGGCCCTGGACGGTTCTCGATCTGTCGGGGCCACTCTGACGGTCAATGGTTTAGGATTCGTTCACCATCTCCCTTATCACCGGATTCACCATGTGGCCGCGACCAGAGCGCCGGCCGAGGCAAGGAGGCTTATAGGTCGCTCGCATCCGGCCGCTTCGGACGCGGCATCTGGAACACCGGGCCGGCGCCGGCATAGTCGAGGTAGCCGAGCCGGCTGAGAGGCTGCGCGAGCGCGGTATCGATCATCCCGTCGACGAGGATCGATGGGTCGATGTGGATGCCAACGACTTCGCCGATCACCATGACGTTCTCCGATGGCTGACCATCGAGGCCCTTCGGCCAGAACCATTCGGTGACCTTGCACTCCAGCGCGGCCGGGCTCTCCGCAACGCGCGGCGCTGCGACGATCTCGCAGGCCGCCTCGGTGAGACCCGCGATCGCGAACTCGCTGACGCCGCGGGGCGCCGGCGCCGAGCTGCGCACCAAGGCGGCCGCCAAGGTCGTCGTCGCGAGGTTCGCGACGAATTCCCCACTCTCGATCGCAAAGGCCGCGCTGTCCTTCATGCCTGCGGACGAGAACATCACCAGCTTCGGCCCGTCGGAGACGGCGTTGAAGAAGCTGTAGGGCGCGAGATTGACGGCGCCGTCTTTCGAGCGCGTCGAGATCCAGCCGATCGGCCGCGGCGAGACGATCGCCTTGAACGGGTCGTGCGGAAGGCCGTGCTGGTTGGTGTCGGTGCGGTAGAACATGGCTCAGATCCCTGCCGGCGCGATGGCCTCGGTGACGATATCGGCGAGCGCCGGCCGCGGACGGTCGACAGGTGGCGTCGTGGGTGTTCCGATGTGGATGAAGCCGACGGTCTTTTCCGCCGGCGAGATGCCGAGGATGGCCTTGGCCGCATCGTCATAGGCGACCCATTCGCTCACCCAGTTGGCGGCAAAGCCCATCGAATGCGCGGCATGTACGAGGTTCATCGCGGCGGCCCCGGCCGACAGCACCTGTTCCCACTCCGGTATCTTGACGTGGGGCTGGGCGGTCGAGACCACGCCAACAACCAGCGGCGAGCGGCTGAAACGGCCTTCCTCCATGGCCCGGCGCGCGACACTGAGCGGACCGTCGCGCGTCTCAGCAAGATCCGCCAAGGCCTTCCCGATCTTCACCGCGACCTCGCCGCGGTAGAGGATGAACCGCCAGGGCGCGAGCTTGCCATGATCTGGCACCCGCGCGGCGATGGTCAGCATCGCCTCGACCTCGCCGGCGTCGGGCGCCGGAAGGCCGAGGGCCGGGATCGGGATGGAGCGGCGCGATTCGAGGTAGCGCGTGATCTCGGTCATGACAATGTCCCCTGTTCTGCGGCCTGAGCTAGCTCTCGCCAGCCGGAATGCAAAGCCTTTCCCCGCAAATCCTCTCGCTCAGCGAAGGAGATGCAGCGTTCGGCGGAACCACGCCTTGAATTCGGCCATGATCTGCCGTTCAAACAGTCATCATGTTGCGTCATTCCCCCCGCCTCATCCCCTTGCGACCGGCAGCTTGCGCGCTGCTTTGCCTTGCCGTTCTGGCGAGTGCGCCGGCCGTGGCGCAGGAAAGCAATGGCGGCGGCGGCGGCTTTCTCGGCAACGGCTTGAAGGGCATTTTTGGCGGGGGCAGCGGCGGCGACCGGCCGAGCGGCGCCTACGTCTCGCCCGACAGCATTCCGTCCGGTGATGCCTTGCCCCGCACCGGTGCCCGTGCGCTCGAAAAACTCAACCCGATCGCCCTCCCCGACCTCGCCCCGAACCTTGCCAATCCGCGCATCGACCTCCCCGGCCTGCCGGCCTACGCGCCGCGCCAGCTTCCCTCGCTCGACCTCTTGCGCAGCCGCAAGACGCTGGTGCTGGAGGCAAAGCTTGCGGCCGATGGCGCCCCCATCCCGAACGGCCTGATCTGGCGCCTGTTCTCGCCGATCCCCGCGATCGACGGCAAGCTGCCGCTGGTCGCCTCGGCACATGGCGGCACGGCAAGCTTCGAGGTGCCGTCGGGCGCCTATCTGCTGCATGTCGGCTTCGGCCGCGCCGGCATCACCAAGCGGGTGGATTTCGGCGGCGAACAGACCCGGGAGGTGGTGGTGCTCGAAGCCGGGGGCCTGAAGCTGAACGCGGTCGCCGCCGACGACGTGCCGATCCCGCCGGAATCACTGACCTTCGACATCTACAGCGATGCGCCCGAAGAGCGCGACCGGCAGCTGGTGGCCGAGGACATCGCCCCCCGCAAGGTCGTCCAGCTGAATGCCGGCACCTATCACGTCGTCTCGAATTTCGGCTCGGTCAACGCCGTGGTGAAGGCCGACGTCAAGGTGGAGCCGGGCAAGATCACCGACGTGACGCTGCAGCAGCGCGCGGCGCAACTGACGATGAAGCTGGTCCGCGAAAAAGGTGGCGAGGCCATCGCCGACACTGCCTGGTCGATCTCGAACGGCTCGGGCGACGTGATCCGCGAGAGCGTCGGCGCCTTTCCATCGATGGTGCTGGCCGAGGGCGCCTACACGATCGTCGCCAAGAACAAGGATCGCTCCTATCAGCGCGACTTCACCGTCGAGGCCGGCGTCAACACCGACGTCGAAGTGCTGACCTCGGACGTCATGACGGCACCGGACAATAGCCAGGGCTCCGGCGACTGAGCCGATCGCCCAGTGGGAAGCCGGCGGAGCGCGTCGTGTGCGTTGCTCAGGCCTCGAGCAGTGGCGCGAGCACCGGCGTCGCAACACCCGCCAGCGAGAACACCGCGTCGCGCAGTCGCTCGGTCAGAAGCCGGCGGTCGGAAATCCGCGACAGTTCCTCGAATTCCAGGACGTTCCCGACGCTGACCCGGATCGCCCGCCCGTATTGCCGGCGGAACTCGCCGATCAGGAGGCCGATGCGCAGCGTCAGCGACAGGCGGCTGGCGAGATGGAACAGCGGCCCGTTCTGGCCCTCGAAATGGATCGGCAGCACCGCGGCCCGTCCGGTCTGGATCAGGCGGGCGGTAAACTGCTTCCAGGGCAGGTCGTCGGCCGCGCCGAACATGGTCGGCGCCGTCGCGACGCCGCCGGCCGGAAAGACGATGATGGTCGTCCCCTCGGCCAGGAGCCGCGTCGCTTCCTTGCGGGTTTCCATGTTCATCGCCAGCGCCGCCTTGGTCTCCTCGAAGGAGACCGGCAGGCCGTAGGCCGACATTTCCGGGATCTTCATCAGGTCGTTGTTGATGAGGATGCGGAAGGGTCGTCCGAGGCGCTCGGCGAGCGCCAGGATCGCGACGCCGTCACCGATGCCGAAAGGATGATTCGCCACCATCACCAGACGCGCCGGCAGCGCCTCGCCGGCCGGCAGGAAACCGCCGATGTCGAGGCGAATCCGCATCAGGTCGAGCATGGCGTTGAAGGCGTCCTTGCGGCCGGCCGCGAGGTCCTGGCGCCAGACGCCATAGAGGCGTGCGAGCTTGCGCTTGCCGGACAGCTGCTCAATCGACCGGATGGCCCAGCGGCGAAACAGCCGGTCGTCCGGCCGGGCATAGGTCAGTTCCGCATAACGCTTTGTCATCGCCCATCCCCGTGGAGATGTCCGGCTATATCAGCCCGGAGGTGACAGGGATATGACGCCGTTGCACGTGGGTCGTGGACCCGGCCTTGCGGCCGGGTCCACTGCGTTTCAGGCCGCTGTGCTGCGGGCCAGGCGTTCCTCGCGGCTGCGCTTGAGGTCGGGTGCGACCGCCTCGGCGACGAGGTTCTCCACGGTCTCGGCCAGCGTCGCCGACTGCTGGTCCCGCGAGCCGAGACGCCGGATGTTGACCGTCTTCTCCTCCGCCTCGCGCTTGCCGCAGACGAGCATGACCGGGACCTTGGCGAGGCTGTGCTCGCGGACCTTGTAGTTGATCTTCTCGTTGCGGACGTCGAGCTTCACCCGCAGGCCTGCCTCGCGCAGTTGCTGCACGACGTGTTCGGCATAGCCGTCGGCTTCCGAGGTGATCGTGGCGACGACGATCTGCACGGGCGCCATCCAGAGCGGCAGGTGGCCGGCGAAGTTCTCGAGCAGGATGCCGAGGAAGCGCTCCATCGAGCCACAGATCGCCCGGTGGATCATTACCGGGACGGTCTTGTTAGAATCGGCATCGATGTAGAAGGCGCCGAAACGCTCAGGCAGGTTGAAGTCGACCTGCGTCGTGCCGCACTGCCATTCTCGGCCGATCGCGTCCTTCAGCGTGTACTCGAACTTCGGGCCGTAGAAGGCGCCCTCGCCCGGATTGATGCCGGTGGTGATACGCCCGCCCGACTGCTGCTCGATCTCTTCGAGCACGCGCATCATCACGGTCTCGGCCGTATCCCAGAGGTCGTCCGAGCCAACCCGCTTCTCTGGCCGGGTCGACAGCTTGATCATCACGTCCTCGAAGCCGAAGTCGCGGTAGACCGAGAGAATGAGGTCGTTGATGGCAAGGCACTCGGCCGCCATCTGCGCCTCGGTGCAGAAGATGTGGGCGTCGTCCTGGGTGAAGCCGCGCACTCGCATCAGCCCGTGCATTGCGCCGGACGGCTCGTAGCGGTGCACTGCGCCGAACTCCGACAGGCGGATCGGCAGGTCGCGGTACGACTTCAGGCCGTACTTGAAGATCTGCACATGGCCCGGGCAGTTCATTGGCTTCAGGGCGAAGACGCGCTCGTCCTCGGTGTCGTCGCCGGCCGAGGTCGCCGCGAACATGTTCTCGCGGTACCAGCCCCAGTGGCCGGAGATCTCCCAGAGCGACTTATCGAGCAGCTGCGGGGCGTTGACCTCCTGATAGGCGCCGACGAGGCGGCGGCGCATGTAGGCCACAAGCTCCTGGAAGATCGACCAGCCGTTCGGATGCCAGAAGACGACGCCGGGCCCCTCCTCCTGAAAATGGAAGAGATCCATTTCCCGGCCGAGCCGACGGTGGTCGCGCTTCTCCGCCTCTTCCAGCATGTGCAGGTAGTTCTGCATCTGCTCTGCGGTCGCCCAGGCCGTGCCGTAGATGCGCGACAGCATCGGATTGTTGGAATCGCCGCGCCAATAGGCTCCGGCCACCCGCATCAGCTTGAAGTTCTCGCCGATCTGGCCGGTCGAGGCCATGTGCGGCCCGCGGCAGAGATCGAACCAGTCGCCCTGGCTGTAGATCTTGAGGTCCTGCTCCTCGCCGATCGCGTCGATCAGCTCGAGCTTGTAGGTCTCGCCCTTGGCAGCGAACACTTCACGCGCCCTCGCACGGGACCACACGTCCTTCTTGAACGGCGCGTTGCGGCGGATGATCTCCGCCATCTTCTTCTCGATCACCGGCAGGTCGTCGGGGGTGAACGGCACTTCCTTGGCGAAATCGTAGTAGAAACCGTTCTCGATGACCGGGCCGATGGTCACCTGCGTACCCGGCCAGATCTCCTGCACGGCCTCGGCCATGACATGCGCCGCATCGTGGCGGATCAGCTCGAGGGCGCGCGGGTCGTCGCGGGTGACGATCTCGATCTTGCCGCTGGCGCCGACGGGATCGGCGAGGTCGCGCAGCTCGCCCTCGAAGGCGTAGGCCACGGACTTCTTCAGCAGCGATTTGGAAATCCCGCCGGCGATCTCGGCGCCGGTCGTCTCGGCCGTGAACTGGCGAATTGAGCCATCGGGAAAAATGACGTCGATCATCTCTGTTCCTTTCCGCTCACCCCCGCATACCACGCGGGAAAGCCCTGAAGATCGATTGAACTGGACCGGCCTTCAGCCGGAGGTGGCGTCATAGCATCCACCCGCGCCCAGACAAGCGCAGCGGCGAAAATTGCGCTGGCGCTATGCTGCTCTGCCCTAATGGGCCTTCTTCATAATGGGAAGCGTCGCCGCCTACGGCTTTGGCGGCGGAACCAGATCGATCCCCGCACCACCGAAAGGTCCGCATCGGGCGACGCGCCGCGCCGTCAACCAACTCCCTGCGAAGAGCCCATGCCGGGCGACTGCCTCGTAGGCATATTCCGAACAGGTCGGCAGGTGCCGGCAGTTTCCGCCGACGAAGCCGGATAGCGTCAACTGATAAAGTCGGACGAGCCCTGTCCCGAGAAGCCTTGCGGGCGTCCGCTGCCAAGGGCCGGTGTAATTGCGCGACGAGAAATGGCGCCGTGGCGTGGGCGCTTTCCCTTCGCGGATCTCAGGCGCGTCGCTGCACATCAGGCGGAGACTGGGTCACTTGCCGCGGCTTTCGCCGCGATCTGGTCGAGCGCATCGACCACGGCGTCGAAGGTCAAGAGCGTCGAGGCATGTCGCGCCTTGTAGTCGCGCACTGGCTCCAGATACTTCAGATCCTCGAAGCGACCGGTCGGCGGCGTGCCGTTTTCCTTCAGCATCCGCTGCATCTCGAGACGAACGGCGCGCAGTTCGTCTGGCGTCGCGCCGAGAATGCTGTTCGCCATGATCGCGGACGAGGCCTGACCCAGCGCGCAAGCCTTCACCACATGGCCGAATTCGCTGACCACGCCCCCGTCGAGCTTCAGATCGACGATCACCGTGGAGCCGCAAAGCCTCGAATGAGCGGTGGCCGAAGCGTCGGGCGACTCCAGCCGACCGATCCGGCTGATATTGCCGGCATAGTCGAGGATCCGGGCATTGTAGATATCGTCGAGCACGTCTTCGTCCTGCGGATGGTGGTCGGGTGCGGTCTACAAGGCGAAGCCGCTCTGACTATATAGGAGCGCGACCATGATCCCGAAAGATAAAGCCGGCCTTCGTCCCAGACGGGATGTGAAAGCATAATGCAGGAAGCCGGTTCACGAAGACGACCCTTCGATGTAGGGAATGGCGCGGCACGCAGCATGCCGCCCCGTTTGGAACGCCTTGTAGCGAGTATGTGATGGACGCCATCGTCAGGAAGATCGCCGAGGGGCATGCGGAAAAGCGGCACGGCCGTCCGAGCCGCGAGGAAGCGCAGGCCGCGGTGTCCACCTTGATCCGCTGGGCGGGTGACGATCCGAGCCGCGAGGGCCTGATCGAGACGCCGGCGCGCGTGGTGAAATCCTATGAAGAACTCTTCGGCGGATATGCCCAGGATGCGACCGATATTCTCGGCCGCACCTTCGGCGAGGTCGCCGGCTATGACGACGTGGTGCTGGTGCGCGACATTGATTTCCATTCGCACTGCGAACACCACATGGTGCCGATCATCGGCAAGGCGCATGTCGCCTACCTCCCGGCCGGCCGGGTTCTCGGCCTTTCGAAGATCGCCCGCGTCGTCGACATCTTCGCGCGCCGCCTGCAGACGCAGGAGACGATGACCGCGCAGATCGCCTCGACGATCGAGGACGTGCTGAAGCCGCGCGGCGTCGCTGTGATGATCGAGGCCGAGCACATGTGCATGTCGATGCGCGGCATCAAGACGAAGGGCTCGACGACACTTACCACGAGCTTCTTCGGCGTCTTTGCCGATGACGGCACCGAGCGCGTCCGCTTCCTCGACATGATCAGACACCGCTGATGGCGGACTTCCATCCGCCCTTCGACAAGGCCGCCGACCAGGAGGAAGGCGACGTCCTGGCGCCGCGTTTCGACGCGGCCGGGCTGGTCACGGCGGTCGTCACCGACGCGACCTCCGGCACCCTGCTGATGGTGGCGCATATGGACCGGCAGGCGCTCGACCTCACGATTTCGACCGGCATCGCGCATTATTTCAGCCGGTCCCGCCAGAGCCTGTGGAAGAAGGGCGAAACCTCGGGTGCCCTCCAGACCGTCCGGGAGATCAGGGTCGACTGCGATCAGGATGCCGTCTGGCTAAAGGTCGACGTGTCCAAGCCGGAAGAAACCTGCCACACGCACCGCGAGACCTGCTTCTACCGCCGCGTGGATGGTCCCGATGCCAAGCTTACGCTCGTGACGGATCCGTCAACCTGAGACATCTGCGCTGAAACTCGTCCTGATCAGCGATCAGACCGGGTTTGGAATCAGAGAGTTGAAGCACTTTCCCGTTCTCGAGAACGGGCGCTCTCCCCCGCACCACTGCAATTCAGGCCTTTAAAAAGCGGCAAAGCTTTTGCGCTAAGCTGGTTTGATGTCGCTGGCGCGGCGCTCTCCCTCGGGCGTTCCCGAGACGGGGAGCCATGTCGGCGGCGACAGACCACGCGTTCTTCGCGCGCCGCGCGGGACACGTGGCTCTCACACGGCGAACCAGGACCTCATGCAATGTTGGATCGGGTTTTCAGACGTAGCGAACAAAAGCCGCGCAACCCCGCATCGGCCGTCCCCGTGGACCCCGCGCCCCGGACGAAATTCAAGATCGCCCTGGCGCTGGGCGGCGGCGCGGCCCGTGGCTGGGCGCATATCGGCGTCCTGAAGGCGCTTGACGAAGCCGGCATCCACGTCTCGATGATCGCTGGCACCTCGATCGGCGCGCTGGTCGGCGGTTGCTATCTCGCCGGGCGCCTCGACGAACTCGAGGATTTTGCACGCTCGCTCACCCGGCGCGGCCTGGTGCGCTTTCTCGACGTGCGCTTTGGCGGGGCGGGCCTCCTCGGCGGCATGCGGCTGACGCGGCGGCTGATCGAGACGCTGGAGAACGCGCAGATCGAGGATCTCGACCGGCCACTGGTCTGCGTGGCCACCGAAGCCCGCAGCGGCCACGAGGTCTGGCTGGATTCGGGATCGCTGGTCCTTGCCATGCGCGCGTCCTACGCGCTGCCGGGCGTGTTCGAGCCGGTGATGGTCGGCGACCGCCGCCTGGTCGACGGCGCGCTGGTCAATCCGGTGCCGGTCTCGGTCTGCCGCGCCTACGAGGCGCAGCTCGTCGTCGCCGTGAATCTCAACTACGACCTTTTCGGCCGGGCTGCGGTGCTGCGAATGCGGGCGACCCAGCCGGCAATACGGCTGAAGACCACGCCCATGCCGATCGACGAGGAACTGGACCTGCCCGCGCTGGAGGCGATACGCCGGCGCGAGAAGATCGGCATCACCCGCTCGATGGCGGACGCCTTCAACATCGTGCAGGACCGCATCTCGCGGTCGCGCCTCGCCGGTGATCCGCCAGACCTCTCGCTGCAGCCGAAGGTCCGCGATATCGGGCTGTCGGAATTCTATCGCGCGGCCGAGGCGATCCAGTTCGGCTACGAGGAGACGATGCGCCGCCTTCCAGAGATCGAGCGGGTCACCGAGGGCTATGTGCAGAGCTGACGCGTTCCCGGCAGTATCGTCCGCCAGACGGACCTGTCCGCCAGACTGATGCGCTGAAGGCTGAACGCGCCGTCCCGCCCCTAGCCTGCTGCCGCGATGTAGGTGCGCATGTCCTCGGCCTCGCGCTCGGCATCCTCGATGCGGCGCTTGACGAGATCGCCGATCGAAATGAGACCGATCAGCTTGCCGCGCTCGACCACCGGAATGTGCCGGAAGCGGCCATTGGTCATCAGCTCCATCACCTCGTTTACGGTGGCATTCTCGCCGCAGGTCGTCACCGTCCGCGTCATCACGTCGGCGACGCTCTGCGTCAGGCAGTCCGGACCCTTGGTGCCGATCATCCGCACCACGTCGCGCTCCGACAGGATGCCCGCCAGCTTGCCCTCCGCATCGAGCAGGATCAGCGCGCCGATCCGCCGCGTCGCCAAGGCCTGCGCCGCATCGCCTAGCGTTGCGCCATCGCTGAGGGTGAAGACGTCGTGGCCCTTCTCTTCCAGGATCTGCTTTACGCTCATGACCATTCCTCCCGTACGGTCGCCCGACCGGATGGTGCGTCACTCTGAAGCGGACCGCAAGCGATCTTGCCGGCGACGACAGCCTGTCAGATGCGGCGACCGAACAGCCCGATCGTCATGAAGCCGAACAGGAACCCGCCGACATGCGCCTCCCAGGCGACCGACGCGCCGCCATCGACAAAGGCCGAATAGCCTGTCGCCGTCAGGATGTTGGTGGCGAGGAAGATCAGGATGAAGAAGAGGATGGTCCGATCCCCGAGCGCCTGGCGGAACGACAGAAGGGGCGCGCGGTCGGCGGGGACGCCCGACCGGCTGATCGAGCCGAGGGCGAAGCGGCAGGCACCGCCCATCAGTGCAGAGACAGTGCCGGATGCACCGATGACCGGCACGATCAGCCCGGTGTTGAAGGCATAGAACGTCGCAGCGCCCGCCACGGCGCCAAGCGCCGAGAAAATGAGGAAGCGTTCCGCGCCAAACCGGCGCGCCACGGGCGTCCCGAAAGCCAGCAGCCAGACGGTGTTGAGCCCGAGATGCGTCCAGTCGCCGTGCAGGAACGCATGGCTGAGCGGCGACCAGATCTCCGCGCCCGGATTGCGGTCGAGGAACAGGCCGCAGGACTCGGCGTAGCAGCCGGGAATGAAAGCGAACTGCGTCAGCACCCAATCGTCGGTTTCCGGTGTCAGTACAAAGCTGCGCAGCGCCTGGACCAGTGCCAGCACGACCAGCAGCAGGAGAACGACGCCCGGCACGTTGAACGCTGGCGGGTTGACCCGCCGGACAGGCGGCTGCGTGTCTTCGTCGAGGGTCAAGTCACATCTCCCGGGCCGCGTGGCGGCTTGGCGGCGGTCCGATAGCCACCTCGCCGGCCCTCTTACCCGCAATCGCCGGAAAAGACAGCAGGCTGCCGATAGCGCTACGAGATCAGAGGACCGAGAGCCAGACCGAGAGTGGAGACGACGCCTTTAAGACTTGCCGCTGACTAAGGTTAAGAGAATTCTTCCGTCTGGCGGCTTCGCTCATTTCACGTTAAGTTTCGTCGCATAGCGTGTCAGATGATGAATCCGCCTGCGCGCGGCTCGGAGCCACGGGTCAGACATGCAAAACACAGCACCTGTCCAGTCCATGGATTCCGAAGAACGCCGCCGCTTCAGCCGCGTCGCCGTTGATCTGCTCGGCCGCTTCATGCTGGAAAACCGCACCGAGTTTCCGTGCCGGGTCGACAACATGTCGCCGGGCGACGTTTCTGTCGTCACGCCCATCACGCCCGCGGCCGGCGAGCGGGTCATCCTCTACGTCGACCATATCGGCCGGATCGAGGGCGACGTCACGCGCGGCTATGCCGGCGGCTTCGCCATGACGGTGCAAGGCACCGACCGCAAGCGTGAAAAACTGGCGGCGCAGCTGACCTGGCTGGCCAACCGGCACGAGCTCGACCTGCCGGAAGACCGGCGCCACGACCGTATCCAGCCGCGCAATCCGTTCATCGACATCACCCTCGACGACGGCCGCCAGTACAAGGTGCGGATCATCGATCTCTCGCTCTCGGGCGCCGCCGTCAAATCGACCGTCCGCCCCGCCATCGGTTCGCGCATCGTCATCGGCACGATGCAGGGCCGCGTGGTTCGCCACCTGGAAGAAGGCCTCGCCATCGAGTTCGCCGCCGTCCAGCAGCGTGAGACGCTCGAACAGCTCTGATCGAGCAGCGTGCGATCCGTCGCACGCTAAAAGCGCTCCCGGCATTTCCGCATCGAACAGTCGTGGCTCGGCTCGGATGCCGGGCCGAAGCTGGCGTCGACACGCGTCACGGCGCGTCATCCGCCCCTCCCTTCCCCTCTGCCTGGTGCTTTGCCTGAGGGTAGTGCTCGCCAGCGATGCGCCGCCCAGCCACCTCGACATGCCGGAACCGTTGGCCGCCGATGCCGCGCGCATCGGCGGCCTTGCTATGCTTAACGATAAGCAGCCCGAAAGGGTTAATAAGCGACGCTTTTGATCCAGCGAATTCTCCGGTTTCCAGCGAGAAATCTGCAAGTATAGGACCTGAACGAGATGCAGATAATTTGACTTAATTTGCCGATCTCAATTTGCCGCAGAAGTAAAATCCCATCGTCATTGTCAACTCCAGAGACGGAGAGAAACAATGATCAAAAGATTACTGATGACCATGGCGGTTGCACTGACCGCGGCGCTGTCGGGCGGGAGCGCTTCTGCCAACAACCTGCCGATGCCGGTGATGGGTGGAACCTCGCAGCCGGTCGGTCACTACGACTTCTGCAAGCGCTACCCCGACGAATGCCAGAAGAACGATGCCCCCTCCGTGGTCAAGCTGACCCGCAGCACCTGGGACAAGATCGTCGAGGTCAACAACGCCGTGAACACCGGCATCCTGCCGCGCACCGACCTCGACCTCTACGGCCAGGCCGAATACTGGACCTACCCGAAGACCGAAGGCGACTGCGAGGATTACGTCCTCTTGAAGCAGTACATGCTGGAACGGGCGGATCTGCCGCGCTCAGCCCTCCTCGTCACCGTCGTCCGCCAGCCCAATGGCGACGGCCATGCCGTTCTCACCGTGCGTACCGACCGCGGCGACTTCGTCCTTGATAACCTCAAGGACGAAGTGAAGGACTGGAAGGAAACCGAATACCGCTACCTCAAGCGCCAGTCCGAGAAGAACTCGGCCAAGTGGGTCAGCATCGCCGATGACCGCGACATGCTGGTCGGCAGCGTCAAGTAGGGCCTAGCGGCAGGATCTTCGACCTCTCCGTCCCCGACCTGCCGAAACCGGCCCTCGCAAGAGGGTCGGTTTTTTTGTGTCTGACGTCCGCCGGAAGCCCCTCTGGAGAAGGAATCTCGCTAACCATCTTGCCAAGGCTTGCGAAGAAAATTTCGAGAGCCCGGCGCCGAGACCGTCAAAGCTTAACGCCCGAAGCGCCGGAATTCAGACTTCGTTAACTCGCGGAACGGTCCAACGGCGCGGATAAGCGCAGAATGTGTCCTCGCTGCGTGGCGGCCTGGGTCAGCGGTGAGGCGTTTGGGATTTGTTCGGCGGCGGCAGTGCCGGCTTCGCCTGAGTGGAGCCGGGGCATCTGCCCGGCCCCCACGATCCGCCCGCATCGGGCGCAATCGGGTCGAGGACGTTAGGCCTCGAAATCCATTTCAAGGATCGTCATCGTCACGTGGTACGAGAGCTCACCCTCGTCGGTATCCTTCGACACCGTGCCGACGAACTCGTCGTTGACGTAGAGCTCGGCAGAGTCATTCTTGCGTGGCAGCGCGCGAACGCTGACCGCGGAGCCCTTGAACAGGGTCTTGAGGTACGTCTCGAGCTTCTTGATCTCGTCGGGCTTCATGGGCATCTCCTGCAGCCAATGTCGGGGGTGCGTGTAGCTAGCACCCGAGCGGCGAAAGCAATAGCCCTCCTCGTCGGCCCTACTCGTCTCGGCCGAACATGTGGTCCATCGCCCGCGCCGGCTCGCGGCCGCAATCGTCGGTGGTGCCGACGATCCGGCTCGGAATGCCGGCGACGGTGACGTGCGGCGGGACTTCTTTCAGGACCACCGAGCCCGACGCGATCTTCGAGCAGTTGCCGACCTTGATGTTGCCGAGGATTTTCGCCCCCGCGCCGATCAGGACGCCGTCGCCGATCTTCGGATGCCGGTCACCGAACTCCTTGCCTGTGCCGCCAAGCGTCACGTCCTGCAGGATCGAGACATTGTCGCCAATCACCGCGGTGAAGCCGACGACGAGGCCCGTCGCGTGGTCGAGGAAGATGCCGCGGCCCATCTTGGACGCCGGGTGAATATCGGTCTGGAACACCGCCGACGATCTCGCCTGGAGATAGAGCGCGAAGTCGCGCCGCCCTTCGTGCCACAGCCAGTGCGCCAGCCGGTGGGTCTGGATGGCGTGGAAACCCTTGAAGTACAGCAGCGGCTCGATATAGCGCTCGCAGGCCGGATCGCGGTCGAACACTGCCTGGATGTCGTTGCGCAGCGTCTCCGACCATTGCGAGGTGTCGCCAAGCAGACCCTCATAGGCTTGACTGATCAACACTGCCGGCACGTCGGGATGGTCGAGGCGCTGCGACACGCGGTGGATGACCGCGGCTTCAAGGCTCGCATGGTTGAGGATGGTGGCATAGAGAAAGCCGGACAGCATCGGCTCGCGCTCAGCAGCCTCCAGCGTTTCCTCCCGAACCCGCGCCCAGATCGGATCGACGGCGAGCAGCCGCTCATGGGCCTGCCTGGTGACGCTCATCGGAACTTCCTTCGCTGGCATCTCGGCCAATCCTACTGTTCGGTAAAATAGCGTTCAGACCGGGTTTGAACAAGCCGGCGCCAGCCGCCATCTTTTGGCGCCCGCAACGCCGATCCTTTCAGGCGTCCCCATGTGTCCGCGCCGCTGCGGCGGACGCCGGGTCCTCGCCGAGAAAGCGCAGCACCTCCGCCTTGAACCGGCGGTCGCCGACGGCCAGCATGTGATCCCGGCCCGGAATGTCGAAAGCGGTGGCATGCGGCATCAAGGCTGCGAGTTCGGCCGCCGAACCCGCAATATCGTCCTCGGTTCCGACGCCGATCAGCGTCGGCTGCAGGATGCGTCCGACCTCCTCTCGCGTCGGCTCGGTGCGCGAGGTCTGGATGCAGGCCGCCAGCGCTACCTTGTCGCTCTTGGTGCGATCCGCAAAGGCGCGGAACATCCGGCCCTTGGGGTCCTCGACCGCGTCCAGCGAGGGCGCCAGCAAGGCTGCAACGATCGGATCCCAATCGCCAACGCCATCGACGAGGCCGATTCCGAGCCCGCCGAAGACCAGCCGCGGGAACAGCGCCGGTGTCGCAAGCGCGGCGTAAGCGGAGACCCGGGCGCCCATCGAATAGCCGAAGAGGGTGGCCTCGGCGATGCCGAGATGGGCCATCAGGGCCGCCGCATCGCCCGCCATCTTCTGCGGCATGTAGGCCGCGCCGTCATGCGGCTTGTCGCTCGCCCCATGACCGCGGTGATCGAAGGCGACGGTGCGATATCCCGCCGCCGTCAAGGTCGAGACCCAGCCCGGATCTACCCAGTTCACCGCCATGCTCGACGCGAAGCCGTGCAGCAGCATCACCGCTGGCGCAGCGGGATCGCCGTCGGAGCGAAAGGCGAGCCGCAGGCCATCGTTCTCGAAGAAATCCATGATCGTCCTCTGTCGCATTTCTGCTCTGGCTAACCGCCTCCGTGCGCCGAGCGCAAGGGCGGGCGCCGGTTTTGCGTGCGCCCGCGCCGGCCTCTGGCCTTTCCGAACGGCGGACACTATGGTCCCGCGCAATTGCTAGAGCACGGAGACGACAAGCGATGGCCGGACATATCATCCCGCATTTTCAGAACGATGCCGGCCACGATGTGATCGAGATCGGGGTGACCGAGTTCATGTGCGTCGGCGCAAACCCGCCGCACGACCACCCGCATGTCTATGTCGACCTTGGCGACGATGGCGAGAAGGTCTGCTCCTACTGCTCAACGCTCTACCGCTTCAACGCGGCGCTGCACGGCACCGACACCCTTCCGGCCGGCTGCCTGTTTCTTGAAGCCACGGACCGGAACGCCGCCTGAGGCGGCGCCGGCGGTGCTGACGGCACCGGATCACCGCACCGAAGCCCCGCGCGCCGTTGTGGTTGTCGGGGGCGGCATCGGCGGATTGACGGCTGCGCTGGCCTTCGCCAAGGCCGGATTTTCCGTCGAGGTCCTCGAGCGTGCCGAACGGCTGCAGGAGGCCGGCGCCGGGCTGCAACTGTCCCCCAACGCCCTCAGCACCCTGACGGCCCTCGGCATCGAGACCGCGGAGTTGAACGGCGTCGCCGCGACCAGCGTCACCTTGCGGTCTGGACCGAGCGGCCGTTGCATCGCCGAGGTACCTGTCACGGCGAGCGATGGCACGGCCTACCTTTCGCTGCACCGCGCCGACCTTCAGGCTGCCCTCTTCGCCGCCGTCCGGCGACAAACGCGGATCGTCCTGACCCTCGGCGCCGCGTGCACTGCTGCACAGCATGACGGCCAAGGCTGGCATCTGCAATTCTCCAGCGCCACCGGCGGTAAGCTGAACCGGCAAGCGGACATCGTCATCGCCGCCGACGGTGTCGGCTCGGCGATCGCCCGCCTGCTCGGCCACCCCGCCGCCGCGCCCTCCGGCGATATCGCCTGGCGGATGACCGCCAGCACGCCGCCGGGGGGCACATCCCCCCGCCCGTCGGCCGGGATCGCGGCCTGGCTCGGGCCGCGGCGCCATGCCGTCGCCTATCCCATCCGTGGTGGCCGCGAGACGAACCTCGTTCTCATCGGCCGCGCCAGCGACGTGACGGGGGATCCCGCATCCGCGTCCGCCAAGGACCAGCTGCTCGCCCGCTTCGCCGGCTGGGACCCTGCGCTTCTCGAATTGATCGCCTCGGCAGGACCGGCCACCGCCTGGCCGCTGTCGACGCGCGCGCCGGTCGATCATGACGGGGTGCCGGCAGGCCTTTTCGTCATCGGCGATGCCTCGCACGCCATGCTGCCCTATGCGGCGCAAGGAGCGGCGATGGCCATCGAGGATGCGTGCGTTGCCGCGCACTGCGTGGCGACGCACGCCATGCTCGAGACCGCCCGACAAAGCTTCGACGCGCAGCGCATTCCCCGCATCGCAAAAGTTCTCGGCCGTGTCGCCTTCCACCGCCGCGTCTACCATTTGCCTTTTCCGTTTTCGCTCGCCCGTGACCTTGCGCTGAGCTTCCGCCCGAAAGCCACCCTCGCCCGCGATCTCGCTTGGCTCTACGACTGGCGGCCACCCGCCATCGACGGTCCGCGCGGCACGGTTTCGGACATTTCACGGAACGGATAACGGGCCGACCGACTTCAACGGTACCATCCTAGTTCCGACGCCCCGCACCATGACAGGGCCATAGGTCGGAACTCTCACCGTCATGTTCGACGGCACCAAAGAGGATAATCGATGCCTTTGATGAGAAACACTGGACGCCTTCTGACGGTCGCGGCGCTGGCTGCATCAACCACCTTGTCCGGTCCTTCCTTCGCCTACGCGCAGCAGAAGGCCGCGCTCCGCATGGCGCAGGCGGAGGAAGCGCCGGCTGAAGCCGCGCCGCCGGCAGATACCGCACCCGAGCCCGAGGCCGCTCCGGCGCCCGAACCGGAACGAGCGCCCGAGCCAGCACCGGAGCCTGCGCCGGCACCAGAGGCCGCTCCTGAACCCGCACCGGCCGCCGAACCCGAAGCGCCGGCTCCCGAGGTCGAAGCGCCCGCGCCAGCCCGCGAGCCGGCACCGGAAGCGCCAGCTGCTGAGCCGAAAGCGCCAGAGCCCACACCTCCGGTAGAGGCAGCCCCCGAGCCGGCAGCGCCCGCGGAGCCTTCTCCGACGCCTGCGCCAGCAGAGCCAAGCCCACCAGTAGAGCCTGCGCCAGCGCCCGCCGAGTCTGCCCCGACCGCACCGCCGGCTGCTGTAGAGCCGGCACCCGCTGAAACCGCGCCAGCCCCCGCTGCGGCTGAACCGTCGGCGACACCCGCCGCCCCTGCCGAGCGCCGCGCCCGCACGCCCGGCCAAGGAAGACCCGCTGCCGCGCCCGACGCTGCAGCACCTGCCGTAGCACCGGATGCCGCAGCACCAGCAGCGCCAGCTCCTGGCACCGCTGCGCCGGCCGCGCCAGCAGCCGCGCAGCCAGGAGCTACGGCTCCGGCGCCTGCGGAGGTCCCGCCGACGCCCGGGGCACCGGCCCCTGCGGCAGACGGTGCACAGCCCGGTGCTCCCGCGGCACCAGCACCCGCGGCGGCCGCTCCGCCGGTAGAGGCCCCGAAGCCCGTTCCGGTCGAGGTGCAGAATGCGCCGGTTGAGCAAGGCCGCATCGATCAGAGCGATGCCCGCGTCCAGACGCTGTCGCGTCCTATCGTTGAGCAGCCCATCACCAGCGAGCGCGGCGAGCGCCTGCAGGAGGCGCCCCGTTACCGCCAGCGGCCGGAAAGCGAGGTCGTCCAGCGTGTCGGCGACCGCGACATCATCTCGATTGTCGGTGCGGCGGCGGCGGGCGTGGCGGTCGGTGCTGCAGCCGGCTACTTCATCCGGTCGAACGACGACAACCGCCTCGCGGTGGATTCACGCGAACAGTACAGCGAGCGGTTGCCCCGCGGCCGGACGCGCGACACGATCGTGCGCGGCAACGGATCGCAGGTGGTGACCATTACCAACGAGTATGGCGACGTCGTTCAGCGCTCCCGCATCGACCCGGACGGCCGCGAGGTCGTGCTGTTCTACGACCCCTACTCCGAGGACGACGGTCCGCGCCCGGACTACTACGACGACCCGGGCGAGGACCTGCCGCCGCTCGACATCCGCATCCCGCGAGACCGCTACATCGTCGATGTCGACCAGCCGGATGAGGAGCTCTATTTCGACACCATCGTCGCGCCGCCGGTGGAGACCGTCGAGCGGATTTACTCGGTCGACGAAGTTCGCCGTTCAGCCCGTATCCGCAACAAGGTCCGGCGCATCGACGTGAACACGATCAACTTCGACTTCGGGTCCGCGTCGATCTCGCAAGCGGAAGTGAAGAACCTGCAGGCGCTCGCCGATGCGGTCGCCCGCGTCATCAAGGACAACCCGGGTGAAACCTTCCTGATCGAAGGCCATACCGATGCGGTCGGCAGCAACGTCGCCAACCTCGCGCTGTCCGACCAGCGCGCCGAGGCCGTCGCCACCGCCCTGTCGCAGTATTTTAGCATTCCGGCTGAAAACCTGATCACTCAGGGCTATGGCGAGGAGGACCTGAAGGTCGCGACCCAGACGGAAAGTCGGGAGAACCGGCGCGTGACGCTCCGGCGCATCACTGCCTTGGTCAAGCCGGTCACATCGGCCGCGCGCTGATCCAATAGGTCTAGACAAACAGCGAAGCCGGCGGTCCTTATGGGACCGCCGGCTTTTTTTCTTGCCGTCCTGCTTCAGTGCCTTGAATCAAAGCGACAGCAAGGCGCTGTAAACGACTCATTTTATGCCGCTTTCGCTCTCTACGGGCCAAAGCACCCGCCCAACAAAAAACGGACGGCGTGGACCGTCCGCTTTGAAGAACTACGCTGAAGCCCACTCGCTCAGCAGGCATGCAGAGGGGAAGTACGCACGGCATGTGCGCAATGCTGAAAGCCCCTCAGCGCCGAAGCGACATACCTTTTCGGGGTGTGCGACCCGACCTCTGTGCCCCTAGTGCAGGATCTGCGACAGGAAGAGCTTCGTGCGCTCGTGCTGAGGATTGGTGAAGAACGCGGTCGGCTCGTTCTGCTCCACGATCTGGCCGGCATCCATGAAGATGACGCGGTTGGCGACCTGACGGGCAAAGCCCATTTCGTGCGTCACGCAGACCATGGTCATGCCTTCCTCGGCAAGACCCACCATGACGTCCAGCACTTCCTTGATCATCTCGGGATCCAGCGCCGAGGTCGGCTCGTCGAACAGCATGACCTTCGGGCTCATGCAGAGCGAGCGGGCGATGGCGACGCGCTGCTGCTGGCCGCCGGAGAGCTGGCCGGGATACTTGTTCGCCTGCTCGGGAATCTTGACGCGCTTCAAATAGTGCATCGCGATCTCCTCGGCCTTGGCCTTCGGCATCTTGCGGACCCAGATCGGCGCGAGCGTACAGTTCTCGAGAATGGTGAGGTGCGGGAACAGGTTGAAGTGCTGGAACACCATGCCGACCTCGCGCCGGACCTCGTCGATCTTCTTCAGATCACTGGTGAGCTCGGTGCCGTCGACGACGATTTGGCCCTTCTGGTGCTCTTCCAGCCGATTGATGCAGCGGATCATGGTCGACTTGCCGGAGCCCGAGGGGCCGCAAACCACGATCCGTTCGCCCCGGCGAACACGCAGGTTGATGTCGCGCAGCACGTGGAACTCGCCGTACCACTTGTTGACGTTCACGAGTTCGACCGCGACCTCGTTGGAGATGGTCATGGAAGGCCGCGGCGCGGCGGCGATGGGCTCGACGGAAGACATGCTGGAGATCCTTATCGTTTGTGTCCGGTGTCGAGGTGCCGTTCCATATAGACAGAATAGCGCGACATCGAGAAGCAGAAGAGCCAGAAGACAAAGGCGGCAAAGACGAGACCGGTGGCCGGGGTCTGTTCGGTCGACCAGTTCTGGTCGCTGAAACCGCGGCGGACCTGACCGAGAAGATCCGCGAGGCCGACGGCGGCGACGAGGCTGGTGTCCTTGAACAGGCCAATGAAGGTGTTGACGATACCGGGAATGACCAGCTTCAGCGCCTGCGGCAGGATGATCATCCGCATCTTCTGCCAGTAGGTCAGCGCCATCGCATCGGCACCCTCGTACTGGCCTTTCGGGATCGCCTGCAGGCCACCACGCACCACTTCGGCCATGTAGGCTGCCGAGAACAGCGAGACGCCGACGAGCACGCGCAGCAGCTGGTCGAAACTGACGCCGGCCGGCAGGAACAGCGGCAGCATGAAGTTCGCCATGAACAACACGGTGATCAGCGGGATGCCGCGCCAGAACTCGATGAAGGCGACGCAGAACAGCTTGACCGCCGGCATCTGCGAGCGGCGGCCGAGTGCCAGGAGAATGCCGAGCGGCAGCGAGGCGACGATGCCGGAGATGGCGACGACCAGCGTCAGAAGGAGACCACCCCATGAATTGGTGCGCACCGGCTCGAGACCGAAATCGGCCGTGACCACCAGCAACGCCGCGACGACGGCGATGAACGGCACGAGGTCCGACAAGGCTCGCTTGGCGCCGCCCTGCCCGCCAAAGGCAGACGCGACCGTGGCGGCTACGGAGAGCAACGCGGCGGCGAAGGCAGCGATCGACAGCACTGAGAAGCGCTGGTCGAGGAACAGGACCTGATCGGAAGAAACGATCCCCGCGATCAGCACCAGTACCAGCGAGAGGAGAAGCAGCCCGCCGGCCACCCGCACCAGCGGATGGCTCCAGCGAAAGCCGATCTTGCCGCTGGCGCTGTAGAGCGTGATCGCGGCAGCGACGGCCATGAAGAAGGCGATGCCGCCGCCGGAGATCGAGAACTGGCCGCCAGTCAGAAGCACAAGGGCGACGAACGGGTAGACAGCGAGGAGCAGGATTGCGTTGAGGCGCTTGTACGGCACGCTCGGAATGGCGATCGGCACCACCAGGAGCACGAGCATCACCAGCAGCGCATTGATCCGCCAGCGCTCGGCATCGGGATAGATGCCGTACATGAAGAGTTCGAACTTTGCCCCGACGAAAGCCCAGCAGGCGCCGGCCTCGTGGCCGTCCTTCGGCAAGCAGACCGTGCGGTCCGCGCCGACGAAGGCGGCGTTGAACACGCCCCATTCCAGGAGGTTGGTGACGACGTAGGCGATCAGCAGCGCCGCGACGAGCGTCAGCGCCGTGTCGAGTGGCGTCGCGAACAGGCTGCGGCGGATCCGGGCGGGCCAGCCGGTCTCCCCCGGCGGCGGCGGCAAAGGCTGCTTCTGCTCGGTCGAAACGAAACGCAGGGTGGGATCTTCCATGTCTCTGTCTTCCCGCTCAGCGTTCGACCAATGCCATGCGGGCATTGAACATGTTCATCAGGAAAGAGGCTGCGAGACTGATGCCGAGATAGGCACAGATCCAAATGGCGACCACCTCGACGGTCTGGCCCGCCTGGTTGGCGACCGTTGAGCCGATCGAATAGAGCTCGGGATAGCCGATGGCAAAGCCGAGCGAGGAGTTCTTGGTAAGGTTCAGATATTGGCTCGTCAGCGGCGGGATGATCACCCGGAACGCCTGCGGGACGACCACCAGCCGCAGCAGCTTGCCCCGCGTCAGGCCGAGCGCCATCGCCGCCTCGGTCTGCCCCTTCGACACCGACAGGATGCCGGCGCGCACGATCTCGGCGATGAAGGCGCCGGTGTAGATCGACAGCGCCAGGAACAGCGCGATGTATTCCGGCTTCACCTGCCAGCCGCCGACGAGGTTGAAGCGGGTCGCCGCGGGCACTTCGAGGCCGATCGGAAAGCCCGTGGCGACATAGGCGATCACCGGCAGGCCGATGATCAGGCCGAGCGCCGGCAGCAGCAGCGGGCGCCGTTCGCCGGTCGCGAGCTGGTGCGCCCGGTTGCGTCTGGCGAGAAACCAGGTCGCGGCGATACCGATGACCAGGGCGATGAGGATAGAGATCGCCAGCGGCTCGAAGATCGCTGCGGGGATCTGCAGGCCCCGGTTGGTGAGATAGACGCCGATCGGCGATACCGGAAGGTTGCGCGGCGCTTGCAACAGCCCGAGCACGCCGAAATACCAGAACAGGATCACCAAAAGCGGCGGAATGTTGCGGAACGTCTCGACATAGACGGTGGCAAGGCCTCGGATCAGGAAATTGCGCGACAGCCGCCCGATGCCGACGATGAAGCCGACGATGGTGGCGAAGATAATGCCGGAAACCGCGATGATCAGCGTGTTCAACAGCCCGACGATGATGGCGCGGCCATAGGTCGAATCGCTGGAATACTGGATCGCGGCCTGACCGATCTCGAAGCTGGAACGGGTGCCAAGGAAGCCGAAACCCGACGCCATCCGCGCTTGCGCCATGTTCCGCGCGGTGTTGTCGATGATCCACCAGGCAAAGGCGACGACAGCAAGGATCAGGACGATCTGGATGATCGTGCTGCGGACCGTCGGATTAGTCAGCCAGGAATCCTTGGTGGCGGCATGCGGCAAGGAATGGGTTTCGGCAGTCATGAAGCGGCGCTAGCCTCCTCGAGGGGAGCAAAATCGGGGCATCGGTAGATCAGTCCATCATTCGGATATACCCCAGCTTGGGACGTATCACTCCAGACCACGATGGCTGATCAGGGTAGATCCAGGGGTCCGCCCCTTGCGGCGCGGACCCCTGGCACGTTTCACCCGATGGTCAGCCGGCCGTCAACGGGCCGACCGACCGAAGTCGCATCAGCGGATCGGCGGGGCGTACTGCAGGCCGCCCTTGGTCCACAGCGCGTTCTGGCCGCGGGCAATCCCGAGCGGGGTCGCGGCGCCGATGTTGCGCTCGAAGAGCTCGCCGTAATTGCCGACGCCCTGAACGATCTTGACGACCCAGTCGTTCGGCAGGCCGGCATCGGCACCGAAGGTCGAGCCGACGCCCAGCATGCGCTGGATTTCCGGATTCGGCGAGGACTTCATTTCCTCGACGTTGGCGGCGGTAATGCCGAGCTCCTCGGCGTCGAGCAGCGCGAAGTGGGTCCATTTGACGACGTCGAGCCACTGCGAGTCACCGCCGCGAACGGCCGGTCCGAGCGGCTCCTTGGAGATGATCTCCGGCAGGACGACGCTGTCGTCCGGCTTGGCGAGCTCGAGGCGCGAGGCGTAGAGGCCAGACTGGTCGGTGGTCAGCACGTCGCAACGGCCGCTGTCATAAGCGGCGTTCACGTCGTTCTGGGCTTCGATGACGACCGGGTTGAACGTCATGTTGTTCGACTTGAAATAGTCGGCAAGGTTCAGCTCGGTCGTGGTGCCGCTCTGCACGCAGACGGTCGCGCCGGACAGCTGCAAAGCGGAGTTGATGTTCAACTCCTTCTTCACCATGAAGCCCTGGCCGTCGTAGTAGTTGATGCCCGCGAAATCGAGGCCGAGGGCCGTGTCGCGGTTCATCGTCCACGTGGTGTTGCGGGCGAGCATGTCGATTTCATTGTTCTGCAGAGCCGGGAAGCGCTGCACGGCCGACAGCGGCACGTACTGCACCTTGCTGACGTCTCCGAACACGGCGGCGGCGACAGCCTTGCAATAGTCGACGTCGAGGCCCTGCCACTGGCCGCTATCGTTCTGCGAGGCGAAGCCCGGCAGGCCCGTGTTCACGCCGCATCTGAGCGTGCCGCGCGCCTTGACGTCGTCAAGCGTCGCAGCCGACCCGCTGGTCACCGCGGTGCCACAGACGACAAGTCCGAGCGCTGCTGTCAGAAGCTTCAATTTCATAAGAATACCTTCCCGTTATCTGTTTCGGTTCTTGATTTTTGCGCTGGACACGGGCTGCCTTGCGAACCGAAAAGGAGCCGGTCGGCCTGGTCCCGACCGCCGCCCCGGGTGGGCCGCTCAGCGGATGGTTTGTTGCGTTGTGATCTCATGCCATAAAAATTGGCAGGTCAAGCAGATGACAGTTTTTATTTCAGGGACCCACAGCCTGTGATGTTCCCTTTCCCGAATTCAGGACATTATCGTGGACGATTCAAGCTCTGACGCCGGCGTAAACGGGCCGAATACGCGGCTCATTCACAGCGATGACCCGCAAAACCGGCACGGTTTCGTGAATCCGGCGGTTTACCATGCCTCGACCGTGCTCTTCACCGACACGCAGGCGATGCGTAGCCGGAAGTCCAAATACATCTACGGCCTGCGGGGCACGCCGACGACCGACGCACTGGAAGCGGCACTGGACGATCTGGAAGGCTCGGCCGGCACCATCCTTCTGCCCTCAGGTCTTGCCGCCGTCACCTTTCCGCTGCTCGCCTTCCTGTCCAGCGGCGACCATGTGCTTATCATCGACTCCGTCTATTCGCCGACCCGGCTCTTCGCCGACACCGTGCTGCGGCGGATGGGCATCGCCGTCGAGTATTTTCATCCGTCCCGCGCCGGCGAGCTCGCCAGCCTGATGCGGCCGGAGACCAAGGTGGTGTTCCTGGAGGCGCCGGGCTCCAACACCTTCGAGATGATCGACGTCGCCGCCACCTGCGCCATCGCCCATACCGGCGGCGCGGTGACGATGATCGACAATACCTGGGCGACGCCGCTCCTTTTCCGGCCGCTCGACCACGGCGTCGACCTGTCGATCCACGCGCTGACGAAGTATCCCGGCGGGCATTCGGACGTGATGATGGGCAGCGTCTCGGCCAATGCGGCGACGTTCGACCGGCTGCGCGACACGCAGATGGCGATCGGCGTCAACGCCGCTCCGGACGACACCTATCTCGTCCTGCGCGGCCTGAAGACGATGGGGCTCCGGCTCGAGCGCCACGAGGAGAGCGCGCTGCGGCTCGCGGAATGGCTGGAGACCCGGCCCGAGGTGGCACGCGTGCTGCACCCGGCGCTGCCGTCCTTTCCCGGTCACGATCTCTGGAAGCGGCAGTTCACCGGGGCGAGCGGGCTGTTCTCGATCGTCCTTAACGGCGGCGGCTTTCGCGAGGCCGCAGCTTTCCTCGATACCCTCAAGCTGTTCGGCCTCGGCTATTCCTGGGGCGGATTCGAGAGCCTTGCCGTGCTCGTCGACCTCTCCGACCGCGTCCACGCCAAGGCGCCCGCGGAGGGGCCGGTCATCCGGCTGCAGATCGGGCTCGAGGATACCGCGGACCTCCAGGCTGACCTCGAGCGCGGCTTTGCGGCCCTCACAAGCCTGCCGCCTGCAGACGTCGCCCCGTAAAGGCTCCGGATCGCCGCCGCCGCGGCAGTGACCGCGTGCCAGCGGCGGCGATTTGCGCTATCGGGCGACAGCGCCAACTGCGGCCTCCGTCACCTCCGTGGCATCGGCAGCGCCGGCAGCGGACGGATGGCCCCAGTCGCCGGCCAAGGTAATGCGCCCTCTCACGGAGAACTGGCATGAGCGACGTCAAGGACATGAACGGTAACATCCTCGCCGACGGCGACCAGGTGACCGTCGTCAAGGACCTGAAGGTGAAGGGCACGTCGGTGACGCTGAAGCGCGGCACGCTGATCAAGAACATCCGCCTTACCGGCGACCCCGCTGAAATCGAGTGCAATGCCGAGAAGGTCAAAGGCCTGGTGCTGCGGACCGAGTTTCTGAAGAAGGCGTAAAGCGCCGATTGATAGGGACGCCCGCCGCCGGCGCCGCGCCCTTCCCCGTTTCCAACGCAAGAAGCCCGGCATCGCTGCCGGGCTTCTCTGTTTTCATCTGGTCTCGCCGATGCGGCGATCCCTCCAGCATTGACGGCGTGACGCCACCCCGCCAGCGGCGCCCTAGAACGTGCGCTTGAACTGGATGAGGCCCTGCGTCTCGTCGAAGTCGTCGATGCCGGCCGGCAGGTCGACGTCGCGGTAGTTCACCTCGCCCAGAACCTGGAAGTTCTTGGTGATGTCGTAGGAGAGGTTCGCGCCGACGCCGTAATAGTCGGCGCCGTCGAGATCGACGAAGGCGACGCGGGGATAGGTCACGTCGAGGTCGAAGGTCTGGCCGTAGACGCCGTTCAGCGCGGCCGTCACCTTGCCGAACTTCTGCGAATAGGCGGCGCCGATCTGGAACTGGCTCGGAATGTCGCGCAGCCCGGACGTGTTGCCGCCGATCTCGGCGCGGAACACGTCGTCGACCACCGCATATTCCGTCGGGTCGAAAGCGTAGTGACCCTCGATCTTCAGGATCGACTTCTCGGCGAAGAGGTTGTCGAGCTGGATGCCGGCCTTCAGCGCGAAGGCGCTGTCGCTGCCGTCATAGTCGTTGGCGGTGATGTTGCCGAAAGCCACGCCGTCGAGCGCGGTGTAGCCGAGGCGGCGACCGTCGAAGCCGGTATAGCGGCCGCTCGCCGATTCCTCGTCGTAGACGCCGATCAGGTAGATGCCGCCGAAGCTGCCCTTGTAGGCGAGCTTGCCGAGGACGTCGGGGACGAAGTCGCCGGTGCCGTCGTCTTCAGCCGAGAGCGTCGCGGAGAAGCCGTTGCTGGCGAAGGTGTAGGAGATGCGGTTCTGCTGGGAATCGCCCGCGGCCCAGTCGGCCTCTTCGAGCAGCAGGCCGTCGCTGAAGCCGCCATCGTTCGAGGTCCAGACGGTGTCGAGGTAGCCGATGGTCAGGCCGCCGAGCTGGATGTAGGCCTCGTCCATGCCGTAGTTAGCGTCACCGGTGTTGAAGCCGGCACCGGTATTGGTCGCCTGGACGCGCATTTTGGCGCGCAAGGTGCCGAGTTCGGTCTCCTCGCGGGCATCGAAGTCGAGGCGGGCGCGGACGCGGGTGCCGAAACGGGTGTCGTCGGCATCGTCGAGATCGCTGTTGTTCTCCTGGTCGTTGCCCTGCAGGCGCATGCGGACGTAGCCGCCGACCTTCAGGCAGGTCTCGGTGCCCGGGATGTAGAAGAAGCCGGCGCCGTAGACGTCGCAGACGCGAACGTATTCGGCCGGCTCCGGCTCGACCATCACCACCGCATCGGCAGCGCGCGCCCCGGACACCGCGATCAGAACCGCCGCAGAGCCCAGAAGAACAGCTTTAATGTTCATGATATTTCTCCAGCTAACAAAATAATGACGCGGGTTACTGGAGAACCATCGGCTCTACTTCCCGCGTTCTTGCCAAGGATCGATTATTCGCTCCTTCCGCCTCGGTATCGCCGGCAACATTCACAAACAAGTGAAATATGGTGAAAGACAGAATTAAGACGCAATGAGAATTAAGTGCCACCAATATACATCAGAAAACTCAATTCATTCAGTTGCTGCGAATCACCGCAACATCCTTACATGACAGTTTCAAGACAATTTGGACGACGGCTTACAATCTCCACGACAAAAGGCCCGCCATCGACGATGGCGGGCCTCCTTGAAGAATACAGCGCGACTGGAGGGAGACGATGTATTGAGCGATCTCTGGCAAATCTCTGCGACGGCTGCATGACAGAACGCACAGTATAGCCGCGCTCCCCTTCGCGCCGCCCGAGGCTTCCGCTGCACCTGGCGCCCACCGCCGGGGCGGCCGGCAGGACTAAGCCCAAGGCCCGCGCTGAACCCGCCGCGAGACATGCCACGCGAAACCGTTACCGCGTCGCTCCCGCAACTCCACTGCAAGCGCCAAGAGCCGGCAGGCGCCGCCACCGGCACGCTTGGACAAACTGTCCAGTACCGGCCACCCGCGCCTGTGGCACACTGCCAGGACGGGAAGGACCGGACCAGCCGAGGCCGCCGCCCCTCCCATGGTCGAGGAAACAGCATGGCGCGCAACCCCGGAACCCTTCTTGCCGCCGGCGGCGTCGGCGTGCTGATGCTGGTGCTCCTCGGCTTCCTCGGCGCGGTCTTCCTGCAGCAGCCCGACCGCAGCGCCTTCCGCAACAGCTTCTCCTTGATCGACGACCGCGGCGCGGCGGTCGACGAATCCCTCTTCACCGGCCATCCCTCGCTGGTCTTCTTCGGCTATACCAGCTGCCCTGAAGCCTGCCCGACCACGATGATGGAAGTCACCGACTGGCTGAACGTGCTCGGGCCCGCCGGCGATGACATCAAGGTCTACTTCTTCTCGATCGACCCCGAGCGCGACACCGCCGAAGTGCTGCGCGACTATGTCGAGGCCTTCTCCGACCGGATCGAGGGCATTACCGGCCGCCCCGAGGAAATGCGCAAAGCGATCGAAAAATGGGGCATCTCCGCCGAGCGCGTGCCGCTCCCCGATGGCGGCTACCAGATGAATCACACGGTCTCGCTGATGATGGTCGGCAAGGACGGCCGCCTGAAAGGCATGATCCCCTACGGCGCACCCCGCGAGGCGGCCCTCGACAAAATCCGCACGGCGCTGCTGACCCCGTCCTGAGACCTGCCCCGCAGAGAGACTGGCGGGGCTGGCCCGGCGCGCACTCTATAGAAGAGACGCGCCCCGGCTGCACACGGCACAATCCCCCCGCCCGCCAAGGCCAAAACCCCGGCCGCCCGGACGGCACGCCCTCCCGGCACTCAGCGCCCCTGCCCGGCGACCCCACCACCTTCCGGCCCCCATCAGTCCATGCCTCTCCCCACCCGCACCGACCACGCCACGGGACCGAGAGCGGGCTGCAGCAGATCGGGACAGACAATGTGGACGACGGCCAGCAGGCGACCGACCCGGCCGTCCCGCGCGGCCAGCCTCGCCGTCAGTCCGGCGCGCAAAAGTCCCCGTCGGCCGCATCGCCCTATAGAGCGCCTCACCCAGCCCAGCAGCAGCAACACATTAAAGTCTATACGCACTGCCGCACCATTGGAAGTTCACCTAAAGGTTCCTTTTCCTTGATTTATACAGCGAAACTGATCAATATATCGATGTATACATTCCCATATCTTTTATATCTATTGCTTACAAATTCACTTACTTGAGACTTCTTTGAAGCATGAATAGCCAGTTTTTATTTATGGTTTTAGCGGCAGCCGCACAATAGATTTCAATAGCGAACTTACTTTTACGCCTATCCTCAGCTTCATCTTCGGAAAACTTTTGGGCTGTGAGGCTCTGATCATGGCTGGCCAAGTCGCCGTGCCGCCAGCACGCCGAATCACAAAGTGCTCATTCTGCAGGTGCTTAGCGCCGGCGCTGAACCCCACCAGCCGCGGCATCGCGAAAAAGTTTGCCGATCGCCCTTCGCGCCGCCGGCCTGCCGATCGCAGCGCCTGGACGCCCAAAGCCATAGGTTGCAAGGCTTACGCTTCGTAAGGCAGACAGTATGGACGAGGCCGGCTGTGATCAAACGGCATCAGGCTGCCGTAGAGGAATAATTTGCCTGTTCCTCTTATTGCTTAGCTAACAAGTGCCGTGCATACCTTCCCATGCGTCACCATTGGACCCCAATGGGTTGCAGAGATCTGAGACGGGCGGTGCGCGGCGTGCACGCCGGCACCCGTCCTTAAAAAACGACTCGAGGAGAACTACATGGCTATTTATACATTTACGGGCGAGAGCCTGACGACACCGACCTTTAACCCGGCGTCCGACACCGTCCTCTTCCAGGTTCCCGCTTCGGAAATCGTCGACTTCACGCAGTCCGGCAACAATGTTGTCGTCACGACGACGACCGGCTCGCTGACCCTTACCGGCGTCCTCCTTTCGAGCCTTCAGAGCCTGAACTTCGCAGCCGACAACGGCGGCGTGATCCAGCTCGGCGTAGGTGGTGCCGATACGATAAGCGGCGGCGAGGGTGGCGACATCCTGATCGGTCGTTCGGACACCGTTTCTGGCGCCATCGTTGGCGGCAACGGCGATAACTTCATCCTCGGCGGTTCGGGCGTGAACGACTCGGCAGATGGCGGCGACACCATCACTTCCGGCACCGGCAATGACCGTATCTACGGCAACGGCGGCAACGACAGCATCTCCAGCACCTCGGGCAACGACGTCATCTATGGCGGCGCTGGCGATGACACCATCACGGCCGGCGTCCTCGCTGGCGAGGTTAGCTCCTACTTCGGCGGTGGCGGCGTCGTCGATTCGTCGACCGTGGGCGGCGCTACTGACATCTTCAACATCACCAATGCCGGTACGGCTTTCATCTACGGCAACGCTGGTGCTGACACGATCAACGTGACGCAGACCGGTGGATCGTCGGTAATTTACGGCGGCGTTGGCAACGACAACATCACTGTTGGCGGCGCTGGCAACCAGGCCCTCGGCGATATCGTCGTGTACGGCGGCACCCAGGATAACGACAGCATCAACCTGACGCTGGCATCGTCTGCATCGGCAACTGTTTACGGCGGCCTCGGCATTACCGACTCTGTTGACGGCGGCGATGCGATCCAGATTTCTGGCGGCTCGAGCGTTGTGTACGGCAATGCTGGAGAAGACGCCATCACGGTGGCAGTCGACGGCTCGACCTTCGTTCACGGCGGCATTGATGCGGATATCATCAACGTCACCCTGAGCAACGCAGACGCGACCGCCACGATTTACGGTGGTACTAACGTCGATGCCGATGGCAATGACGTGGTATCGGTTGTCGGTCTTGGCTCGTCCACCATTTTTGGTGGGAACGGTGTTACTGACGCTGCTGATGGTTCGGACAGCATCACTGGCGGCGGTGGTTCTGATCTCATCTACGGCAACGGCGGTAACGACACCATCGGTGGCGGTGCTGGCAATGACACCATCTACGGCGGCGCCGGCAACGACAGCATCACCGGTGGCACGGGCGTAGACGTAATGTCCGGCGGCCCAGGCAACGACACCTTCGTCTTCGCTGCTGGCGACAACGGTTCGACGATATCGACGGTCGATCAGATCATCGACCTCGATCTGGGTAACGCGACCGCAACTGCCACCACGTCTAACGACGTCCTGGAGTTGCCAACGACCGCGACTTTCACCACCGGTGCGGGTACTGCTGGCGTTGCCAGCACGACCGTTGGTGTGACCGCAGCGTCAGCAGTTGCTGTTGCCAGCTTCGATGCCGCGATTGCGGCTATGTCGACGTCGACCAGCGCCACAACCGGCCAGGCCGCTTTGTTCACGATCGGCGGCCAGACCTACCTGATCGCCGAAACCGGCGCGAACCACGCCACGTTCAATGCAGCGACCGACTTCGCGATCAACGTCACCGGTGTCACCGGTACGTTGGATGCATCCGACTTCGCGTAATCGGACTTGAAGTGAGAGAGGGCGGCCTTCGGGCCGCCCTTTTTTTTGCCCGCGGGAAATGCCGTTCGATCACCTGTGTCGGCTTGCTGCCGACAGGAACGCTCATGCCGACAAGGCTGCCGATGACCCCCTCACCCATTTACAAGAACCGCGACTGGTTTCTGCAGCGTGGCCTGATCACCGATTCCGACCCGTTGATAACCGGACAGCTGCAGTTCGAGCCGACCATCCGGCTGTTCCCGAATGCCAGGCTCCTCGACTGCCATCTCGGCGCCTACAGCTACGTCTCCCCCCAGTCGACGCTGAACCGGGTCCATGTCGGGCGCTACTGTTCGATCGGGGCGCAGTGCGAGATCGGCCCGACGCAGCATCCGGCCGACTGGCTGACGACGAGCCCCCTCGCCTACAAGGACGTCTTCAACGTCGGTGCCGCCTTCCCGCCCTCGGAGCGGCACGACGAGCTCTCGCCCGTCACCATCGGCAACGACGTCTGGATCGGCTCACGGGTGGCGGTGATGGGCGGCGTGACCATCGGCGACGGGGCGATCGTCGGCTATGGCAGCGTGGTGACGAAGGACGTCGCGCCCTACAGCATCGTCGGCGGGGTTCCGGCCAAGGTGATCCGCGGGCGGTTCGACGCAGCCACCATCGCCGCCCTGCAGCGCGCGCCCTGGTGGCGCTACGACCTCGCGCGGATGCGGGGCGCGCCGATCGACTGGCCAAGGCCCGCGATCGCGCTCCGCCAGATCGCCGCGAAGACTGCTGCCGGCGAGATCGACGCCCTCCCCGACACACGCCACCGCATCACCCGCCAGAACGGCCACCAGTTCGCCTTCGACCGGATCAGCCCGCCCCCGGCCCCCGCCGAGCCCCGCCGCGCGGTCTGACCGCCGCGCCGTGCGCCGCCAGGTTAAGGCGGGACGTTTGGACGCCTCGGCCGAAGACGGCAAGGCGGCAGCTGTTGGCGATGGGGAAATGCGAGCCCGCGGCATGGCGCACCCATAGGCGTCCCCGTGCTGACGGCCGCAAGGCGTCAGACGGTGGACGTGGGAGTGGCTGACCGGCGGAAGGCGCCGGCGCGTCGCCGGGCGCGGTCGCCGGCATAGAGGGGATGATGAAGTGGTGACCCCGGCTGGATTCGAACCAGCGACCATCGGCTTAGAAGGCCGGTGCTCTATCCTCTGAGCTACGGGGCCGAAGCGTGTGACGCTTGGATCGTCGCCCGGTCAGCGGACCGCGCGCAAGGCGCGGACGGACAGGGCTCGGCGATCAAGGCGTCCTCAATGCGTCCAGGGCTGCTGGCGGTTCCAGTTGAAGTTCTCGGCGTAGGAAATCTTCCGCCGCTTGGCTTCCTCGGGCTCTTCCACGCGGTAGGGAATGGCGTTGCGCTCGGCATAGTCGACCGCCATCTCGCGCGTCTCGAAGGAGAGCTTGATCTGGGCGTTCATGTCGCTCGAGGAGGTGTAGCCCATCAGCGGCTCGACGCGCTTGGCGATTTCCGGCTCGTACACCATTACCCAGTCCCTCGTCAGCGCCTTGCCGGACTGCATGGCGGTACGGGTGGGGCGATAGATGCGCGCAACCATGATTTCGGCTCCGTCGCGCCGCCGGAACGCGGCGTCCTGTGAGATGGTCGGAGCGGCAGGATTCGAACCTGCGACCCTCTGGTCCCAAACCAGATGCGCTACCAGGCTGCGCTACGCTCCGTTGACCGCAAGCCCTAGAGAGATTGGACTGGCCGCGCAAGCGCGAAGTTGGTTCGGGGGGACGATTGCCGGCCTGCAGGCTCGAAATTCGCCCGCAGCATACAAAACGTCATGGCCGCTGACGAAAAGACGACCCTTGTGTCGAAGTTTAATGATCAGGGCAATCGAAGGGTGAAGGCTGGCTGCGATGGTGCGCGGGGAACAGCAGGAGCACCGTGATGCCGCAGATCTGGATGACCTATGCCGAAGCCGGCGAGTTGCTCGGCCTTTCGCCGATGGCGATGCGCGACCATTGCGGGGTCGCGGGCCTGAGCCGGCGCCGCAGCCGCGACGGCCAGACGCGCCTGAAACTCTCCCCCGAGGCGATCGCGCTCTTCATCCAGCGCGAGGTCCGGCGCCATCTCGAGGCCAATCTGCCGAGCCTTGGCGTGCACGAGCTGCAGCAGCTGGCGTCGCTGCCGCTGGCGCCGCAACGGCGCGCCGCCTGAGCGGCAGCCTTCCTGTATAGCACGCTGCTTGAACGGAACAGGCGTCAGACCCCTGCGGGATCGCGTGCCTTGCCGAGCCGCCGCGGGGCCAGGAGGAACCAGCGCGATTGCGTGGTCTCCGACCAGATCTCGATCACGTCGCGCCTAAACAGGTCGGCGCAACTGAGGCTCCGATCCGTGAAAATCGGGTGCCGGAGGCCGGCATCGGTCAAACCGACAAAGCGCAGCCCTGCCTCCATCCCTTGCGCCACCGTCCGCCGGGCCGACAGGAGATGCGCCGGCTCGGCTGCTTGCGCACCCGTGGCGATGAGGCTGGACAGCAGTGCCAGACGGAACATTAGCATGCGCAACTCCTTTGCCGCGCGAAGGTGACCAGGCGGGCTGTCGCAAGCCTGGAGTGTCGGTGGATGCTGGGCCGAATGCAAGCGACAAGCAGCGTCGGACGGGGCATTCCGGGCACCCACGTTGCGTAGACGGAAACGCATGTCCAGACTATTCGCGTCGCTCGCCAATGCCGAAGGCAACGAGGGAGCAGAACTCTCGGCTATCCTGCCGAAAGGGGACAGCGTCACTGTCCCCGCGCGCAATGACAGCCGTGTGATCTGCCGTCGGCTGCGCAACCAACGCGCGCCGTTCCGCTTATCCCGTTCGCATGGGACGGGAGACGGAAATGAGAGACATCGCGGCAGGCGCCTTTCAGGGCGCCGCAATCGATGTGACGGTGTCGGTCGACGGTGCCGGGAAGAAACGCGAAATCTTCGGGATGGACGGAACGTCGTCTGGCGACGCTGCGGCGGGTTTGACGGCTGAGGGGATGACGGGCGAGGGTCAACCCGAAAAAATTATGTTTTTGTCAGCCTTTGAAGCGCCGCCCGCTTCGCCTACCTCCGCGCTGCAGCTGAAGCGGAGACATCGGATGGGCCGAGGGGTAGATCAGGAATTGAGCGCGATGATCCACGAGGTGATCGATGCGGCGCTGCTCGACCCGTCATCGCAGGAATATGCGGTCGCGCTACTGGTGGCGGAGCGGGGTCAGTCGTGCCTCGACTCAGCGCAGCGGGGCATCTGGGAAAGCCGCGTCCTTCCGATCCTCAGCAAGCCGATACACGAGCAAATCGCCATCGCCGCGATCCTGCGGCGCGGCGGCTATGTCCCACGCAAGATTGAATTCTAACCCCAGCACGCGACAATGACGCTTCCGCACTGTGAGAGCTGCCAGCATCCGCTGGCGGCATTGCTCTCAGACGAACGTTAGGTCTTAGGGGCCTCCGGAATCACGGGATGCTCGAGACGGTCGCCGGCCTTCAAACCGTAACGCGCCGCCGCCCCGCCGTTCAACTCCAGCACGTACCGGGCAGGCTCATGCGACGAGATGATGTCGAGCGAGAGAGGCTGGGCGTTGGCGGCGACATGCGTGATGCGGCCGCCTTCGTCCATAAACACCATGTCGAGCGGAATATACGTGTTCTTCATCCACATGGTGACGAGCCGTGTCTCCTTGAAATCGAACAGCATGCCCTGGTCAGCCGGCATGCTGTCGCGATTCATGAGCCCGACCTCGCGCTCCTTCTCGGTCGACGCCAGTTCGACGACGATCTCATGCGGTCCGCTGGCTGTCTGCAGCCTTCCGGTCGAGGACGCTCCGGAGGACAGGAGGGTAAAGAAGACGAGCGCCACGAGCGCGAGCGCACAGACCGCCAGCACCAGCCAGCGGGGCGACAAACGCCGGCCCGGAACAACGGTCCGCATCAGTGCGACGCCGGCAGGTCAGGGCCGCCGCTCGGATGCACTTCGGCGGCCATCAAGCCCTTGGAGCCCTCTCCGAAGCGGACGAGGACTGCCTGGCCCGGACGAAGTTCCGTCATGCCGAATATCCTAAGCGTTTCCATGTGCACGAAAATATCGGCCGTCCCCTCGCCCCGCGACAAAAATCCATAGCCCTTGCTACGGTTGAACCACTTGACGGTCGCCGGCTCGAGATCACTCGTCGCCTCCACGGGATTGAGGGTGCGCTGGGGCTGCTGCGAGGGGTGAACCGCCGTCGACGCATCGAGCGACAGGATGCGCAACACCTGCAGACCCCGCTGGCCGCGATGGACCTCGCACACGATGCGGGCCCCTTCAAGCGCCGTGGCAAATCCTCCGCGACGTAGGCAGCTCACATGAAGAAGGATATCGTCTCCCTCTTCATCAGGGACGACGAAGCCAAAGCCTTTGGAGGCATCGAACCATTTGACATGACCGGAAGCGACGTCCAGTTCTACCGGTCCATCGGACAGGTGCGGCTCGTCCAGCAATCGGCCAAGGGTGTTTTCCGGCATGCGGGGGGTCCGCCTCTCACGCCCGACGAATCATCGACGTCACCGACGATAGCACTAACGGGACCACTTGAATAAAGCCGAAACTCGGGCCTCCGCGATAAATTTCAAGACCTGTGTGCCGGCTATCTTTCCGCCAGAGTGAGCATTGCCATTCGGGATGAAGGCGGGCGTAGAGCCCGCCTTCCGTTGGCAAGGAGTTTAGCCCTTGATCGTCTCGAGCGCCTTCTGGCAGGCCGCCTCGTCTCCCGCATCGGCCGCCTTCTGTGCCGCGTCGAGCGCCTTTCCGGTGGTTGCCGCCGTGGCCGCACCTGCCTGCTGCGCCGAGGAGTCCTGTGCGGACGTCGCCACTTGCGGATCAGTGCCGCCGGCCTCGGGGGCCAAGGGCGCCGTAGTGCCATCCTGCACAACCTTGCCCGGCGTCGCGCTCTGGCCCGGCGTTGTGGTGGTCCCGCCGCCGGCAGGCGCCGCCATGGCCGCGCCCTCCGTGGTCTTGGCGGCTGCGCCCGCTGGTTCGAGAGGGGCCGTGGTGCCGTCCTGGACGATCGGCCCCGTCTTCGGCGCCGCGGCCGAGCCGGCTGGTGCCTCGAAATTGGTGGTTTTGCCGTCGGCGGCACTGGTCGAGCCGGTTGCGCTGAGGTCGTTGGCGCGCAAGGCGGCGATATCGGCGGCGCAATCGGCCGAGGCTACCCCGGCAAAAGCGAAGGAAAGCGCGACTGAAGAGAGCAGAATAGAAACGCGTGTCATCCCAAGGATCCTTTTTTGATCCGGTGCCCATTACCTCAACTCGGCTATTTCGAGGCAGGTTCCCGCCCATCTCAGCGCAAGGAACGAATGCCAGCATGCGCGGCGACAACACCGCGTTTGCGGTTGGCCTTTCCCCGTGCCGCACTAGAACATCGTGCTCGCACACAAGGAGAGTTTCATGCGCTATCTGCACACCATGGTCCGCGTCAGCGACATCGAAAAGTCGCTCGACTTCTACTGCAACAAGATGGGGATGGTGGAAGTCCGCCGGACCGAGAGCGAGGCCGGCCGCTTCACGCTGATCTTCCTCGCGGCCTCCGAGGATGAGGCTTCTGGCCGCGCGGAGCAGGCCCCGCTGCTCGAGTTGACCTACAACTGGGATCCGGAAGCCTATGGAGAGGGTCGCAACTTCGGGCATCTCGCCTACGAGGTCGACGATATCTACGCGACCTGCCAATCGCTGATGGATGCCGGCATCACCATCAACCGCCCGCCGCGCGACGGCAACATGGCGTTCGTCCGCTCGCCCGATAACGTGTCGATCGAACTGTTGCAGAAGGGACCTGCCAAGCCGAAGGCAGAGCCTTGGGCGTCGATGCAGAATACCGGCAAGTGGTAAGCTCAACGGCCATTCTCGCGCCGTAATCTAGCCATAGTGCAAAAATTGGATTAACGAACATCTCCCAGTCGCAAAATAGCACGGCGACGCAAGGTGGGGACCTTGGGGAGTGTTCGTTCGTCACTTCAAGCCGTTCTTCTGTTCGGGGGACGGCTTCAATCATGAGGGGTCCGTCGGCACTGTGCCGATCCTCCCCTGAGAGGGTGGATCCGGTTTGACAAATACGCTCCTGGAATCCTGGGCTACACGGCTTCGTCGCCACAGCATTCTGGTGGCCGTGATGGCCACCGCACCGCTTCTGACCGCCTGCGTCTCGGCCGTCGACGATCCAGCTTTCGGATTTACCAGCGGCGTCGCGACCAACACTGCACCTGTCGCCTCGGCCGATGCTAAGCCCGCAGCGGAAGGCCAGGAGGTCAGCCAGACTGCCAGTGCGACCCCCTCGGCAGGCCCTGCAGAAACTGGCGAGCCTGCCGCCGACAAGACCGCCCGCGTCACGGCCGAGCCAGCGACAGAAACCGCTTCCACGACGCCAACGACGCGAGAGCCCTTCCCGCTTGCCTCCGGGCGCACTGCCATTGCCGCCTATGCCGGCGCGACGGTCGGCCAGTCCAGCGAGACGGCCATTACCACTGCCGAGGCCCCCAAGCAGGCCGACAGCTCGCTTTTCGCTACCCTCTTCGCGAAGTCGGAAGCCAAGACCCCCATTCGCAATGCCGATGTCGGCAAAAGCCGCCGCGTGATCCTGAAGCCCGAGGGCGCGCCGCAGCCGGCCGACGGCGGACCGACACAAATGGCTTCCCTCCCCGGCGTGAAGAGCCGCGCCTCGCTGTTCGAGATCGGACAACGCGCCTCGGCGGACTATGATGCGGAGATCCTCGAAGAGGCCAATGGCGACGAAGGCACCTACCAGGTCGCCTCGCTGTCGGGCATGGCCCGCATGGCGCCCAACGGCCTTCTGGTGCAGCGTCCGGACGTCCAGACCAGCTGCTTCGAGCCCAAGCTCGTCTCGATGATCCGCGCCGTCGAGGCGCGCTACCATACCAAGGCTGTCGTCACCTCCGGCTACCGCAGCCCGAGCTACAACAAGCGCGTCAACGGTGCTCAAAAATCGATGCACATGGCCTGCAAGGCGGCGGACATCCAGGTTCCCGGCGCCAACAATCTCGAGGTCGCCGCCTTCCTGCGCAGCCTGCCCGGTCGCGGCGGTGTTGGCACCTACTGCCATACCACGGCGATCCACGTCGATATCGGTCGCGAGCGCGACTGGAACTGGGCCTGCCGCCGCCGCCGGGCTTGATCCTATACAAGCCAGCAGAGCTCGGACGCCATACGATTCGGACGGCAAACCCGGCCGCGCCAACAAATTTCGACCGAGGCAAGCTTCGCAAGAGACTGATTCTTCTGCCTTATTTACTGCTGTGTCGGTTTCCTGACAGATCAGCACAGGAAGCCCTTGCGGACCCCCCCGAAGTTTTCTATACACCGCCTCGCGCTGCGCCCATCGTCTATCGGTTAGGACGCCACCCTTTCACGGTGGAGAGAGGGGTTCGACTCCCCTTGGGCGTACCATTGACCTGCCTTCGCGGTCATGGACAGGTTTCCAGACCGCAGCGATTCGCTTACGAACTACTTTAATCTTTCACGGTTTGCTGCGCCGTCTCCATGCCGGGAGACGCTCGCACGTTGGGTCGCATCCTTTTTGCGGGCCTTGCCGTGGTTTTCCCCAGAATGCCGCAGCCGTTGCCCCCGATGCCGTCCAGCGGAATGATTAAATCTTAATTCTAATCCCCGACGATCAGCCATCGTCGACAGGATTGGGATGACAGCCTTGGCGCGCAAGAAGACCACCAAAAAACCGGTGCGGCGGCGGACAGCCGCCAAATCCGGTGGCTCTCTCGGAAAGCTCGGCTGGGCCGCAGCGGCCGTTGTCGCCGTCGGTTGGGTCGCCTCCGACGGACGGGCAATGGGGTATATCGACAAGCTCATGCCCGCCGCCACGAGCTATGTCGCCGGCATCAAGCGGGAAGCCACCGAGGCCTGGGC
The DNA here is from genome assembly GCF_055730135.2 of Mesocryomonas lacus. NCBI lineage: Bacteria > Pseudomonadati > Pseudomonadota > Alphaproteobacteria > Hyphomicrobiales > Aurantimonadaceae > Mesocryomonas > Mesocryomonas lacus. The sequence goes on along the minus strand of NZ_JBUZWE020000012.1, from coordinate 129,600 downwards.
ACCCGAAGCAGCCGCCCGCGCTGCTCCCGCTCCGGACACCGAACATCGCCAGATCACGCAACGCGATCCAGACGCCCGTTCCACGCGGGACGCGCAGCCAACCAGACGGCCAGCGATGCGGGATGATTCTTCGGCGTCCCCTACCGCGCGATCGCCCCGCCCACCCGCCGTCGTGCCGACCCATGTGGCGGCGATCTCGCCATCGCCCGCGCCGCGTCTGTCACCCCTGCGAATGCCGCGCGAGGGCGACGGAGAAGAGCCCCGTCGGCCGATGCGCGTCCTGCCGCCGACTGAGACGCCTTCTGCCGCCCGTCCGGCGGCGCCGGTCGCCATGGCGCCCTCGGCGGCGCCAGCGGGGGGCTTGCGCCATGCGACGCGGCTCCTGATCATCCGTGACGCGCCCGACGACAGCGGCAAGCATGTCGGGTCGGTTGTCGCGGGCATGCAGGTTGAGGTGCTGAGAGCCGCGGGCCAGTGGCGCTATGTCAGGGCCGACGATGGCGAGGGCTGGGTCGACGGGACCTTCCTGGCTGGCGAGTCGGCATCGCTGGCGGCACCGGCGCTGCAGACCATGGCAGCCGTGGTGCCGCGGGCTGCCTCTGTTCCCACCACGCTCACGGCACCGGTCCCGCCCCTCGCAATCCGCAACCGCTGACAAGCCAAAGGCCGGGCTGGGCCCGGCCTTTGTAACTACGATAGGGCGCCCGTGAACGGCGCGCAGCGCAACAAGGGTGTGCGGGTTACCCCTTTATGAGGACGATCTCGGCCTCGCCGGGGCCTGCCGTCACGACATCGCCGACATGCTTGCCGGCGAGGCTCTTCGCCAGCGGGGCGACGTAAGAGAGCAGTCCCTTGGTCGGGTCCGCCTCGTCCTGGCCGACGATGCGATATTCCTGACGCCGGCCATCATCGCGCTCGATTGTCACACGGCTGCCGAAATGGACCTCGTCGGCATCCGCCGGCGTCTCGATCACCTCGGCGGAGGCGCGGCGCGCGTTCCAGTATCGCAGATCCCGGTTGACCGTCGCGATCAGGTTCTTGTCGTCGATCTTCTGTGCCTCAGCCAATGCCGCGCGCAGCGTTTCGAGCTCCTTGTCGATGAGCCCGAGGCCACGCTGCGTGACGAAGTTCGGGTCGGTGCCGAGCTCCCGGTCCGGCAGACTTTCCACCGACTGGAGTTCATTGGGTTCCCGGACGAATGCCACGCTCATGTCTTTTCCTTCGGCTGGATGCCAAAGCCCTAGATGGGGCCTGTTCCCGATAAATCCAACTGCCCGCCGCTCAATCGAAAGCCTCGGCTACGTCGACGATCCGGAAGCCCACGGTTTCCCGGCCCCGGTAGCGGTCGAGCGTCACGGTGCCCGCGACATGAACGGGACGGTCGCGGCGCTCGAGCAGCCGCCGGCCGATCTCGGTCTCCTCTGCCCGGAAGGCGATCGCCGAGATGCCGGCGCCATCGGCGGATTTCAGCGTCGCGCGGACATGCCCGTTGCCGACGATGCCGGAGGATTCGATCCGGTGCCGCGCCAGCGCCAGGATGGGCTGGGCATGGCCGGAGCCATAGGGCCCGGCGCTTTCCAGCCGCTCGAACAGTTCACGCGTCAGCCCCATGGCGCTGACGGCGCCGTCGAGCTTCAGCGCGTCGACCTTGCGGAGATCGCCGACCGTCGCGGCCGCCTTCTCCTCGACATAGCCGCGGAAGTCGCCGAGCCGGTCGCGCTCGATGGTGATGCCCGCTGCCATCGCATGGCCGCCGCCCTTGACGATGATGCCGGCCTCCAGTGCCCCGCGCACCAGCCGGCCGAGGTCGAAGCCGGGAATCGACCGGCCGGAGCCGGTGCCCTTGCCGTCGGCGTTGAAGGCGATGGCAAAGGCCGGGCGGCGGTAGCGCTCCTTCAGGCGGGCGGCGATGAGGCCGACGATGCCCGGATGCCAGCTTGGCCGGGCCGTCACCAGCACCGGCGGCCCGTCCCCTCCGCCGATCTCGGCAGCGATCTCGGTCTCGGCCTCGAGCAGCATCGCGCGTTCCATCGCCTGCCGCTCCTCGTTGAGGACATGCAGCTGGTCGGCCAGCGCCCGCGCGTCGTTCTCGTCGTCGACCGTCAGCAGCCGCGCGCCGAGATGCGCCTCGCCGATCCGCCCGCCGGCATTGATCCGCGGTCCGAGGATAAAACCGAGATGATAGGCGTCGATCGGCCCGGAAATGCGGGCCACCTGCGCCAGCATCCGCAGGCCGGTATTGCGCTGCTGCCGCATCACGGCGAGGCCCTTGACCACCAGTGCCCGGTTGAAGCCGACGAGCGGGACGACGTCGCAGACCGTCGCCAGCGCCGCCAGATCCAGCATGGCGAGGACGTCCGGCAGGTCGCTCTGCCGGCGGCCACGCCGCCGCAGCTCGCGCGACACCGCCACCAGGGTCAGGAACACGACGCCGACCGCCGCTAGATGCCCTTGCCCCGAGAGATCGTCCTGTCGGTTCGGGTTGACGATGGCGATGGCCGTGGGAAGACTGGCAGCGGTCTGGTGATGGTCTAGCACCAAGACGTCGCAGCGCGCCCTGGCGGCGACGTCGAGCGCCTCATGGCTCGTGGTGCCACAGTCGACGGTGACGATCAGCCTTGCCCCGCCGTCGATCAGCTCCTGGATCGCTTGGCCGTTGGGGCCATAGCCCTCGGTGATGCGGTCGGGAATGCGGATTTCCGGCGAGAGGCCGAAATGCGCGAGATAGCGCCACATCAGCGCCGACGAGCAGGCGCCGTCGACATCGTAGTCGCCGAAGATCGCCACCTGTTCGCTGCGGTCGATCGCATCGGCGATGCGGCTGGCGGCCGCGTCCATGTCGGTCAGCGTCGAGGGATCCGGCATCAGGTCACGCAGCGTCGGCGCGAGGAAGCCGGGCGCCAGTTCCGCCGCGACGCCGCGCGACGCCAGCACCCGTGCGACGATGTCCGGCAGCCCGTGATCCTGCGACATCCGGAGCGCCACCGCCTCGGCGCGGTTATCCAGCGCGTGCAGCCAGCGACGGCCGCTCAGCGACGCCTCGACGGCAAGGAAGGTACGTCCGGTCATGCCTGTTCAACTGCTTTCAACCGATGCCGCGCCACTTTGCGACGCGCCGCACTGTTCGCGGGCGAGGCGCTGTCGTGCGTCAGAGCCCGAGCTTGGCGCGGTTATAGTGCCGGGCGCGGACCTCGCGCACCGTGCGTGACATCGAGCGCATCACCAGCGTGTGGGTCTCGACCCGGTCCTGGTAGAAGCGCACGCCGTCCAGCAGATTGCCGTCAGTGACGCCGGTCGCCGAGAAGATCACGTCGCCCGACGCCATGTCGCCGAGGGTGTAGATGCGATAGGGGTCGCTGATCCCCATCTGCTCGGCCCGCGCCCGCTTCTCGTTGGTGTTAAGGTGCAACCGACCCTGGATCTGCCCGCCAATGCAGAGGAGCGCTGCCGCCGCGAGCACGCCTTCCGGCGCACCGCCGACGCCCATGTAGATGTCGATGCCGGTCTCGTCGGGATCGGTCGTGTGGATGACGCCCGCGACATCGCCGTCGCCGATCAGCCGGATCGCCGCACCGGCCGCGCGTATCTCCTCGATCAGCTGGGCATGCCGGGGCCGGTCGAGGATGCAGGCGGTGATCTCGCCGACCGGCACGCCCTTGGCCTTCGCCAGCGCCGCCAGGTTCACCGCTGCCGGCAAGCCGAGCTGCACCGTGCCCTCGGGATAGCCGGGGCCGATGGCGATCTTCTCCATGTAGACGTCGGGGGCATTCAGGAGGCTGCCGCGCGCCGCCACCGCGATGACCGAGAGCGAGTTCGGCAGGTTCTTGGCGCAGACCGTCGTGCCCTCGAGCGGATCGAGGGCGATGTCGACCTTCGGCCCGCGCCGTGTGCCGACCTCCTCGCCGATGAACAGCATCGGCGCCTCGTCCCGCTCGCCCTCGCCGATGACGATGCGCCCGTCGATGTCGAGGCAGTTCAGCTCCGAGCGCATGGCGTCGACGGCGGCTTGGTCGGCGGCCTTCTCGTCGCCGCGCCCCCGAAGAGTTGCCGCGGCGACGGCTGCCCGCTCGGTCACCCGGGCGATCTCGATCGACAGGACGCGGTCCAGCGGTTCCGCCACGGTGGTCGTCTCGTTCATCGCCCTGTCTCCGTCGTCCGGAAGGTCATATGCACTGCGACCGTGAAAGCGCAATGTCGCGTTCGACAGCTGTGCATTGGTCGATGCCGCCAGCGGTCTGGGCCGCCGGTGGCCTGGCGACCCGCGGCGGCCTTCAGGCTCAGTCTAGCGTCTCGATCCGGATCATCCTTGGCTCGCCCGCCAGATGTCCGTCGCGCGAGACCGCGTCGAGCGCCTTACGGACCGCCGCCTCCGTCGTCTCGTGGGTGATCAGCACCACCGGGGCCGTATCACCCTCGTCCTCGCCGGCGCGCCGCCGCTGGACGATCGAGTCCAGCGAGATCGCGTTTTCGGCCATGCGCCGGGCGATCGAGGCGAAGGCGCCGACGCGGTCGAGCACGGTGAGGCGGATGTAGTAGCCGCCTTCGTGCGCTCGCATCCGCGCCCGCTTGTAGGGCTGCAGTTCGGCCGGCGCGATCCCGAGCGTCGGGATCGACACACCGGTGGCGAGGTCGAGGATGTCCGAGAGCACGGCGGACGCCGTCGCCTTGCCGCCGGCACCGGGCCCGGCGAGGAGGATCGAGCCGAGGAGGTCGGTATCGACCGCGACCGCATTGGTGACGCCGTCGACCTGCGCCAGTGCCGAATGCGCAGGGATCATCGTCGGATGCACGCGCTGCTCGATGCCACTCTCGGTGCGCTGTGCGACCGCCAGCAGCTTGATCCGGAAGCCGAGCTCGGCCGCCGCCTCGATGTCGTCGTTGGTGACGGAGGAAATTCCCTCGATGAACACCGATTCCAGATCGATCTCGCAGCCGAAGGCGAGCGAGGTGAGGATAGTCAGCTTGTGCGCGGCGTCGAAGCCACCGATGTCGAAGGTCGGGTCGGCTTCTGCATAGCCGAGGCGCTGGGCGTCGGCGAGGCAGTCCTCGAAGGCGATCCCCTCCTTCTCCATGCGGGTCAGCATGTAGTTGCAGGTGCCGTTGAGGATGCCGTAGACGCGGCTCACCGTGTTGCCGCGCAGGGCCTCGCGCAAAGTCTTGATGATCGGGATGCCGCCGGCGACCGCGGCTTCGAACAGGATCGTGGTGTTCTTGCGCTGGGCGAGCTTGGCGAGCGACACGCCATGATGGGCGAGCAGCGCCTTGTTGGCGGTGACCACCGGCAAGCCGCGGTTCAGTGCCGCCTTGACCGAGTCCAGCGCCGCCCCTTCCGAACCGCCGACGAGCTCGACGAAGACGTCGATGTCCGCCTTGGCGGCAAGCTCGACCGGATCGTCGAACCAGGCGAAGCCGGACACGTCGATGCCGCGGTCCTTCTGCCGGTCCCGCGCCGAGACGGCCGCGACCTCGATTGTGCGGCCAGTGCGCTTGGTGAAGATGTCGCGCTTGTCGTCGATCAGCCGCGCCAGCGACGCGCCGACGGTGCCAAGACCGGCAAGGCCGAGTCTCATCGGGCGAGCCATACTACCTCTTGTCTCGATGTGTTCGGGCCGGCGCCCGTCGAGGGCACCGCCGGAAACGTTAATGGGTGGCGCCGTCGCCACGTGCGGTTGCGCGGAGAAGCGGCGCCGGGATACTAGGCTGTCTTGCTGAGCGGAACGACGTTTTGCCCCGCTTCCGCCGAGGGCGCAAGGAAGCGCTTGATGTTTCGCGCCGCTTGGCGGATCCGGTGTTCGTTCTCAACCAGCGCGATGCGGACGAAATCATCGCCATGCTCGCCGAAGCCGATGCCCGGCGCGACCGCGACGTCCGCCTTCTCGATCAGCAGCTTGGAGAACTCCAGCGAGCCGAGATGCTTGTACGGGTCCGGAATCGGCGCCCAGGCGAACATTGTCGAGGACGGCGGCGGCACCTTGAAGCCGGACCGCCCGAAGGCATCCACCAGCACATCGCGTCGGTGTTTGTAGATCGAGCGCACCTCGCGCACGGCGCTGTCGTCTGCGTTGAGCGCTGCCGTTGCCGCCACCTGGATCGGCGTGAAGGCGCCGTAGTCGAGATAGGACTTCACGCGGGCGAGCGCCGCGATCAGTCTGGAATTACCGACGGCGAAGCCGACCCGCCAGCCTGGCATGGAGAACGTCTTCGACATCGAGGTGAACTCGACCGCGACATCGATCGCGCCCGGCACCTGCAGGATCGATGGCGGCGGAGCACCGTCGAAGTAGATCTCGGCATAGGCGAGATCGGAAAGGACGATGATCTCGTGCTTGCGGGCGAAGGCCACGACCGCTGCGTAGAAGTCGAGATCGGCTTCATAAGCGGTTGGATTGGACGGATAGTTCAGGATGATCGCCAGCGGCTTCGGGATGGAATGGCGCACCGCGCGGTCGATCGCCGCGAGGAAATCGTCATCGGGCTTGGCCGGGATCGATCGGATAGTGCCGCCGGCCATCAGGAAGCCGAAGGCGTGGATCGGATAGGTCGGGTTCGGGCAGAGCACCACGTCGCCCGGCGCGGTGATCGCCTGCGCCATGTTGGCGAAGCCTTCCTTCGAGCCGAGCGTCGCGACGACCTCGGTGTCCGGATTGAGCTTCACGCCGAAACGACGGAGATAATACGCCGCCTGGGCGCGGCGTAGGCCGGCAATGCCCTTGGAGGCGGAGTAGCGGTGGGTGCGCGGGTCGCGCACGGCCTCGCACAGCTTGTCGATGACGAAGGACGGCGTCGGCAAGTCGGGATTGCCCATGCCGAGGTCGACGATGTCGGCGCCGCGGGCGCGCGCGCCGGCCTTCAGCCGGTTGACCTCCTCGAACACGTAGGGTGGCAGTCTGCGAACCTTATGGAATTCCTCGGTCATCTCTCGTCCCCCGACCAGGATCCCGCCCGGCCTTCTCCCGCTGTCGCGTCTTGTCTCATATCCCGGCCTGAACGGTCCGCATGGGTGCCTCGAGCGCCTTGCGTCCGAAAGACTCGCAAGGGACGCTCCATCGTTTTGAAACTAGAGCATCTTTCCTCGATCGGGTCAGTCCGGCAATCGTCTATGCTTTAATTGCCTTCGATCTGCCGAAGCACGTCCGCGCCATCGGCATCCGCCTCGGCGGCCGAGCCACCGGCGCCCTTCGCCACGGCGGCATCGACCTGCCGGCGCGCCTGCGCCCGCACCGCCGCCGCCTCGGCCAGGCTGCGCCGGTAGTCGGAGGCCGCCGTGCCGACGCCGACGTTCTGCCGGGTGCCGGTTGCCTTCAGCGAACCGCGCTCGGCGATCACCTCCGGCTCCGTCAACTGCGCGGACGCCGATTTCGGAAAAGCCCCGAGCACCGGATAGCCGTCCGCATCCTGGCGCTGCGCCGAAGGCCCGCTGTCGATCCTCGGTCGCTGGGCGAGCTTCGACGGACCTTCCGCCGGCACCAGCGAGCCGCAGCCAGCCATCAGCGGAATCAGGGCGAGAACCGCCACGAGGCGCAGGTCGCGCGGGTGTGTCATCGTCCAGATACCCTTCATCGCTATGATCCCCCTCATAGCCCAAACGATCCGGCCCGGAAAGCCGGGCGGGATGCGAGAAAAACTCCATCCCGGCAGTGACGCCATCGCGCGACGACGGACAATCGCCATGCTTTGTGCTTTGATGTCCGGCGGAGGAGACGTCATGGCGCCAACCGAGCCGAACGGCGGACCGCAACAGGATGCGGACGCTGCCTATGTGGTCCGCGACCCCGAGGCCTTCGCGCGCAACATGGCCGAAGTGCTGGAGCAACTCGGCAAGGCAGCCTCGGCCTGGATCGAACCGCGCGAGCGGGGCGAGGTGATCGATGATGGTCCGGTCGGCGTCATCGACATGATGTCGACGCTGTCGCAGGTATCGCAGTTCTGGCTCGGCGCGCCTGTCCGTGCGGCCGAAGCGCAGTCAACGCTCTTTGCCAGCTATCTCGATATCTGGAACCAGTCGCTCCAGCGCCTGCAGGGTGGCACCGCCAACCCGGCCGGCCCGCCGGACGCTTCGGCCGACAAGCGCTTTGCCGATCCGGAATGGTCGAACAATCCGCTGTTCGACTTCATGAAGCAGATGTACCTCTCGACCTCGCGCTGGGCAGACGATCTCGTCGCGCATTCCGAGGGTCTCGACGCCCACACCCGCAGCAAGGCGGCCTTCTACGTCCGGCAGCTCACTGCGGCGTTGTCGCCCTCGAATTTTGTCCTGACCAATCCGGAACTGGCGCGCGAGACGGTCGCCACCAACGGCGCCAACCTCGTCCGCGGCATGCGGATGCTGGCCGAGGACATCGCCGCCGGGCACGGCACGCTGAAGCTGCGGCAGTCCGACGATGCAAGGTTCGAGGTTGGCCGCGACATGGCGGTGACGCCCGGCAAGGTGATCGCCGAGAACGCCCTCTGTCAGATCCTGCAATATGAAGCCGCCAGCGAGACCGTGCTGAAGCGCCCGCTGCTGATCGTGCCGCCCTGGATCAACAAGTTCTACATCCTCGATCTCAACCGCGAGAAATCCTTCATCCGCTGGGCCGTCGCCGCCGGCCATACGGTGTTCGTGGTGTCCTGGGTCAATCCGGACGAGCGGCATGCGGACAAGGATTGGAACGACTACATCGATGAGGGCATCGTCTTCGGTCTCGACACGGTAGCGAAGGCCACAGGCGAGACATCGGTCAACGCCATCGGCTATTGCGTCGGCGGAACCCTCCTCGCCGCGGCCGTCGCCCATCTGAGGACGCGGGGCGATAGCCGGATCCAGTCGGCGACCTTCCTCACCACCCAGGTCGACTTCACCCATGCTGGCGATCTCAAAATCTTCGTCGACGAGGGCCAGCTGGGCTCGCTCGCCGAGAGCATGGCGACGAAGGGCTATCTCGACGGCGCCCGCATGGCCGCGGCCTTCAACATGCTGCGCGCCGGCGATCTGATCTGGCCGTATTTCGTCAACAACTACCTCAAGGGCAAACCGCCGCTGCCCTTCGACCTGCTCTACTGGAATGCCGATTCGACCCGCATGCCCCGCGCCAACCACCTGTTCTATCTGCGCAACTGCTACCTCGAGAACCGGCTGGCGAAGGGCGAGATGGAGATCGGGGGGATGCCGGTCGATCTCTCGCTGATCGACATTCCCGTCTACAGCCTCGCGACCAAGGAAGACCATATCGCCCCGGCGCTCAGCGTCTTCGTCGGCGGTCGCCTGCTCGGGCGGGACGTCACCTTCGTGCTTGCCGGCTCCGGTCACATCGCCGGCGTCGTCAACCCGCCGGAGAAGCGGAAATACCAGTACTGGACGGGCGCCAGACCGACGGATGACATCAGCTTCGACGACTGGATGGCGACGGCAGTGGAGACACCGGGCTCCTGGTGGCCGCACTGGCAGGCCTGGATCGAGCCGCTCAGCGGGCCGCGCGTGAAGCCACGCAGGCCCGGTGGGCGCAAGATGAAGCCGATCGAGGATGCCCCCGGCTCCTATGTCAGGGTCAAGGCGTGAGCCCGATCTGGCCCCGCCGTGCCAGCCCCCCTTGCGCTGCGCCGCTTCTCAGGGGGCGTCGACGACGGCCCGCGCCCTGCCCGCCCCCGCTTTGGACTTGAAGACACGCCGCTTCGGTGCGACATCAACGGACAGCACGGACGCACAGTAACATCTCCCGGGACCGCCGACGCCACCATGACCAGCTACCTGCAAGCCGAAACCCAGCCCGCCCGCAACACCGGGGCCATCCGGCTGTACGATGCCGAGGCTTTTGCGGGCATGCGGACGGCCTGCCAGCTGACGGCGCGCTGCCTCGACGATCTCGCCGGCCTCGTGAAGCCGGGAACGACCACGGAAGAGATCGACGCCTACGTCTTCAAGTTCGCGCTCGACAACGGCGCCCTGCCGGCGACGCTGAACTACCGCGGCTACATGAAAAGCGTCTGCACCTCGATCAACCACGTCGTCTGCCACGGCATTCCCGACGACAAGCCGCTGCGCGAGGGCGACATCGTCAACATCGACGTCACCTTGATCGTCGATGGCTATCACGGCGATGCCTCGCGCATGTACCCGGTCGGCAAGATCAAGCGTGCGGCCGAGCGGCTGTGCGAGATTACCTATCAGTCGCTGGTCCTCGGCATGGAGGCGGTGAAGCCCGGCGCGCACATGGGCGATATCGGCGCGGCCATCCAGACCTATGCGGAGGCCGAGCGCTGCTCGGTCGTGCGCGACTTCTGCGGCCATGGCGTCGGCCGGCTGTTCCACGATGCGCCAAACGTCCTGCACTACGGCCGCCGCGGCGATGGCGCGGAGATGCGGCCGGGCATGGTGTTCACCATCGAGCCGATGATCAATCTCGGACGTCAGCACGTGAAGGTGCTGAAGGATGGCTGGACCGCGGTGACGCGTGACCGTTCGCTCTCGGCGCAGTACGAGCACACCGTCGGCGTCACAGATACCGGCTTCGAGATCTTCACCAGTTCGCCCGGCGGCCTCGACACCCCGGGCATCGCCTTCTCCCGGCCTGCCCAGACGGTCGGCTGAGGCGATGGGTCACGACGAGGCGTCCCTTCCCGGCCTCGACGAGACCCAGCCTCCCCGCGCCGCTGGAGACCGCGCCGCGTCCGCAGCCGACACATCGGCCCCCCGCAAGGACGCCAAGCACCATGACGGCCACCGCGACCGGCTGCGCGAGCGCTTCGCCGAGGCCGGCGCGGTGGCGCTCGCCGATTACGAGCTCCTCGAACTGGTGCTCTTCCGCACCATCCCGCGGCGCGACGTGAAGCCGCTGGCCAAGGCGCTGCTCGCCCATTTCGGCGGGCTGCCGGAAGTGTTGAACGCACCGACCCGCCGTATGGCGGAAGTGTCGGGCATTGGCCCCGCCACGGCGCTCGATCTCAAGCTGATCGCCGCCGTCAACGAGCGGGCAATGCTCTCCGCGCTGAAGAGCCGCGAGATCCTGTCGTCCTGGGCGCAGGTGCTGGCCTACTGCAAGGCGGCGATGGCCTACGAGACTCGCGAGCAGTTCCGGATCCTGTTTCTCGACAAGCGCAACACGCTGATCGCCGACGAAATCCAGCAGCAAGGAACGGTCGACCATACGCCGGTCTATCCCCGCGAGGTCGTGCGCCGGGCGCTGGAGCTTTCCGCCACCGCCGTGATCCTCGTCCACAACCATCCCTCGGGCGATCCGACGCCGTCGCGCGCCGACATCGAGATGACGCGCACCGTCGTCGACACCGCCAAGCCGCTCGGCATTGCTGTCCACGACCACATCATCATCGGCCGCGCCGGCCATGCCAGCCTCAAGGGCCTGAAGCTGATGTAGGGCAGCTCAGCGGAAGACGCCTCGTATGCTCACCGCCTGACGCAGCCCGAGCAAACTCAGTGAAGATGGCCGAGATCGCGCACCAGCCGCACCTCTCGCGGCCCGATCAGGCCGGAATGCATCACCCGCACGGAATGGATGACCGCCTCGATCTCGCGCTCCCAGTGCGCCAGAAATGTCTTGAGCCGCGGGTAGTCGGGCGCGACGTCGGCGAACTGCCAGTGAAACGTCTGCAGGAAGCTCGGATGGTCGGGCATGCGGTATAGGACCTCGGCGGTGGTCAGGCCGTAGCCGCCGAGCATCTTCTGGAAATCCGGGTCTGCAACATGCCTGCGCATCGAGCCTCTCCAAATCGGGCCGGCGCCATAAGCCGGCTAGCAAATGCTGCGCCGGTTTGGTTAACGGGGCGTTAACGCTGCCAATCCGTTGGAAAGACGCGCTCTCCGCCTCATGGCGAGCCACGAGGCGGACGAAGCACAGCACCTCAGCTGCGGATCCTCAGCGTCGACCGGCCGCCGTCGATCGCGATGACCTGACCGGTGATCCATCCAGCCTCGGCACCCAGCAACATCACCGCCATCGCCGCGATCTCGTCGGCATCGCCGAGCCGTGGCAGGGGGTGCATCTTCGCCACGGCTTCGGCCATCTTGTCGCTGCTCGCGACCTTCCGCCCGAGCGGCGTGTCGACCAGCGACGGGGCGATGGCGTTCACCCGGATCTGCGGCGCGAACTCGGCGGCGAGCGAGCGCACCAGCGCCGCCACCGCTCCCTTGGCCATGGCGATGGAAGCATGCGCGGCGAAGCCCTGGTCGACCGCGACGCTGGAGAAGAGCACAATGCCCGCCCCCGCCTCGGCCTTGCGCAGTGCCGGCAGGACAGCCTGAATCGCTTTCGCCGCTCCCAGCGCGTTCACGCTGAAATCGTTCAGGAAATCCTGATCGGTCAGTCGCTCGAAAGGTTTCAGGTTGATCGTCCCGGCGGCATAGATCAGCCCGTCCAGACGATCGCCTGCGGCCTCTGCGAGCACAGCCTGTGCGCTGTCGTCGAGCACGTCGAACACGACGCCCGTCGCCTGCAAACCGGCCGCCGTAGCCGCAATTCCTTCAACATCGCGGCCGGTAATGACCACCTCGTGCCCGGCCGCAGCAAGGCGCTTGGCCGCAGCTTCGCCGATGCCGCCCTGTCCACCGACGATCAAATATCTGCCCATGCTCAAACTCTCCTTTTCCAGCGCAGATGCGCGGATGGACCGGAGGTTCAAGGGCAAGGTGGGTTTCCTGCACACACGGCTAGGAGAGCGCGGCTGGCCATTCCTTTCGGGCGGCTTACGGGCTGCTAAGTCCGCCGGCAGAAAAGATGATGAATTCAGATGCTTAGAACGCGGCCTGGAATCATCGCATCACCCGACCAACACGCCGCCTGCAGCCGCCATCGCCTCCGGCGTATCGACATCTATCCCGGCGGCCTCGCCGATCTCGACGGTCTGCAGGGCGTCCGGATGCGCGCTCAAAAGGCGCCGTGCGCCGACGTCGCCAACCAGGGCCTCGATTTGGCTGCGGTAGATCACGGAGAGCACCACCGGGTTGGCCAGGCGGCCGCTATCGGTCGCGGCAACGAGCGAGCCGCGCCCGTCGCGCGCGAAAACGGCGATCAGGCGATCGAGATCGCCACTGCCGAGCCTTGGCTGGTCGGCCAGGATCACAAGCGCACCGTCCGCCCCTGCGTCAAAGGCGGAGCCGCAGCCGGCGATGACCGAGGTCGACAGGCCCTCGGCGAAGGCGGGATTCTCGGTGATGTCGACGTCGAGCCCGGCCAGTGCCCGCTTGATCTCGGCCGAGCGATGGCCGACCACCACGCGCACGCGGCGCGCCTGGCTCGCCAGAGCCGTCAGCACCGAAAGCCGGATCAGCGGAACGCCGTCGAAGGTCGCGAGCAGCTTGTGCGGCCCGCCCATGCGGCTCGACCGTCCGGCGGCGAGGATCACGGCATCGACCAGCGGCGCCGCCGCGACGGCCCGCGTCGACCGGCCGCCATCCGCCCGAGCCGGCTTCTCCGGCCGACGCTCGCGGGGCTGCGGACGGCTCGCAATCTCCATCAGCAGGCCGCCGACGCCCATGCCGCGAATGTCCGACGGTGTGACCGGTACATCGGCCAGCAGCCGGCCGAGCACCCAGTCGAACCCGTTCTCCTTCGGCGAGCGGGCGCAGCCGGGCGCGCCGATCAGCGGCCGGCCGGCGACCGAGCCGAGCAGCAGGAGATTGCCGGGATCGACGGGCATGCCGAGTTGCAGCACCGCACCGCCGGCCGCCGCCACCGCCGCGGGAATGACGTCGCCGGCATCGATCACCGCCGAGGCCCCGAAGACGATGACGATGTCGGCTGTCCCGGCGGCACGGATCGCATCGGCCAAGGCAAGGGTCTCATGCGGACAGCGGGTTTCCGAGGCGATCACCGCCCCGGCGACGGCGAGCCGGCGGCTCAGGACTTCCCGCGTCTTGTCGAGCACACTCGGTTTCACCCCGCGCAGCGTCGTCTGGATCAGCGCCACCGTCTGGGCGCGGTAGGGCGACAGGCGGAACGCCGGCCGCTCGGCCAGCAAGGCGGACGCTTCCAGCACCGCGTCGCCCGCGACGGCGAGCGGGATGATCTTGACGGTCGCCAGCATCTGCCCGGCGACCACCGGCTCGAACTCCTTCAGCGTCGCCAGCGTGATCGCGGGGTCGATGGCGTTCAGCCGGTCGACGATGCCGCGGTCCGGCAGGAACAAGCCGGCGGACGCCGCGAAGAAATTCACACGCCCGGTCGCTGCCGGTCCGACGGTCACGCCCGGCCCGCTGGCGACGGCCGCAATGCGCGCCGCCGCCATATCCTCGGTGAGATCGGCGGGACCGAGGACAGCGGCAATCACCTCGGCAATGCCCGCCGCCCCAATCTCCGCAACGTCCGCAGCGCTCAACCGCGTGCCCTTGGCGATACGCCGCCCGGAAAGGCGCAGCGCGTGCGCGAGGATAGCGCCCTCGGCAGACGCCACCGGAACCGGGCCGAACCTCACGTGGCCGTCCCGGTGCGTCGCTTGCGCAGCGCCTGGATCACCGAGGCGAGAACCGCAACGGCGATCTCGGCGGGGCTCGCCGCGCCGATGTCGAGCCCGATCGGCGCCTCGATCCGTGTGAGATCCTCCGGCCGCGCGCCCGCTGCCTCCAGCCGCGCCAGCCGGCCGGCATGCGTCTTTCGGCTACCGAGCGCGCCGATGTAGAAACAGCCGGCCTCGAGCGCCGCCAGCAATGGCACGTCGTCGATCTTCGGGTCGTGCGTCAGCGCGACGAGGGCGGTATAGGCGTCGAGCGGCTGCGCCTTAAGCGCATCCTCGGGCCACTCCGCCGTCAGCGGGGTGCCGGGAAAGCGCTCCGGCGTCGCGAAGGCGGTGCGGGGATCGACGACGGCGATGTCGTAGCCGGCAAGACGCGCCATCGGTGCCAGCGCCTGGCTGATGTGCACCGCCCCGATCACCAGAATCCGCGCGGGTGGCACGTAAAGGGTGAGGAAGCTCTGCCCCTCCGGCGCGTCGACCATGCCGGATTTGCCGGTTCGAAACGCCGTCGCAAGCGCCGACGCCAGCGGATCGCCCGGAGCCTCGCTCTCGCGCACCAGCCTCTGGCTGCCGCCCGCGATGTCGGTGACAACAGCGACGGCCCGCCGGGCCGTTCTTTCCGCGTTCAGCTCGGTCAGCAGTGAAAGATCCATCAGGCGCCTGCCCGGATTGGCTCGACGAGGACCCGGATGCGCCCACCGCAGGAAAGGCCGACGCGCCATGCGGTCTCATCCGCGACCCCGAACTCCAGCATTCGAGGCGTTCCCGCCTCGATCACCTCAATCGCCTCGCTGACCACCGCGCCCTCGACGCAGCCGCCGGAGACCGAGCCCTCGAAATTGCCTTCGGCGTCGATCACGAGATGACTGCCGGTCGGCCGTGGCGCCGAGCCCCAGGTCTGCACCACCGTCGCCAGCGCCAGGCGCCGGCCGTCCCTCGCCCAGGCTTCCGCCGTCGCCAGAACGTCGAGCTCGATCGTGCCGTCCATCCCACTCTCCTTCGTGTCGTACATTTATTGCCGAACCCGTCGCCGGATGAGCGCAACCAGTGGATATCAGCCCGCTGAAATCACGGCGCAGACGGCCCGAGAAACCACTGCACCGGCAAGTGACGATCGGCTCGGAGGTTCCGCGTCTCGCTCGCCGCCGTATCCGCTCAGCTCATGACGATGCGATAATGTTGTCTTGAGATAGGCGCCGTCCCGCCCCTTTCGCAAGACCGCCCCGCCAGCGGCGCCGACGGGTCCGCCAGCCCGACGCAAGCAAAATGACTGTCGACGTGAAACCCAAGAAGATCTTCGCAGCGCGATGGCGGGCTCCCGCCGGCGACAAGGCTCGAATTCTCCCGCGAACGAGGCTAGGTTCCGGCATGCCCCATTTCCGGACGTCCCTCGCCCTCGCTATCGTCCTTGCCGCAACAGCTGCCGCCCCGGCGGCGGAGCGGGTGCGCATCGGGGTTGCCGGACCGTTTTCCGGAACGTCCGCCATCCTCGGCGAGCAGATCCTCGCCGGCATGCGGACCGCCGCCGACGACGCGACCGACGTCACCCGCGCGGACACCGACTGTTCCGGCGACGGCGGCACAAAGGCAGCCGAGCAGCTGATCGCCGATAAGGTGGAGATCGCCGTCGGCTTCCTCTGCACCGAGGCGCTGACCACCGCGCTCCCCAAACTCTCGGCCGCCGGCATTCCGGTGATCACCGTCGGCGTGCGCGCCAACCGCTTTACCGACACGCGGGCCCGGACCGGTGCCCTGGTCTGGCGCCTCGCGCCGCGCTCGGACGCGGAGGCCGACGCCACCGCAGCGGCCATCACCACCCGCTGGAAGGACACGCCCTTCGGCCTCGTCGACGATGGCACGATCTACGGCCGCGGCCTTGCCGACGCCGTGCGCACGCGCCTCGAAGCTGCCGGCATGCGGCCCGCGACGATCGACAACTACCGGCCGGCCGAGGAGAAGCAGTTTGGCCTCGCGCGCCGCATCCTCGGCACGGGCGTCACCCATCTCTTCATCGCCGGCGACCGGCCGGACGTGGCGATTATCGCCCGCGATGCCGGCTCGATCGGCCTCACGCTGGAGATCATCGGTGGCGAGGCGCTGCTGGACGAAGGCAATCCGGACGTGCCGCTGGCCGCCGGCGTCCTCGCGCTCGCCCCGCTCGACCGGTTCGAGGAGATCCCGACGTCCGAGATCGCGCCGGAAGCCAGGCAAGGCTATTTCGGGCCGACCGTCGCTGCGGGCGAGATCGCGCTCGCCGCGGTCCGCTTCGCCCGGCAGAAGGCCCGGCCCTTGCCGGCGGTGCTGGATGCCAACGTCTTCGCGACCTCGCTCGGCCCGATCCGCTTCGATGCCAAGGGCGATTCCGACCTTTCGCTGTTTCGCACCTTTCGCTTCGACGGCAGCGACTTCGTGCCGGACGCGGGCGGCTGAGCGGATGGCGTTCTGGCAGGCCGGGCCCCGCAATCTCCTCAGCGACGTCGCGGGCCTCAGCGTCGGGAATGCACGGGACGACCGCCTCGCCAGCGGCGTCACCGTCATCCTCTGCGATAACTCGACCGTCGCCGCTGTTCACGTTCAGGGCGGCGCCCCCGGTACCCGCGAGACCGACCTTCTGGCGCCGGAGAACACCGTGTCGACGGTCGATGCGCTCGTCCTCTCCGGTGGTTCGGCTTTCGGCCTCGATGCCGCCTCCGGGGTCCAGGCCTATCTTCGTGGTAAGGGCCGGGGTTTTGCCGTCGGTCCGCATCGCGTGCCGATCGTACCGGCGGCGATCCTGTTCGACCTCGGCGATGCCGGCTGGGACCGCTACCCGCCTTACCGCGAGCTCGGCTTTGCCGCCTGCGAGACGGCGGCCCGCGACTTTTCCATCGGCACCGAGGGAGCGGGCACCGGCGCCACCACCGCCCGCCTGAAAGGCGGCCTCGGCTCGGCCTCTGCGGTGCTGGCGAGCGGCATCACCGTCTCGGCGCTCGTCGCCGTCAATGCGCTGGGATCGCCGACGATCGGGGAAACCCCGCACTTCTGGGCCGCGCCCTTTGAGCTCGGCACCGAGTTCGGCGGCCGCGGCTTGCCGTCCCCGTGGCCAGAAAACGCGATGGAGCCCCTCACCAAGTTCGGCGCCACTGCCGGCGGCAACACCACCATCGCGGTCATCGCCACCGATGCGGTGCTCGACAAGGCTGGCGCCAAGCGGCTGGCGATCTCCGCCCATGACGGCTTCGCCCGTGCCCTCTGGCCGGCGCATACGCCCTTCGACGGCGATCTCGTCTTCGCTCTCGCCACCGGCGGCATCGGAAAAGCGCCATCCGGTGGCGACCTCGTCGAGCTCGGTGCGACTGCCGCCGCAGTCATGGCCCGCGCCATCGCCCGCGGTGTGCACGCCGCCAGTCCCTCCACCGGCGACCGGAAACAGGCCTGGCAGGCCGTTCATTCGGCGCCGCCGTCTTCGTGATCGCTCGTTGATCGACCAGCCGTCCCTCGAAGCTTCTGCCGCGCGCATCGGCCTGTATTCAAAACCGGCCGGCCCCGGCCGCCGGGCGTCACACATTGAGACACCCGGCGGCCTCTGTTATGTCGCAGCTCTCGCCATCCCGCACCGCAAGGACGCTCCATGATTCCCCGTTACTCCCGCCCCGACATGGTCGCCATCTGGTCGCAGGAGACGAAGTACCGGATCTGGTTCGAGATCGAGGCGCATGCCTGCGACGCGCTGGCCGAACTTGGCGTCATCCCGAAGAGCGCCGCTGAGACGATCTGGGAGAAGGGCAATGCCGCCAACTTCGACGTCGACCGCATCGACGAGATCGAGCGCGAGACCAAGCACGACGTCATCGCCTTCCTGACGCACCTGTCGGAGATCGTCGGGCCGGATGCGCGCTTTGTCCACCAAGGCATGACCTCGTCTGACGTGCTCGACACCTGCTTCAACGTGCAACTCGTTCGCGCCTCCGACCTGATGCTGGCCGATCTCGACGGCCTCCTCGCCGCGCTGAAGCGCCGGGCGCTGGAACACAAGGACACGGTGACCATCGGCCGTTCGCACGGTATTCATGCCGAGCCCGTGACCTTCGGCATCAAGCTGGCGCTGGCCTATGCCGAGTTCGAGCGCTGCCGCGCCCGGCTCGTCGCCGCCCGGGCCGAGATCGCAACCTGTGCCATCTCCGGCGCCGTCGGCACCTTCGCCAACATCGACCCGGCCGTCGAGGAGCATGTCGCCAAGGCGCTTGGCCTGACGCCGGAGCCGGTCTCGACGCAGGTCATCCCGCGCGACCGCCACGCCATGTACTTCGCCACCCTCGGCGTCATCGCCTCGTCGATCGAGCGCCTGTCGATCGAGATCCGCCATCTGCAGCGCACCGAGGTGCTGGAGGCCGAGGAGTATTTCGCGCCGGGCCAGAAGGGCTCGTCGGCCATGCCGCACAAGCGCAACCCGGTGCTGACCGAGAACCTTACCGGTCTCGCCCGCATGGTGCGCTCCTTCGCCATGCCGGCGATGGAGAACGTCGCCCTCTGGCACGAGCGCGACATCTCGCACTCCTCGGTCGAGCGCTATATCGGCCCTGACGCGACCATCACCCTCGACTTCGCACTGGTGCGGCTGACCTCGGTGATCGACAAGCTCCTGGTCTATCCCGAGCGGATGCTGAAGAACCTCAACCAGTTCAAGGGTCTCGTTCACTCCCAGCGTGTGCTGCTCGCCCTCACCCAGGCCGGCGTCAGCCGTGAAGACTCCTACCGGCTGGTCCAGCGCAATGCGATGAAGGTCTGGGAGCAGAACAAGGACTTCCTCGAGGAGCTCTTGGCTGACCCGGAAGTGACGGCCGCCTTGCCGGAAGCCGAGCTGCGCGAAAAATTCGACCTCGGCTACCACACCAAGCATGTCGACACGATCTTCCGGCGCGTCTTCGGCGCCTGAACAGGCGCCCGCTGCCGGAGGCTTTCTATCGGCGGCACGATCCATCCTTCCCGACCAAAGGTCGGGGAGGCTTGGTGGGCTCAATCCCGGCCGCGCGGCGCTTCACCTCTTCCTGCTTTTTCGGCGAATTGCAGCGATAGCGCCCGGATGCGGACACGCCCGAGGTGCGTCTACCCCGCCGCCTTCAACGCCACGGACTCGTCCAGCGCGATGTCGATCTTGAACATCTGGTGGTCGGAGAACGGCTGGTCGATGATCTCGATCGAGCAGCGGTCGGCAAGGCTGGTCGAGACAAGGCAAGTGTCGAGGCTCGCCTGATAAGGCCCGAAGCGGAAGGTCGGGCCGGACAGCTTGTTGGCGTGAACAAGATTCTCGGCTTTCATCAGTGGCGCCAGTTCTGCATCGCCCGAGAACATGTTGAAGTCGCCGATCAGCATGGTCGGCCCGTCACGTTCGGCGATCCACTCGGCGATCTGCTTAAACTGCATCGTTCGAACGCGCCTGATCAGCGAGCAGTGCACGACCAGCACCCGCAGTCCCGCGATGTCGATGTCGTAGACCAGGCGCTTCTTGCCGGCCGCGAGGTAGCGCTTGGCGAACGTCACTTCGCGGCTGGCGAGGAAAGCGTTCGACTTGCCGCGCGAAATCGGCGAGCGGATCTTCGCCGTATCGCTGTATTTGTTGTCGATCGTCGCGAAAGCGTGCCCATCCTCGCAGAGCACCGGAAACTGGTCGAAATACCCGTTGGTGATCGAGCCTTGGTCGATCTCGACGAAGCAGCTGAGATCCGGCTGCAGCCGTCGCATCGTGTCGCGCACGAACTGAAGGCTCCGCATCTGGGCAGCGCGCGGTGTGTAGATGTGGTGGTGGAGGCGCGAGAGATGGTGGCCGAGCGAGCCATCGATTTCCCGGGAATAGCCGAGATTGGCATAGACAATCCGCAGCATCAGGTGGGTCGTCCGGCAGTCGGGCAGCGAGCGGCGCCGCAGGAACGGTGCCGTTTGGCTTCTGGCTTCAAGGCAATTCTCCTGCTGTCGCCACGCCGCGACGCGCCAGCATAACAGCCGGCGACGCTGTGGGCATGACCCGAATTTTCGGGATAAATGCGGCGGGCGGGCCGGAAGTTCAGCACCTTGGCGGCGTTGCCGCGCCAAAGCCGCAGATCTCACCATTCTCAGCGGACAAGACAGCCGGTTTCGTGCCATGCACGCCGGGGGATATCGAACCCGCGCCGGACCGCGGGGGATTGGAAGACGTGACGCTGCGATGAACTTCGATTTTTCCGCGTGGTCGATCTGGTCGATCGTCATCACCCTTCTGAATTGGTCGATCATCGTCGGCGCTTTGGTGGTGATCCCCTTCCGGCGATCGCCGGCGGCGGCCCAGGGATGGCTGCTGCTGTTCTTCTTTCAGCCCTTCGCCGCCCTCCTGGTCTATTTCTTCATCGGCAATGCCCGTCATCCGAAATGGCGGCGCGAGCGCATCAAGAGCGTTCCCTCCGTCGTACTGAAGGCCGTGGGCGACATTCCCGGCAGCGCCAGCGACGCGGCGATGGCGCTGGAGCCGCGCAGCCGAACGGCCGCGAACCTTGTGCGCAACATCGGTCAGATGCCTTGCGTCTCTGGCAACAGCATCGACCTCGATCCGAACTATAACCGCGTCGTCGACCGCATCACCGGCGACATCGATGCGGCACAGAACCATGCGCATGCCATGTTCTACATCCTTCAGGACGACGAGGCCGGCAACAAGGTTCTGAGCGCGCTGGAGCGCGCGGCCAAGCGCGGCGTCAAATGCCGGCTGCTGATCGACGCCGTCGGCTCCTCGACCGACCGCAATGCCATCGCCCGTCGGCTGGAAGGAACAGGCGTCGAGATCCGGCTGATCCTGCCGCTGCGCTTCTGGAACCGCGCGACCCGTGCAGATCTTCGCAACCACCGCAAGATCGTCGTCGTCGACGGCAAGATCGGCTGGGTCGGCTCGCAGAACATGCACCAGATCGAATACGAGCCGAACACCTTCTACCGCGAGGTGATGGCGCGGGTGAAAGGCCCGGTGGTCCTGGAACTGCAGGCGATCTTCATCGGCGACTGGTTCCTCGAGACCGACGAGGACATATCGACGCCCGAGCTGATGCCGACGCCGGAGCGCACCGAGGGCGGCGTGACCGCTCAGGTGATGCCGAGCGGCCCCGACCACCCGCTGAGCCGGGTCGATTCGCTGTTCACCGATCTCATCCACGGCGCCCGCGAGAAGGTGGTGCTGACGACGCCCTACTTCATCCCGAACGAGCCGCTGTCGCTTGCGCTGCGCACCGCGGTGGAGAAGGGCGTCGCCGTGACCCTGTTCGTAACCGCAACCACCAACAGCTTCCTCATCGATCACGCCCAGCGCTCCTACTACGACGAGCTGCTGCAGTCGGGCGTCGAGGTCATGCTCTACCGGGAGAGGTTCCTGCATGCCAAGCACCTGTCGATCGACGACGACATCGCGATCATCGGCTCGGCCAACATGGACCGTCGCTCCTTCGAGCTGAATTCGGAGGTGACGCTGATCGCCTATGATGCCGGGGTCGTGCGGCAGTTGCGCAAGATCGAGAATGACTATCGCGCCAAGAGCCGCCGGCTGATCGAGGCGGAATGGAACGAGCGCGGCTTCTTCACCCAGCTCTTCGAGAATGCAACAAGGCTGATCAGCCCCCTTCTCTAGACCGCCGGCGGCGGGCCTCAGCTTGACTTCCGCCGCCGACGCTCGCATGTCCGGCCCATGCGTGTTTCAGAAGCTGAAATCCTCGTCATCCCCGGCTACCGCGGCTCGTCGGCGGAACATTGGCAGACCCGCTGGGAAGGCCGCCTGTCGACGGCGCGCCGCATTCACCAGCGCGAATGGACGAAACCGGTGCGCGAAGAATGGGTCGAGGCCGTCGCAGCGGCGGTCAACGAAAGCACCCGGCCCGTGGTGCTGGTCGCCCATTCGCTCGGCGTTGCGGCCGCGGTTCTTGCCATTCCGAAATTCCAGCACCGTGTCGCAGGCGCCTTCTTCGTGGCACCGCCCGAGGTTACCAATCCCGGTCTGCGTCCGAAGCATCTGATGACCTTCGGCCCCTACCCCCGCGATCCGCTGCCGTTCCCCTCGATCCTGGTGGCAAGCCGCAACGATCCCTTTTCGTCCGTCGCGGCGGCGGAGGATATTGCGGATGCCTGGGGTTCGATGTTTGTCGATGCCGGAGAGTCCGGCCACCTCAATCAGGACAGCGGCCACGGGCCTTGGCCGGAAGGCTTGCTGACCTTCGGCAAGTTCATCTCGAAGCTGCCGCTCGAGCCCACACCCATGCCGGCGATCCCCGGCGAGGATTGAGGGCTCAGGCTCTGACCGCAGCGACCAGCGCCTCAGCCGCGGCCTTAAGCAGATTGATGTCGTTGGAAATCGTGGCGAGGCAGTAGCCATAGCCGCGGTAGCGACGGGCGTCCTCGGCGCTGGCGCAATAAATGCCAGCAAACTTGCCGGCAGCTTTGGCGGCCACGGCGACCTTCTGAATAGCGGCATCGGCGACCGGTCCGTTCGGATCCCAGGTGCCGGTTTCCGATAGGGCAATCGAAAGGTCGGACGGACCGACAAACACGCCGTCCAATCCTTCAAGCGCCAGGATGGCTTCGAGATTGTCCATCGCCGCCGCCGTTTCGATCATCGCGAAGGCGAGCGTCTCGCGGTTGGCTTCGGACGTATAGGCCGTCCGGTCGCCGTAGCCCGCGGCCTTCGCGTAACCATGGAGTTCCACCGCCCGCGTCGGCCCGAAAGACCTGCTGCCGAGCGGCGCGTATTTCACGGCGTCGACAAAGCCTTGCGCGTCCGAGACGCTCTCGATCATCGGCATGATGACGGCGGAGGCACCGAAATCGAGCGCCCGCGCCGCGTTGGCTCGGTCCTCGATCGGCAGGCGCACCAGCGATGGCTTGCCGATCATGCCCGCCCGCCCGATCGCCGCCGCCATGCTCGCCACGTCATGCAGCCCATGCTGCATGTCGAGGCAGATCGCATCGAAAGGCGCCCGCAGCAAAGCTTCATGCACCATGGGATCGGTCAGCGACGACCAGGAAGAGAGGACGAAGCCGTCCCCGTCCAAAGCCTTGCGAAGTGCGGGAAGAGCCATGCTATCGGATGCTTTCGCGGTGAAGGAACGCGGGACAGTACCTACCAGCTCATGAAACTGGCCGGTCGGTGGAGCAGACTACTCCGCGCGAACCTGCTTCTCCGCCTCGATCAGCAGTTCCGCCATGGTGCGACGTATCCGGTGGTCCGACTGGTCGATCCCGGCCGCATCGAAATCCCGGCGGATCTTCTCGTAGACGTCGTCGTCACCCGGCTTCTCGAAGTCGGACTTTACGACTTCCTGCGCATACAGCTTGGCTTCGTCTTCCGATTTGCCGAGCTTCTCGGCCGCCCAGAGGCCCAACAGACGATTGCGCCGCGCTTCGATTCGAAACCGCAGCTCTTGATCATGGGCGTAGCGCCCCTCGAAGTCCGTTTCGCGGCCTGTAATCGACATCGACTTCTTCCTCCACAAGCAATTGCAACGCCCGCTTGGACGATGGCCATCTCTGACATAGGCGGTTGCCGAGGATATTTGAAGCCGGAACGGCCTTGAATCGGGCCGTGCCGCATCTTGTTTCGGACATCTGGTTCACCAATTGTCGAGTGGATAATCCCCTTGACACGGGCCGCCATTGTCTGGACCCCCACTTTGGTCTATTCACGCGCTCGAACGTCACGCTTCGCGTCGCTTCCCGAGGACGCACCCTCATGCACGATAGAGCACCCCTATGACACGTCGCCGCCGTATCTACGAAGGCAAGGGCAAGATCCTTTACGAAGGCCCGGAGCCAGGCACGCTCGTGCAGTTCTTTAAGGACGATGCGACCGCCTTCAATGCCAAGAAGCACGAGATTGTCGACGGCAAGGGTGTACTCAACAACCGGATCTCCGAGTACATTTTCACCCATCTGAACAAGATGGGCATTCCGACGCACTTCATTAAGCGGCTCAACATGCGCGAGCAGCTGATCAAGGAAGTCGAGATCATTCCGCTCGAGGTCGTGGTGCGCAACATCGCGGCGGGCTCGCTCGCCAAGCGCCTCGGCATCGAGGAGGGCACCGTGCTGCCGCGCTCGATCATCGAGTTCTACTACAAGGCCGACGCGCTCGACGATCCGATGGTCTCGGAAGAGCACATCACCGCTTTCGGCTGGGCAAGCCCGCAGGAAATCGACGACATCATGGCGCTCGCCATCCGCGTCAACGACTTCCTCTCCGGCCTCTTCCTCGGCGTCGGCATCCAACTCGTCGACTTCAAGATCGAGACCGGTCGCCTCTATGAGGGCGACATGATGCGCATCATCGTCGCCGACGAGATCTCGCCGGACAGCTGCCGCCTCTGGGACGTGCAGACGAACGAGAAGATGGACAAGGACCGGTTCCGCCGCGACATGGGCGGCCTGGTCGAGGCCTATCAGGAAGTCGCCCGTCGTCTCGGCATCATGAACGAGAACGAGCCGCCCCGCCCCTCCGGGCCGGTGCTGGTAAAGTAAGACGGCGGCGCGGCAAGGCCGCGCCGCAGCCGGCATCGGCACTTAAACTCGTCTATTCCCGCGACAGGCTGATCCAGTAGGCAAGCCCGTCGCGGACAGGCTGATACACTGATCGAATCCTCAATGAACAGGCAGGCACAGTGATCAAGGCGCGTATCGTCGTTACCCTCAAGAACGGCGTCCTCGACCCGCAAGGCAAGGCCATCGAGGGCGCTCTCGGCAGCCTCGGCTTCGGCGGCGTTGGTGCCGTCCGCCAGGGCAAGGTCTTCGACGTCGTGCTCGACGGCGACGACCGCGCCGCCGCAGAGGCTCAGCTAAAGGACATGTGTGCCAAGCTTCTGGCCAATACCGTCATCGAGAATTATACTGTGGAGATCGCGTAAAGGTTGTGCCAGAGGGTGCCATGGCCGATGTCACGAATGAACTGATGTTCGAGCTGATGAAGCGCATGCATGAGGACATTGGCGGGCTGAGGCTCGACGTCGTTGGCCTGAAATCTGAGATCAATTCGATCCGCGGCCATATAGCCTCCGTCAACAGCGACGTTCATAACATTTACGGCGTTCTGGCACGCTACGAGACGCGGCTGGACCGGATCGATCGCCGCCTCGACCTGCGCGAACTGGCCGAGCCCTCGAGGTCATACGACCCGCACCCGTGAGCACCGCGCTCGGCCTTCTGCCCAGCGGCACCGTCCTCGACGAGGGTGATGCCGCTGTTTCCATTTCCGGGCTCGTACGGCCCGTCCAAACTCTCCTTCCGGACCATGCCGGCCCGGCCATGCTCTCCAATGGTTGCCGTCGCCCATGAAAACTGCCGTCGTCCTTCTCCCCGGCCTAAACCGCGACCGCGACATGATCGCCGCGCTGACGACGATCACCGGCACGCCGCCGCTGACCGTCTGGCAGACCGACACCGAGGTTCCTGACGTCGACCTGATCGTCGTGCCCGGCGGCTTCTCCTTCGGCGACTATCTGCGCTGCGGCGCCATCGCCGCGCGATCGCCGGTGATGCGCGCCGTCGCTGACAAGGCGGCCCATGGCGTCTCGGTGCTCGGCGTCTGCAACGGCTTCCAGATCCTCTGCGAAGCAGGCCTCCTTCCGGGCGCGCTGATGCGCAACACGACGCTGCGCTTCGTCTGCCGCGAGGTGAAGCTGGAGGTCGTCAACGCCGCGACCCGCTTCACCACCGCCTACACCCCCGGCCAGATCATCCGCTGCCCCGTCGCCCACCACGACGGCAACTATTTCGCCGATGACGAAACCCTCGACCGGCTGCATGGCGAGGACCGCGTCGTCTTCCGCTATGCCGAGGGCACGAACCCGAACGGCGCGACGCGCGACATCGCCGGTATCGTCAACGAAGCCGGCAACGTGCTCGGCCTGATGCCGCATCCCGAAAACCTGATCGAGCCCGAGCACGGCGGCACCGATGGCCGCGGCATCTTCGAGAGCGCCCTCGGCCTCGTGCGGGGCCTTGCCGCATGAGCGTGAAGCTGTTCCGAAATCTCCTCGTCATGGGCTTTGCCACCGGCATCGTCGCCCTGTCCGCCTGCAGCACCCCGGCCCCGCCGGTGAGAACCACTCAGCCGGCGGCGAAGGCCGAGTCGGGTCTCGACCGCATGGAGCGCGTGACGCTTGCGGCCAACCGCTGCTGGTTCAAGTCGAACGATCCGGCCTTTGCGCGCTACAGCCTGGCGCCCGAGCTCTCCTCCTTCTCCGGCAAGCCGCGCTTCCTCCTGGTGCCCAAGGGCCGCCCCGAAGCCAAGCCGCTGCTCGTCGTCGAGGCGCAACCCGGCTCGCGGGCGCTCTCGACCTATGGCCCGCTGATGGGCACCGGCATTGCCGGCCGTGTCGACGCCGACATTCGCCGCTGGAATGCGGGCGGGCGCGCCTGCGATGCGTAGTGGCGCCCTGCGCCGCCGTCCGGCGCTCGCCGCGGCGCTGGCCCTCTCCGCAGCGCTATCCGGCTGCGTATACGCCACCGCCGACGTCAGGACCTTCTCGATCGAGCCGCTCGAGGTCGCCGAAGCGTCAGAGGATCTGCGGCCGACGCCGACCGAGGCGGCCTATGCTAGGGATACCGCCCGGATCGTCTTCAAGCGCCGTGACGGCGAGCGCAGCACGCGCTTCGTCTCGGCTGATCCGCGCGAGGGTTACGCCCTCTGCCTTCGCGCCAACAGGCAGTACGCGCTGCTCGTCTTCCAGCGCCGTGTCTTTGCCGCCGCGATCTCGCAGGCCGAGGACGATGCTTCGATCCTGCGGTCGGCGGCGGATACCGCCGTCTGCCGCGGCGTTGCCGATTGGACGCGGGTCTGACGCGCCGGCTGGCGACACCCAAGCTGAAACGGGCGGGTCTTCCCGCCCAACACCCCTGACGCCCCGGCGCACGGAGACTGCCATGACCGAGATCACCATCACGCCCGAGATCGTCGCCGCGCACGGGCTGAAGCCGGACGAGTACCAGCGCATCCTCGATCTCATCGGCCGCGTGCCGCTGATTACCGAGCTCGGCATTTTCTCGGCAATGTGGAACGAGCACTGCTCCTACAAGTCCTCCAAGCGCTGGCTGAAGACTCTGCCGACCAAGGGCGTCCGGGTCATCCAGGGTCCCGGTGAAAACGCTGGCGTCGTTGACATCGGTGACGGCGATTGCGTTGTCTTCAAGATGGAGAGTCACAACCACCCCTCCTACATCGAGCCCTATCAGGGCGCGGCGACGGGTATCGGCGGCATCCTGCGCGACGTCTTTACCATGGGCGCCCGGCCGATCGCTGCGATGAACGCGCTGCGCTTCGGCGCGCCCGACCATCCGAAGACCCGCCATCTTGTCGCCGGCGTCGTCGCCGGCATCGGCGGCTACGGCAATGCCTTCGGCGTTCCGACCGTCGGCGGCGAGGTGAACTTCCATCCTCGCTACAACGGCAACTGCCTCGTCAACGCCTTCGCGGCGGGTCTTGCGAAGACCGACGCGATCTTCCTGTCGGAAGCCAAGGGCGTGGGCCTTCCCGTCGTCTACCTCGGCGCCAAGACCGGCCGCGACGGCGTCGGCGGCGCCACCATGGCCTCGGCCGAGTTCGACGCGGACATCGAGGAGAAGCGCCCGACCGTGCAGGTCGGCGATCCCTTCACCGAGAAGTGCCTGCTGGAGGCCTGCCTCGAGCTGATGAAGACCGGCGCGGTCATCGCCATCCAGGACATGGGCGCCGCCGGCCTCACCTGCTCGGCTGTGGAAATGGGCGCCAAGGGCGGTCTTGGCATCGAGCTCGACCTCGACAAGGTCCCGGTGCGCGAGACGCACATGACGCCCTACGAGATGATGCTGTCGGAGAGCCAGGAGCGCATGCTCATGGTGCTGGAGCCGTCCAAGCAGGCGGTCGCCGAGGCGATCTTCGTTAAATGGGGCCTCGACTTCGCCGTCGTCGGCATCACCACCGACGACCTGCGCTTCCGCGTCATGTTCCAGGGACAGGAGGTCGCGAACCTGCCGATCCGCGAGCTCGGCGACGAGGCGCCGGAATATGATCGCCCGTGGATCGAGCCGGTTCCGCCGAAGACGGTGCACGCCGCCGACCTCGCCGAGCACGAACGCTACGACGCCATCCTATTGAAGCTGATGGGCTCGCCGGACATCGCCTCGCGGCGCTGGGTGTTCGAGCAGTACGACACGCTGATCCAGGGCAACTCCCTGCAGCGCCCCGGCGGCGACGCTGGCGTCGTGCGCGTCGACGGCCACGCCACCAAGGCGCTCGCCTTCACCAGCGACGTGACGCCGCGCTATTGCGAGGCGGATCCGTTCCAGGGTGGCATGCAGGCGGTGGCCGAATGCTGGCGCAACCTCACAGCCGTCGGCGCCGAACCGCTAGCAGCCACCGACAACCTGAACTTCGGCAATCCGGAAAAGCCCGAGATCATGGGCCAGCTGGTGCGGGCCATCCAGGGCATCGGCGCGGCCTGCGAGGCGCTGGGCTTCCCGATCGTCTCCGGCAACGTCTCGCTCTACAACGAGACGCAAGGTCAGGGCATCCTGCCGACCCCCACCATCGGCGGCGTCGGCCTGATCGACGACCGCTCGAGAACCGCCCGCGTCGGCGGCATGGTCGAAGGCGACACGCTCTTCCTCGTCGGCGTTCCCGGCGCGCATCTCGGCGCCTCGATCTACCTCCGCGAGATCGAGGGCCGCGAGGACGGCGCCCCGCCGCCGGTCGACCTTGCCGAGGAGAAGCGCAATGGCGACTTCGTTCGCGGCCTCATCCGCAGCGGCCGCGTCGTCGCTTGCCACGACGTGTCGGATGGCGGTCTCGCGGTGACGCTGGCGGAAATGTGCATCGCGGCCAACCTCGGCGCGACCATCGACCTCGGTGCCGGTGCAGGACATGCGCTGCTGTTTGGTGAGGACCAGGCGCGCTACGTGGTCGCGCTCCCCGACGCTGCGGCGGTGACCCTGGCGGAAGATGCGGCAACGGCAGGTGTCACCTTGCAGCGGCTTGGCACTGTCGGCGGCGACGCGCTGACGATCGAGGCCCGGCTTCAGGTTCCCGTCGCCGACCTGACCATCGCACACGAAACGTGGTTCCCCGACTACATGTCCGGCAGCCTGCCGCTGGCGGAAGCCGCCGAGTAGGGGCAAAGAGGCGCCGCTCGTTCGATTGATCACACCGGGGGAAGCGCCTATCTTCCCCCGACAAGGGCTGCCCGGCGGCCACAGCACAGGAGAAGCGCCTGATGGCGATGAACGCCCATGACATCGAAAAGATGATCAAGGACGGTATCCCCGATGCCGAGGTCACCATCCGCGACCTCGCGGGTGACGGCGATCACTACGCGGCGGAAGTCGTGGCCGAAAGCTTTCGCGGCAAGTCGCGCGTCCAGCAGCACCAGATGGTCTACCAGGCGTTGCAAGGCAACATGGGCGGAATCCTCCACGCTCTCGCCCTTCAAACCAGCGCGCCGAAGTAATATGCTGAGGGTATGAGCGGCCCCAACGAGTCCCGTCCCGACAATGTTGCAAGCCACACGCTGGAACTGCTTCGTCGCGTCGACAGGCGGCTCGTCGAATTGGACACACGTTTTGTCCGGATCGTTGATATCCTGTCGCGGCAGCAGACGCGGCTTGAACGGATCGAACGCGATGTCGGCGAGATCAAGTTCGACATGGCGATCATGGAAAACAATATTCTGAACCGAATGACCGACGGCTTGTTCGCATCGAGCAGGATCGGCGACATCGACGATCGTCTTACGGCGCTGGAACAGGCTTCGCGCAACGATCCGTCATCCCATTAAAAAGGACCTGACATGACCGGCATCAACGACTGGATCGACAACGAGGTGAAGACCAACGACATCGTCGTCTTCATGAAAGGCACGCCCGCCTTCCCGCAGTGCGGCTTCTCCGGACAGGTCGTCCAGATCCTCGACTACATGGGCGTCACCTATAAGGGCGTGAACGTCCTGGACTCGGCTGAACTGCGCCAGGGCATCAAAGATTACGGCCAGTGGCCGACCATCCCGCAGGTCTACGTCAAGGGCGAGTTTGTCGGCGGCTCGGACATCCTGCGCGAGATGTTCCAGGCCGGCGAGTTGAAGGATTTCTTCGCCGAGAAGGGCGTCTCGACCACGGTGCCGTCCCCCGCAACGGCTTGATCTCAGGCTCCATTTTCGTTCGACTGGAAAGCCCGCTCACCGAGCGGGCTTTCGCCATTTTGGGCATGTTCATCGAGGAGCATCGGCGCTCGTTGGGTCGACGCGTGTGACCCGCGGTCAGCCAGACACCCTCCGTTACTAAGATCAGCTTGCAAATATCCATAGCGGCGGTATCTAAATTTCATCCGCCGGAAAGGATCTGTCATGTCGAACGCGCCGAGCCGCAGTGCTGCGCTGGGGCTGCCCTATTGGGAGCTCGTCACCATGGTCGCCGCGATGATGGCGCTGAATGCCGCCGCGATCGACATCTTCATCCCCGCGCTGCAGCAGATCGGCAGCGCGCTCGATGTCGCGACCGGCAACCAGCGCCAGTTCGTGATCACCGCCTACGTCATTGGCTTCGGCACCGCGCAGATCGTCTACGGCACCCTGTCCGATCGGTTCGGACGCCGCCCGGTGCTGTTCTTCGGCCTCGCCGTCTACATCCTCGCCTCGTTCACCGCGATCTTCTCGCCAAGCTTCGGCGCACTCCTCGCCTTGCGGGCGCTCCAGGGTGTCGGTGCCGCGGCGACGCGGGTCATCGCGGTCTCGATCGTCCGCGACTGTTTCGGCGGCGCGCGCATGGCGAGCGTCATGTCGCTGGTGATGATGGTGTTCATGGCCGTGCCGGTCGTCGCGCCGAACATTGGCCAGCTCATCATGAACTTCGGCAGTTGGCAGGAGATCTTTCTCGTCACCGGTGTGTTCGGCACCATCGTGCTCGTCTGGACGGCCTTCCGGCTGCCCGAGACACTGCATCCAGAGGACCGCCTGCCGCTGACCCTTCAGCGCACCGCCGGGGCCTTCCGCATCGTCCTCACCAACCGCCGGTCCTTCGGCTACACGTTGGCGACGGCGCTGATCTTCGGCGTGCTCTTCGGCTTCATCAACCAGGCTGAGCAGGTCTATACCGGCATCTACCACCTCGGCCCATCGTTCACGCTCTACTTTTCAATGGTCGCCATCTTCATGGCCTTGGCGTCCTTCACCAATTCCCGGCTTGTCGAGCGTTTTGGCATGCGCCGCCTGTCGCATGGGGCCCTGGTGATCTTCACCGTCCTCAGCATTGCCCAGCTGGCTCTGTCCACCGCGCTTGGCGGGGCCATGCCTTTCGGGCTCTTCCTGCCGATGATGACGCTGACATTCTGCATGTTCGGCTTCATCGGCAGCAACTTCAATGCCCTCGCGCTCGACCCGCTGGGTCATGTCGCGGGGACCGCATCCTCGGTGCTCGGCTTCATGCAGACGCTGGGCGGCGGCCTGCTCGGGGCCTTGATCGGCTATTGCTACAACGGAACGCTGATGCCGCTCTATGCCGGCTTCACCATCCTGTCGCTCGGCTCGATCGCCTGCGTCCTCTACGCCGAGCGCGGGCGCCTTTTCGATCGCCCGCGCGAGGCGCACAGCCAGGTCGGCGAAGCCGCCGGACAGACGCCGGCGGAATAGCTCAGCGCTGCGCGAGCTCGGGATAGACCGTGTCGCGCAACGCCAGCCAGCTGTCGGGATCGGTGGCGCAGAGCAGGCCGCCGTCGACGTGCTCCGGGCGATAAGGCGAGCCATCCAGCCGGCGGACATGGCCGCCGGCCTCCTCGGTGATCAGCGCTCCCGCGAGGTGATCCCACGGCATCAGCTTGTGGTAGAGCGCAAAGTGCAGGTGTCCCGTCCCGACCAGCCGGTACTCATGCCCGGCGCAGCGGAAATTGCCGACGACCTTTACCTCGGCCAGCCGGGTGAGCAGTTCCCGGCGCTCCGCTAGCGGCAGCGACGAACCCGACGCCATCCCGACCATGTCCGCCACCGGAACCGCCGCCGCAATGGTCTGGCGGATCGCCTCGCCATCGGCGCGCTTGAGAAAGGTCCCAGCCCCCTTCTCCGCCATGACAAAATCGTCGCCGAGCGGATCGTAGATGATCCCCGCGACAGTCTCACCCTTCGAAACCACCGCCGCCATGACGGCGAACAGCGGGGCGCCCGAGGCGAAATTGGCAGTGCCGTCGATGGGATCGACGACGATCGAGAGGTCGGCGGTCCCGACGCTCGCCAGCTTACCCTCGTCCGCCGCGACACCTTCCTCGCCGACGAAGTTCGCCTGCGGCCACAGCCGCTTGCATTCGGCCGCAATGAAGCGCTCGGCGGCCTCGTCCGCCTCGGTCACGAGGTCGATGGCCGAGGTCTTCTGCCGGATGTCACCGCTGCCGAGCCGGCGGAAGCGTGGCATGATCTCGGCACTCGCTGCGTTGCGGAGCACGGTGGCGAGCTGGTCGATGTCGATGGGGCTCAAGGCGTCAATCCTGCTGCTGGAGCGTGTTTCGGGCGGAAGCGAATCGCCTCCCGCGCTGGGAAGATCCTACCCGCTGCGGATGTCAGTCCGATGCGCCGGCCATCGGGCGGGTATCGCCGAGACCGGCGAAGTCGAAGAGCTTGGGGTCGAGCAGATGGCTCGGCGCGACATTCGACAGCGCCCGCAGGATCGTGTCCTTGCGGCCGGGGAAGCGCTGCTCCATTTCGGCCAGCATTGCCTTGGTGGCGTTGCGCTGCAGCCCGTCCTGGCTGCCGCAGAGGTCGCATGGGATGATCGGGAAGCCGAGCGCCGCGGTGAACTTGCCGATGTCGTCCTCGGCCGAACGGATCAGCGGGCGCAGCACGGTGATGTCGCCCTCGTCGTTCAGGAGTTTTGCCGGCATCGCCGACATCCGCCCGCCGTGAAAGAGGTTGAGGAAGAAGGTCTCGAGGCAGTCCTCGCGGTGATGTCCGAGCACCAGCGCTTCGCAGCCCTCCTCCCGCGCGATGCGGTAGAGATGGCCGCGCCGAAGACGCGAGCAGAGCGCGCAATAGGTCGCGCCCGCCGGCACCTTCTCCTTCACCACCGAATAGGTATCGCGGTACTCGATCCGGTGCGGAATGCCGTGCGCGGTGAGGAAGTCCGGCAGCACGTGCTTCGGGAAGTTCGGCTGGCCCTGGTCGAGGTTGCAGGCGAGCAGGTCGACCGGCAGCAGCCCCCGCCATTTGAGGTCAGAGAGCAGCGCCAACAGCGCATAGGAATCCTTGCCGCCGGAAATGCCGACCAGCCAGCGGGCGCCCGGCCGCACCATGCCGGCGGTCTCGATCGTCTCCCTGACTTCGCGCAGCAGCCGCTTGCGCAGCTTCTTGAAGCCAACCGAATCGGGGGCTGCGCGCATCAACGGATGGGCGCCGTCACCGGTCACCTCCTCCGGCGCGGCAATGGTCTCGGGCGGAAGGTCGTCGAGCATAGCGGGCTCCTCTGGTGGGCCGAGGCTTACAGGACGGCGGGGTGAAAGACAAAATCAGGGCGGTTCGACCGCCGTCCCGCCAACGAAAAAGGCCGCCCCGGGGGACGGCCTTTTCCAGAAATCGCCGAGGCGAAAATCTTAACGCGAGTAGAATTCGACGACGAGGTTCGGTTCCATCTGCACGGCATAGGGAACGTCGGCAAGGCCCGGAACGCGCTGGTAGGTCGCGACCATCTTCTGGTGATCGGCCTCGATGTAGTCGGGAACGTCGCGCTCGGCGAGCTGCGTCGCCTCGAGGACGATCGCCAGCTGCTTCGACTTCGGACGGATCTCGATCACGTCGCCGGCCTTGCAGAGGTACGAGCCGATGTTGGTGCGCACGCCGTTGACGTTGATGTGGCCGTGGTTGACGAACTGACGGGCCGCGAACACGGTCGCCACGAACTTCGAACGGTAGACGACGGCGTCGAGGCGGCTTTCGAGCAGGCCGATCAGGTTCTCCGAGGTGTCGCCCTTGCGGCGCGCGGCCTCCTCGTAGGTCTTGCGGAACTGCTTCTCGGAGACGTCGCCGTAATAGCCCTTGAGCTTCTGCTTGGCGCGCAGCTGCACGCCGAAGTCGGAGACCTTGCCCTTGCGGCGCTGGCCGTGCTGGCCCGGGCCGTACTGGCGACGGTTGACCGGGGACTTCGGGCGTCCCCAGATGTTCTCGCCCATGCGGCGATCGATTTTGTACTTGGATTCGGCGCGCTTTGTCATCGCATTTCCTTCAAACGAAAAACCCGGGCGGACCATCCGACCGGGCGAGGAAACGCGCCCTCCTCTGCCCGCCGGCGGCGGACTGACAGAACTGCCCTCGCAGCGAAGCGAGGCGGTTCACGGGACACGTTAAAAACCGATCGCACCAAAGGTGCGACCGGTTGAGCTCTGGTTAGTCAGATGAAGGAAATAAGTCAAGCCGAAGCGGCGATTCAGTATTTGCCGATGACGTAGAGCGCGTGGATCACGCCCGGCAGCCAGCCGCAGAGCGTTAGCAGACAGTTGATCCAGAAATGCTTGCCGAGACCGACCTGGGTGAACACCGCGACCGGCGGCAGGAAGATCGCGATGATGATGCGAATGATATCCATGGAGAGTGTGTCCCGGTTTCTCGATGCAGCCCGAACGTTTGCGCAGCGCACACGTTCCGGACCCTGCGCCGTCGCAAACGCCACCATCCCGGCGGCAAGACCGCCAAAAGTCGCCTGTTTCGCTAAAGCGCCAGTCCAAAACCGTGAATCAGCCGCGTGGTCAGGTAGTCCGGAGGGCCGGCGGTGAAGATCGCCCGGTCGAACCCGTCGGGCAGCGCCGACACCGACGCCGGGAGCAGCTTCAACGCCTGGCGGGCGATCGCCTCGGCGGGATCCAGCCAGTCCACCGGCCACGGCGCCAGCTTGCGAAAGACGTTGGCGAGAAACGGGTAGTGCGTGCAGGCGAGCACCACGATATCCGTCCGCTTTCCCTCGCTCTCGAAGAAGCAAGCCTCGATCTCGCCCCTTACCGCGTCGGCCTCCAGGCTGGCGCCCCGCAGATGCGCTTCCGCCATGGCGGCGAGGTTCTTCGAGCCGACCAGCCGGACATGGCATTGCTGGGCGAACTGCGAGATCAGCCCGCGGGTATAGTCGCGCTTGACGGTGCCGGGTGTCGCCAGCACGCTGACGAGGCCCGACCGTGTACGCTCGGCCGCCGGCTTGATCGCCGGCACCGTGCCGACGAACGGAATCTGGAAGCGCGCGCGGAGCGCCGGCAGGACCAGCGTCGAGGCCGTGTTGCAGGCGATCACCGCGAGCTCGGGATCATGCGCCTCGATCAGCACGGCGAAGAGATCGGAGATCCGCTGGATCAGCGCCTCCTCTTCCCAGTCGCCATAGGGGAAGCCCGCATCGTCTGCGACGTAGACGAAGGAGCGATCGGGCATCACCGTGCGCAGTTCGCGCAGCACGGTCAGTCCGCCAATGCCGCTGTCGAACACCAGCACCGGCCGCTGCTTCAGCGCCTTCACCCGCTCCAGCACCTCGGCGAACTGGTTGCTCATCGCGCCCCCTTGGCCATGCGGCGCTCGATATGGCGCAGCATGCCCCGCAGCGTCCGCACTTCCTGCTCGCTGAAACTCGCGCGGGTGAGAATGGTGCGGACCTTCTGCGACATCGCCGCCCGCTTCTCTTCGGGATGGAAGTAGTTGGCCTGATCGAGCGTCGCCTCGAGATGGCCGAGGAAGCGGAAGAGATCCTCCTTCTCCGCCGGCGCGACTTCGGGGGCGGTGAAGCGCGGCCCCTCGACCTGCGTCTGTCCCGGCGCTGTCTGGCCCGAGCGCATCCATTCATAGCTCATCAGCAGAACCGCCTGGGCGATGTTCAGCGAGGCGAAGGCCGGGTCGACCGGGAAGGTGACGATCTCGTCGGCCATGCCGACTTCCTCGTTGTTCAGCCCGAAACGCTCCCGCCCGAACAGGATCCCTGCCCGCTGGCCGGAAGAGATGCGGGCGCGCAGTTCCTGGCCTGCCGAATCCGGTCCGCGCACCGGTTTGAAGCTGTCGCGCGGACGGGCCGTGGTGGCGAAGAGATAAGTCAGATCGGCCACGGCCGCCTCGACGGTCTCGTACACCCGCGCGGCTTCGATCACGTGCACCGCGCCGGAGGCCGCCGCGCTCGCGCGCTCGTTCGGCCAGCCGTCGCGCGGCGCGACGAGACGCAGGTCGCGAAGGCCGAAATTCGCCATCGCCCGCGCCACCATGCCGATGTTCTCGCCGAGCTGCGGCTCGACCAGCACGATCGCCGGCGATGCTGCCAGTTCCTCGCCGGCAGCCATCAGCCGTTCCCTGCGGTTTGTTCCTGCCACGTGTCTCTCCTGTGTCGCCCGCTGATACCCCGCCATGCACCGCCGGCCAAGGGGAGCGCGAACAGATGCTTGGAGACATCGGCGGATTCACCATGGCAGCGCGGTGATTCAGAGCGTGAAGCCGTCGACCGCCTCGAAGGCCTCCCGCCGAACGCCCTCGGGATCGGCTTCCACCCGGTCGGCCGTGTCGAAGATCTTCGTCTCCCGGCGCTCCACCGTATAGGCCGGCCATTCGGCGCCCGGCGCGCCATCCCGGACGAAAGCCAGCCAGCGGTCGCGCATCCGTTCCGCCAGCGCGTAGCGGCGGTGATCCGGGAGCATGCCGAGATAGATCCAGCGAAACGGCTTCAGGAAATCCACGAACAGCAGCGGCAAGTCGACCGAATGGGTTGCGCCGAGCTTCGACAAAAGGCCCTTCGCCCGCCAGTCCAGCCGGTAGGCGAAGGTCGGCGCCCGAGCCGCCTGAGCCTCTGCAAGGTGCACCGAGGGAATGCGGAACATGATGTCGGTGCCGAAGGCGATGCGCCCGTCCCGCGTGTCGGGATAGAGCGCCTTGACGATATCGGCACGCTCCCGCCCGGCATCCACCGCCACTGCGGCGGCCAGCGCCGCATGGTCCGCCCGTACCGGGAAGATCGGCAGGTCGGTGAAGAAGGAGAACTCGTCGCGGTTGGTGCCGATCAGCAGCGGCACCGGTTGCATTGCCCCGTAGAGCTCGGACAGCGGCAGAGCCGGCACCAGCGTGCCGTCTACATAGGGCCGCGACAGGATGCCGGAATGGCGCCCGCGCAGCTTCGCCGCCACCGTGCCGAAGGCATCGGGCGGCAACGACAACAGACGGTCCGGATCGCCTCGGACGCCGAGCGCATCAAGAACGTCGTCTGCCACCCTCACCGCCGCCTCGCGGGGATAGAAGAGGTTGAGCCCGCCGGACTGCAGGATGGCGCGGTGGTAGAGCGGCCAGGACGGCCGGTGCACGAGATGGAAGGCCGCCGATACCGCGCCCGCCGATTCGCCGGCGATGGTCACCTGGTCCGGATCGCCGCCGAAAGCCGCGATGTTGTCGCGCACCCATTCCAGCGCCAGAACCTGGTCCTGCAGACCGGCATTGGCGGTGAACCGCTGATCGCCCGCAAACAGCTCGCCGAAAGCGTTGAAACCGATGAGGCCAAGCCGGTAGTTCAGCGTGACCACCACCACGTCGCCGCGCCGCGCCAGCTCGTCGCCCGGATATTGCGCTCCGGCCCCGATGACGAAGCCGCCGCCGTGCAGGAAGACCATCACCGGCCGCTGCCCGGAAGTGCCGGGCGTCCAGACGTTGAGGTTCAGGCAGTCCTCGTCGAACCGGCTGAGGGTCCCGGCGATCCTGGCCAGCGCCTCCGGCAGCATCCGCTTCTGCGGCGCCGCAGGTCCATAAGCGAGTGCGTCGAGCCGACCTTCAAACCGCGCCTTCCGCTGTGGGGAGGCAAACCGCTTGTCCCCGGTCGGCGCCTCAGCATAGGGAATGCCAAGGCACGCAAGCACGCCGCCGGTGCGGCGGCCCCGGATGGCACCGCAAGGCGCCTGGACGGTTTCAAGCATGGCGCTGGCTTCCCCGGATAGGTTTCTCTCTGGCTGGAATGCGGCAGCGTCCCCGACGTTGCGCGATCGCCCCTTGCCAAGCAGCGGGCGCTTTGCCTCGGCGGATGGCGATGGTATAGGCCGGCCACGCCCGCGAGGGGACTCCCACCCCTCGGACCCGAGACGGCCATGTGGCCCGATCCTGAAACCCAAGGAAATATTCGATGGCGAAGATCAAGGTAGCCAACCCGGTCGTGGAACTCGACGGCGACGAGATGACCCGGATCATCTGGCAGTTCATCAAGGACAAGCTGATCCACCCCTATCTCGACATTGACCTCGAATATTACGATCTCGGCATCGAGAACCGCGACGCGACCTCCGACCAAGTGACCATCGACGCCGCCCACGCCATCCAGAAGCATGGCGTCGGCGTGAAGTGCGCCACCATCACCCCCGACGAGGAGCGGGTGAAGGAATTCTCGCTGAAGAAGATGTGGAAGTCGCCGAACGGCACCATTCGCAACATCCTCGGTGGCGTCATCTTCCGCGAGCCGATCATCGCCAAGAACGTGCCCCGCCTCGTGCCCGGCTGGACGAAGCCGGTCATCGTCGGCCGCCACGCCTTCGGCGACCAGTACAAGGCAACCGACTTCAAGTTCCCCGGCAAGGGCAAGCTGTCGATCAAGTTCGTCGGCGAGGACGGCCAGACGATCGAGCACGAGGTGTTCGACGCGCCGAGCGCCGGCGTCGCCATGGCGATGTACAATCTCGATGATTCCATCCGCGACTTCGCGCGGGCGTCTCTGACCTATGGCCTGCAGCGCGGCTACCCGGTCTATCTCTCGACCAAGAACACCATCCTCAAGGTCTATGACGGCCGCTTCAAGGACATCTTCGAGGAGGTCTACAAGGCCGAGTTCGAGGCGAAGTTCAAGGAAGCCAAGATCACCTACGAGCACCGGCTGATCGACGACATGGTGGCGTCCAACCTCAAATGGTCGGGCGGCTACGTCTGGGCCTGTAAGAACTACGACGGCGACGTGCAATCCGACACCGTGGCCCAGGGCTTCGGCTCGCTCGGCCTCATGACCTCGGTGCTGCTCACCCCGGACGGCATGACCGTCGAGGCCGAGGCGGCGCACGGTACCGTGACCCGCCACTACCGCCAGCACCAGCGCGGCGAGGAAACCTCGACCAACCCGATCGCCTCGATCTTTGCTTGGACCCAAGGCTTGAAGCACCGCGCCAAGCTCGACGACAACGCCGAGCTGAAGCGCTTCTCCGAGACGCTGGAGAAGGTCTGCGTCGACACCGTCGAAAGCGGCTTCATGACCAAGGATCTCGCGCTCCTGATCGGCCCCGACCAGCCGTGGCTGTCGACCACCGGCTTCCTCGACAAGATCGACGCGAACCTCAAGACAGCCATGGCCTGAGGCTTCGTCTCGCCTCACCAGAATGAACAAAGCCCGGCAGCGATGCCGGGCTTTGTCTTT
The DNA here is from genome assembly GCF_055730135.2 of Mesocryomonas lacus. Lineage (NCBI taxonomy): Bacteria > Pseudomonadati > Pseudomonadota > Alphaproteobacteria > Hyphomicrobiales > Aurantimonadaceae > Mesocryomonas > Mesocryomonas lacus. The sequence continues at coordinate 89,793 of NZ_JBUZWE020000012.1, read as the reverse complement.
TTAGGCTTTGTGAAGATGGACACGCTGGGGAGGACTGGCCAATCGACCGAGGCAGCCGATCCAGCGAAGGTCCGGCCGCTTCTCTGGCCAGTCGGTCGCGCGTTCAACCGTAGTTGCTGGACTCCATCTGCGTATCCAGGTTGGCGCCGTCGCCCTTGTAGTCATCGTGCTTGACGTCGTCGAAGCCCTCTTCCGGAAGATGACCCTCCCGCAGCCAGAACTCGTATTCTTCCTTGCGGTAGGCGAGGATTCCCTCGCCCTCGGGCGCGTCGCGCTGGCCGTACTGCTCCATGTATTCGTTGAGGAACTCGTAGGCCTTCAGCCCGTCCCCTTTCAGCATGCCGTCCTTGTCGAGCTGGGTGAACAGGTCGAGCATGTCCTTCTGGTAGCCGGTGATCTTGTCGGTATTCTTGATGTCGTTGATGATGTCCGGGATCAGCGTGGCCACCGTCAGGATTGCCGAAATTACGAAGGCCGGCCCGGCGACGGCCTTCAGGAAGCCGAGACCCTTCGACAGGCCGGCGAAAGAGGCCAGCCCCCCGGCCGTGCCGAACGTTCCGGACGCCAGCTGCAGGGCGCCCTTGGCGATCGCGTTGTTGTCGTTGCTGTCGACGCCCTTTTTGATGGTCAGGCCACCGATGACCGCGTCGGCAACGCCGGTGAACGTGTCGGCGCCGGCACTGAGGATCAGCAGCGCGCCGGAAACGCCCTTCTGCCACGTTGGCGCATCGACGCCGGGCCGGGCGATGAAGCCCTTCTCCATGCCCTTCTTCACGGCATCGCTGTCGGCCTGATTAAGGCCGACTTCCTCGAAGCGCTTCTGGTAGAACTCCTCCTTCTTGGAACCGGAAATCACCTCTTCCAGATGCGCGTTGAACTCCCTGCCGATATCGTCGGTGAAGGTCATGCCTCCCCCCGTCGTGCCGGACGGCTTGCGCACGAGATCGTCGAGCGTGCTGCCGAGGCCGAGCAGCGGCTTCTTGGCATCCTTCTTCAGCTTGTTGCGATCCTCCTCCGACATGGTCGGGTTGTCGGCGTCGATCTTCTTGTTGAACTCGATAATTGATTTGTTTTCTTTGCCGATGATGTCGTTCGCCAGATCGGCGAAGTGCTTGCCGGCACCGATGAAGCCGACGAAGTCCTTCGCGACCGAGAGCCGCTCCTCGGTGGTGTCGCCGATCTTCCCGCCCTTGCTGGCGATCTGGTAAATGCCCGAGACCAAGGAAATCGTGCCGCCCAGCGAGCCGATGATGCCTTCCTTGGTCAGCGTCTGGAACGTCTTCAGCGCGCTACCGTCAGGCATCTCGGCCAGCGAGGTGTACTTGCCGCTGCCCAGGAGCTTGTCGAGATCCTTCTGCGTCACTTCCCCCTTGTCGGAGAAGATGGCGCCGAGCTCCTGCATCGCCTTGCCGAATTCCTTGGCGGTCTTCTTGTCGCCGATCATCTCCTGGATGAACTTCTCGCACTCGGCGAGACGGCGGCCGATGTCGAGGCCGGCCTTCTTCATCAGCGTCAGGATCGTCTTGCCGATGTCCTGCGTCGCCAGCGTCAGGTTCTCGTCATTGATCTTGCTGGTGTCACCGACGAGATCGTTGAGCTCCATCGTCAGGGAGTCCATCTGGGCGTTCTGGGCGAACTGGTCGGCCTTGGCAGGGTCGATCGAGACGAGCGCCTCGTAGGTCGCGGCGATGTCATCCTCGGCCACCTGGTCCTTGCCGTCATCCTTCAACGCCTTCAAATAGGTCATGTATTCGGCGCTGAAGGCCATCTCCTCCAGCTTCTTGAAGGCCGCATCGCCGCCGTCGACCTTACCGAGCACTTCTTTGCGCGCGGCGACGAGGTCTTCCGAGACCGCCTTCGAGGCCAGGAGGTCCGGCACGGCGGCCTCAAGCTTGTCCTTATCGAGGATGTTCTCGTAATCCTTGCCGAGCGCCTGCTGGACGTTCCAGCCGCTGCTGATGTCCAGCACGGCCATGTTGGTGCCGTCTTCGGCGATCGCCTGTGCCTGCAAGGTGCGGTAGAGCTTGGCGCGATCGTCGTCGGGCTTGATGTCGCCCTTGTCGATTCCCTCCTTCCACTTGGCGATGGTGTTCTTCCAGGCGAGGTCGTTGACCGACAGCGGGTTGCCCTTGTCGTCCTTCTCGCTGGTCTTCAAACCGCCGATGTTGAGCTCCGAGGCCGAAGGCAACGCCCCCTCCTTGCGGGCATCGTCCACGGCGGTTGATCGGCTGCCCTCGGTGAACTCGTCGTATTTGGTGCTGGCGCTGGCAAACAGCTCCGGCGTTGTGTCGGCGGAAATCTGCCGCTTGTCGCCATTGGCGAGCTGGAGTTCGATCAACCCGGTGGTCTCGTCCGGAGGCCCAATGACCGACTTGCCGAGATCCTCCTTCGAGATCGCCTTCTCGTCGGTCACGAGCTCATAGCCCTTCGCCTGCGAATCGTAGCGGGCTGCAGCTTTGTCGAACATGTCCGGGGTCAGTTCGCGGGTGATGTCGACCGTCGTGCCGTCCTTCATCAAGGCGGTGATGACCGTCGGCTGGCCATCGCTTTTCAGCTCGGCAAGACTCTTGATGTCGCCCAGCTTGATCGTGTCGTCGCCGCTCAGGATCTTCACGGCCTCGTCCTCGACGCCGAGATAGGTCCGGGTGCCTTCCGGCATCTTGGAGACGCTTTCGATGTAGTCGAAGAGGCCAGGATTGTCCTCGCGCCGGACGACCGTGATCTCGCCGCCCTCGCTGGTCTTGAAGGCCAGCGACTCGCCTGTCGCCCCCTCCTTGTCCTTGGCATCCTGTGGCACGTCGACGATCCGGATGTCGCGCACCGGCGGCCAGACCTCGTTATTGGTCGCCATGCGGTAGGCGGGCGGCGCCTCCGGCGCGTTGGACTTCGAGCTCAGAACGGACCGCTCAAAGAGGGCCTCTATGCCGCTGTCGGTCACTGGCAGGCGTGAACCTTCTACTCGCATGACGCTATCTTCCACTTGACCCCGGATCAGGACGGCGTAGCGCCCCGTGGCGAACAGCAACGAGCTTTCTCAACGCTTGATTGCAGCGAAAGAGCACCGATGCCGACTGGGAGATTAGTTAGCGCGCATTACGATCGCATGACGTTTCCGTGATCGGTACGGTAGCGGCTGTCAGGAGACATCCGGCCAACCGTGGCGAACCGTGGTCCGGGGATGGTGTTCTCACATCCTCCTTGCAGACAGCCAAAAAATCCCGCGACGGGCGGATGTGCCCGTCGCGGGATGCTTCAACTCCGGAAAATTAGACGGTCCAGCTTGCGTCCAGAGGGGCCATGAGCGCTTTAAGCGGCCAGTCCGGCCTCGACAGCAGCGACCGCCGCCTCAGCCTTGTCGGCGTCCGGGCCGCCCGCCTGGGCCATGTCGGGCCGGCCGCCGCCACCCTTGCCGCCGATCGCCTCGGCGGCGAGGCGCACGAGGGCGACCGCGTCAATGCGTCCGGTAAGATCTGCGGTGACGCCCACGACGACACTAGCCTTGCCATCGGCGACCGCGACGAACACAACGACGCCGGAACCGAGCCCGGCCTTCGCCTCGTCGACGAGGCCCTTCAGGTCCTTGGCCGAGACCCCATCGAGCACCCGGCCGAGGAAGCTGACGCCGCCAACATCCTTTGCCGCCGAGCCACCGGCGACGCCGGCGCTGCCGTCACCGGCCAGCGCCAGACGCTTCTTGTTCTCGGCGAGCTCACGCTCCAGCCGCTTGCGTTCGTCGACCAGTGCATCCAGCCGGTCCGCGACGTCGGCAGGCGCCGCCCGCAGCGCCGCAGCCATGCGCTTCACCCGGGCATCCTGCTCCAGGAGATAAGAGCGCGCGGCAGCGCCGGTCAGCGCCTCGATGCGGCGAACGCCAGCGCCGACGGCAGTTTCCGCCACCACGTGGACGAGCCCGATATCACCGGTCGCGGTGACATGGGTGCCGCCGCAAAGCTCCAGCGAGTACGGCTTGCCGGCCTTCTCGCCCTCCTCGGCAATGCCCATCGACACCACCCGCACCTCGTCGCCGTACTTCTCGCCGAACAGCGCCATGGCGCCCTCGGCGACGGCGTCATCCACCGCCATCAGCCGGGTCGAAACCGCGGCGTTCTGCAGCACGATCTGGTTCGCCAGACGCTCGACCTCGGCGACTTCCGTCGGCGCCAGGGGCTTGGGATGCGAGAAGTCGAAGCGCAAGCGCTCGGCCGAAACCATCGAGCCCTTCTGCGCCACATGCGTGCCGAGGACCTCGCGCAGGCCTTCGTGCAGGAGATGCGTCGCCGAGTGGTTCGCGCGGATCTTGGTGCGGCGGGCGTGGTCCACCACGAGCTCAAGCGCCGCCCCGGTTTTCAGCGTCCCCGTCGCGACGCGCCCGCGGTGCACGAAGAGGCCGCCCGCCAGCTTCTGCGTGTTGGTGATCTCGATGCTGACGCCCTCGCCGCGCATGACGCCGGTATCGCCCAGCTGGCCGCCGGACTCGGCGTAGAACGGCGTCTGGTTGACGACGATCGACACATCCGTGCCCGCCGCCGCCGATGCAACTTCCGCACCGTCAGCGACGATCGCCTGAGCGACACCTTCCGCCTGCTCGGTATCGTAGCCAAGAAACTCGGTCGGACCGACGCGGTCGCGGACGCCGAACCAGACCGTCTCCGACGCGGTCTCGCCCGAACCGGCCCAGCTGGCGCGAGCTTCGGCCTTCTGGCGGTCCATCGCGGTCTTGAACGCGTCGACGTCGACGTCGATGCCGCGCTGGCGCAGCGCGTCCTGCGTCAGGTCCAGCGGGAAGCCGTAGGTGTCGTAGAGCTTGAACGCGGTCTCGCCCGATAGCCGGCCACCACTTTCAAGGCCCTCGGTCGCCTCGGTCAGCAGCGACAGACCGCGGTCGAGCGTCTGCAGGAAGCGCTTCTCCTCCAGCTGGAAGGTCTCGGCGGTCAGCGCCTCGGCACGGACGAGCTCGGGATAGGCGCGGCCCATCTCGGCGACGAGCACCGGCAGCAGCTTGTAGAGGATGGGATCGCGCGCACCGAGCATCTTCGCGTGGCGCATGGCGCGGCGCATGATCCGGCGCAGCACGTAGCCGCGGCCCTCGTTCGACGGCAGCACGCCGTCGGCGATGAGGAAGGCGGACGAGCGCAGGTGATCGGCGATCACCCGGTGGCTGGCGCGGTTGTCGCCCGTCGCCGGGACGCCCGTCAGCTCCTCGGACGCGCGGATCAGCGCCTTGAAGAGGTCGATGTCGTAATTGTCGTGGACGCCCTGCAGCACGGCGGCGACGCGCTCGAGCCCCATGCCGGTGTCGATCGACGGACGCGGCAGCGCCACCCGCTCGCTCGGCGAAATCTGCTCGAACTGCATGAAGACGAGGTTCCAGATCTCGATGAACCGGTCGCCGTCCTCGTCCGCGCTGCCGGGCGGGCCGCCCCAGATGTGGTCGCCATGGTCGTAAAAGATTTCCGAGCAAGGACCGCAAGGGCCGGTCTCACCCATCGACCAGAAATTGTCGGAGGTCGCAATGCGGATGATGCGGTCGTCGGAGAGCCCGGCAATCCGCTTCCAGAGCGAGGCCGCCTCCTCGTCATCGTGGTAGACGGTGACGAGCAGCTTGTCCTTGGCGAGCGCGAACTCCTTGGTCAGCAGCGTCCAGGCGAACTCGATCGCGTTCTCCTTGAAATAGTCGCCGAAGGAGAAGTTGCCGAGCATCTCGAAGAAGGTGTGGTGGCGCGCGGTGTAGCCGACATTGTCGAGGTCGTTGTGCTTGCCGCCGGCGCGCACGCATTTCTGCGAGGTGGTCGCGCGGCTGTAGGGGCGCTGCTCGACGCCGGTAAAGACGTTCTTGAACTGCACCATGCCGGCATTGGTGAACATCAAGGTCGGGTCATTGCGCGGCACCAGCGGCGATGACGCGACCTTCTCGTGGCCATTCCTTGCGAAATAGTCGAGGAACGCCGACCGGATTTCGTTCACGCCGCTCATGGAAACCTTCAATGCCTCAGCGCATCGGACGAGCCGGGTGCTGACCGGTCGGTCTTTCAGCGAGTTTCACGGTACCCGTGCCCGGCGCACCACGCCGGGACGGGCAGGCACGCGCGAGCGTCGGAAAGATGCCGGGCGGACGGCCGCCCGGAGCAGCGCTTTGTAGCGGCGCCTCCAATCCCTGTCCATCGGGCAGTTGGGCCGGAAACGTCGGCCCGATCGGCGAGCGACGAGACAAATGGCCCGGCGGCAGGACCACCGAACGGCACGGCAAAGCCTGCCTGAAACGACGAAGGGCGCCCGATGCCATGCATGGGACACCCTTCACGATCAGAACCCGCCCGGATCAGGCGTCGGCGTCATCCTTGCCGTCGTCGAGCAGCTGCTCGGCGATGAGGCCGGCATTCTGGCGGATCGACGTCTCGATCTCGTCGGCGACGTCCGGATTCTCGCGCAGGAAGGTCTTGGCGTTCTCGCGGCCTTGGCCGAGGCGCTGGCTGTTGTAGGAGAACCAAGCGCCCGACTTCTCGACGATGCCCGCCTTGACGCCGAGATCGACGAGCTCGCCGGTCTTGGAAATGCCCTCGCCGTACATGATGTCGAACTCGATCTGCTTGAAGGGCGGCGCCAGCTTGTTCTTGACCACCTTTACGCGGGTCTGGTTGCCGGTGACTTCCTCGCGGTCCTTGATTGCGCCGATGCGGCGGATATCGAGACGTACCGAGGCGTAGAACTTCAGCGCGTTGCCGCCGGTCGTCGTCTCCGGCGAGCCGTACATCACGCCGATCTTCATGCGGATCTGGTTGATGAAGATCACCATGCACTTCGACCGGGAGATCGAGCCGGTGAGCTTGCGCAGCGCCTGGCTCATCAGGCGGGCCTGCATGCCCGGCAGCGAATCGCCCATCTCGCCCTCGATTTCGGCACGCGGCGTCAGCGCCGCCACCGAATCGACAACTAGGACGTCGATGGCGCCCGAGCGCACCAGCGTGTCGACGATCTCCAGCGCCTGCTCGCCGGTATCGGGCTGCGAGATCAGGAGGTTCTCGAGATCGACACCGAGCTTGCGGGCGTAGACCGGATCGAGCGCGTGCTCGGCGTCCACGAAGGCGCAGATGCCGCCCTTCTTCTGGGCCTCGGCGATGGTGTGGAGGGCGAGCGTCGTCTTGCCCGAGCTTTCCGGCCCGTAGACCTCGACGATCCGGCCCTTCGGCAAGCCGCCGACGCCGAGCGCCATGTCGAGGCCGAGCGAGCCGGTGGAGATCGTCTCGATCTCGACGAGCTTCTCATTGGCGCCGAGCCGCATGATCGAGCCCTTGCCGAAGGCGCGTTCAATCTGCGACAGCGCCGCGTCGAGTGCTTTGTTCTTGTCCAACGATGGGTCCTCGACGAGCCGTAGTGCTTTCTGTGCCATGGGAGCCACCTTATTCCATGCGTTGAACATGCGCGCAATCGCGCTTTGCTGGAGAAAGACGTACGCGTTTTGTTCTCACTTGTCCAGCATAAATCTCGATTTGTTCTCTTGGCTGGCACAGTAACCGGGCGGTCGCCGCGAAAGAGCGGACGGTCGGTTCTGCTTTTGCATTTCGCCCCCGCCATGCGCAAACATGACTCGGCAACGACGAAGAGGCAGCAATCCTCGTACGGTGTAATTACAGCACCTTAGCTCGCCCTGCGGACTCTATTCGTGAGCCGTGGCAACGCGGATGAAGGCAACGGAGACTGCCCGCCGCTCTATTCGTCGAGCATTTCCTTCACCGCAATCGCGAGGTCGCGCAGTGAGAACGGCTTGGCGAGGAAGCCAAACTTCGAGCCTTCCGGCAGGTTCTTGGCGAACGCGTCCTCGGCATAGCCGGACACGAAGATGAACTTCATCTCCGGCCGCGTCTTTCGCATCTCGCGCAAGAGCGTCGGCCCGTCCATCTCCGGCATCACCACGTCGGAGACGACGAGGTCGATCTTGCCGCCGAGTTCCTCCATCACCTCCAGCGCCTCGACGCCGGAGGAGGCCTCGTGCACCTCGTAGCCCCGCATCTTCAGCGCCCGCACATTGCCGGCGCGCACGTGGTCCTCATCCTCGACGAGAAGGATGGACGCGGTACCGGAGAGGTCGGCCTTCGGCGAGACTACCGTCGGCCCGGCCTCGATCTTCGCCATCGCCGCCTCTGACGGCGTGTGCCGCGGCAGGAAGATGCTGAACGTCGTCCCCTTGCCCAGCACCGAGTCGACGAAGATGAAGCCGCCGGACTGCTTGACGATGCCGTAGACCATGGACAGGCCGAGGCCAGTGCCCTTGCCGATCTCCTTGGTGGTGAAGAACGGCTCGAAGATCCGCTCGGCAACCTCGTCCGGCATGCCCGATCCGGTGTCCGACACCTCGACGAGGACGAAGTCCCCTTCGTTCATCTCGCCGTAGCCGAGGCCCTTGAGCTCAGCCTCCGGCACGTTGCGGGTGGCGATGGTGATGGTGCCGCCTTCGACCATGGCGTCGCGGGCGTTCTGCACGAGGTTGGTGATCACCTGCTCGAACTGGCCGATGTCGGCCATTACCGGCCACAGGTCCCGCGCATGATGGCGTTCGAGCTTCACGAGGTCGCCGGAGATGCGCTTCAGGAGAAGGTGCATGTCGGCGATGACGTCGGTAAGGCTCAGCATCTTCGGCCGCATCGTCTGGCGGCGCGAATAGGCGAGCAGCTGGCGCACCAGCGAGGCCGCGCGGTTGGCGCTCTGCTTGATGAGGAGGAGATCCTGGAAGGACGGATCGCCGGTCCGGTGGTTCAGGAGCAGGAAGTCGACCGAGGCGGTGATGATGGTCAGCACGTTGTTGAAATCGTGCGCGATGCCGCCGGCGAGATTTCCGATCGCCTGCATCTTCTGGCTCTTGGCAAACTGGTCCTCGAGCGCGCGCTGGTCGGTGATGTCGACGCCGTAGAGGATGGCCGAATCGCCGGTGCCATCGCTGACGTCGGCACTGACATAGAGCCGCACCGAGCGCGGGTTCTCGCCGGTCAGCTCGGCATCGACCGAGGGAATGCCGGCCTGGTTGCGGCTGGCGGCGACGAGCGCGTGGCGCAGCGCCTCGCGGCTCTCGTCGCGCAGGCCCTCAGCGATGGCGACCGAGCCGCTGGCGGCGGCCTGGCCGAACATTTTTGCAAAGGCCGGGTTGGCGCGCACGACGAGACCCGTGTCGTTCAGCGCGGCGATCGCCATCGGCGAGGAGTTGAAGAAGCGGGTGAAGCGCACCTCCGCCGCCTCCAGCGCGTCGACGCCCTCGCCCTCGAGGCTGCGGTTGAGGACGATGGTGCGGGTGAGGCCGAGCGTCCCGTCGGCGCCGCGGCCGGTCTTGCGCATCAGCCGCACCGGCAGCCGCTTGCCGTCGGCGCCGATGAGGTCGAGGTCTACGACGCTCGTCGCATCCGCCTCCGCGGGCTCCGAGCCCATCAGCGCGAGGCCCTCGGCGGCGACAAAATCCTCGATCGAGCGGTTGTAGGGGCGGAAGGCGGCGAGCTCGATGCCGAGCCAGTCGGCGAGCGTCGCGTTGATATAGGAGATGCGGCCCTTGCGGTCTGAGGCGAAGAAGCCCGCCGGCGCATGGTCGAGATAGTCGATGGCGTGCTGCAGGTCCTGAAAGAAGGTCTCCTGCTCGTCCCTCTCGGCGGTGATGTCGGCGATCTGCCAGGCGTGGGCGGCGCCCGCCGGACCGGTCATCGGCCGCACCGAGGCGCGGTACCAGCGCGGGCCAGCCTCGCCGCTACCGTCGAGACTGCGCGACAGCCGGAACTCTTCCTGGCCGCTCTTGTCCTCGCGTGCGAGATTGGCCAGCCGGTAGATCGCCTCGGAAGCGTCGCGTTCGCGGGAGAGAAGACGCTCCAAGGTCTTCAGCTCGTCCGGGCCGGCCGCCCCGGTCGCCGTTCCATAGGCGCGGTTGGCGTAGATGATGCCGCCCTTGCGGTCGACGACGAGCGTGCCGATGCCCAGCGTATCGAGAAAATCCTGCGCGATCGTGCCTTCGCTGCCGCGCGCCGTGATGCCGACGAGGCCGAGGGCCGCGGCGAAGATCGTCGCGATGCCGATCATCGCCAGCACCGCAAACAGTGCCAGCAGCGCGATGCCGCCATAGCTGTGGCCGAACAGAGCAAGGCCCGCCGCGGTAAACAGCATGGCGCCGCCCAGAAGAAGGATCCGCCGCACAGCCCCCGCGCTGGCGCTGCGATCGACCAGGGGCTTCTCGGTCATACCTGCCGCTGGTCCGTTCATCACTCTACCCGTTTCCTGCCGCTTCCGGCCATGACGCCCGGCCCTGCGAAACCGAGCTCGCCGCCGGCGTGCCGCCATCGCCTTGCTGCATCATCGCACCGTCGTCGCCAGCGTGCCGCAATCGGCCTTGCCTTCGCTGGCGAATCCCTTGCGAACACATGCTTCTATCTATCCGACGCGGCCCTTCACCGGAAGCCGCCGGCACCACGCGCTGCACCGGCCGGCGATTCGCGCGCCTGCCCAGCGCCATCCTTGCCGGCCGAGACTGGCGCGGTGCTGGACGCCGGGGCCGGCCGGACCACCGCACTGCACCCGCAACGGGCTGAAAACCCTTGTCCTTGCGCCGCAATTCCGGTCTACCATGCCGCAAATGTTCCAGGAGTTTGGTATGCGTGAATGGGTTGTCGGCCTCGTCGGCGAAGGCATGGCGCCGATTGTGACGACGATCGTCGCCGCGGCGATCGTTATCCTTCTTCTGCTGATCGTCATATGGGTGGCGCGCAAGGCGCTTGGCGGCACGCTTGGCCCGCGCTCCAAGGGCCGCGGGCCACGGCTGGCGGTGATGGACGTCGCGGTGGTCGACCAGAAGCGCAAGCTCGTGCTGGTGCGCCGCGACGAGATCGAGCATCTTCTCCTCATCGGCGGGCAGAACGACGTCGTGGTCGAGTCCAGCATCACGCGCATCCCGGCTGCCACCCGGCCCCAGCGGATGGAGCCGTCGCTGCGGCCGGAGCCGGAAGCCGTCGAGCGCGCCGCAGCGCCCGCGACCTTGCCTGCCCCGCGCCCACAGCCGGCTGCGCCCCGCATTGCCGAAACGCCTGTCGTGCCGGTGCAGGCGACGCGCGCCGCCGTGCCCGGCCGACCGCAGTCCGCACAGGACCCGCGGCAAGAGAGCCGCGCCGCGAGTCCGCTGACGCGTGCGGTCCCGCGGCCCCCGGTCGTCGCAGCGGAGCCACCGATCGACGTCCGCAGCCCCGCGCCCGTCGCCGATGACGCCGTCGGACCGGCCGAGCCGCGCCTGCCGCCTGAGGCCGCGAACCCGCCGGCTCCGCCTGTCGTCCCGGTGCAGCCGGCGCCCCTCGTCCAGCTGCCGCAGGCGGGACCATCGGCACCGATACCGGCCGTCGCAGCCGTCAGCTCAGCCCGGTCGGACCCGACCCTCGCCACCGAACCGCAAGACGCTGCCCCCGCTGTGACGCCGCAGGCCGTGCGCCCGTCCGCGCCGCGGTCGCAGGACACCCGGGCCCAAGAGGTCAGGCCGCAAGAGTTCAGGCAGCAGGACGCGAGGCAGCAAGACCCCAAGCAGGAGACGATGGGCGGCGCGCCGAGAGACCGCGCGCCTGCTGTCACGCCGCCGGTGTCGGCGCCTACCGTTACGCCGCCAGTGTCGGCGCCCGTCGCGAGCCGCACACCGGATATCTTCGCCTCGCCGTCCGATGCCGACGTCGGGGATGACACAGCCACCGGCGCAGTCGCACCGGCCCCCGTTGTAGAGGCACGCGTCGCCATTCCCGTCAGGACGCCGCGCATCGAGCCGGAACAACGCCCTTCGCCGCGCCAGCCGGTCGGCCAGAACGTGCCGCCAGCACCGCGGACGTCGATTCCGTCGCAGCGCGTCGAGCCGACCCTTGGCCAGGACGAGACGCCGGTGCCGCGTGTGTCGGTGAACGAGGCACCATCCCGCCGATCGACCGCCGCCTACGTGCCGCCGACACCGATGCAGCGCTCGATGGCGACGCCGACCTATCCGCCGAAACCCGCCGTCAGCAGCGAGCCGTCGGACGAGCCGGAGCGCACGCCGGAAGAGAGCCAGCAGCAGGACGCGCCGAAAGTCAGCGCTGACACAACGCCGGCGGCTCCGCCTGCGCCCGCTGCGGCCCCCGAAATCTCGCCGCCACCTTCGTTCGCCAGCCGCGTCACAAGCTCGCCGCTGATCGCCGCGGCCGAACGGCAGAAGGAAGCCATTCTGGCACGCGTCGCAGCGGCGTCCGAGCGACGCCCGCCGGCGCCTCCGGCCGAGCCAGTCGAGGCCGCAAAGCCGGCTGAGCCGGTTCTGCCGCGCGTCGACACGGCCCCCAAGGCCCCGCTCGATGCGCCCGCCGGGCCGAAGACGCCCGTTTCGGCGCCGCGCAGCGACCCGGAGGCAACCGAGCCGACGGCTCCGGCCGCCGAGGACTCGGATAAGCCGGCGCTCGCACCGGAGGTGCCGAGACCCTTGTCGGTCCGCAGTTTTGCCACCGCGATCCAGTCGATGAAACCAAGCTATGAGCCAGCCCCCGTTTCGGTGAAGCCGGCCGCAGCGCCAGTCGAGGCCCGCCCGCTGCCAAGCTTCGCGCCGCCTACGCCGGCGCCGGCCGCTGCAAAGCCGGCTGCACCGATGGTGCCGGCCCCGTCCCGTGGCTATGACACCGACGATTCGGCCAGCCTCGAGGATTTCCTGTCGGCCGAGCTCGACTCGGACTTCGACCAGGTCAGCTGGAACGACATGCCGAGTGCCGCCTCCGCGCCGGCGCCAGACGTGCGGATCGACCCGCCGGCCGCGGCAACCCGCACGCCGGACGTGCGTCCCACCGCTGAAAAACCCGCCGAAGCGCCGCGGGCCCTCACCCTCGAGGAAGAGATGGAGCGGCTTCTCGGAGATTTCGACTTCGAGATTTCCGACCGCAAGACACGCTGACATCCTGCCGCGCGGCGCCGAACCATCGGCATCGCGCGGCGAAACAGCCGATAAATCGAAGACATGTGACAGAAAATGAAAAGGGCCCCGCACTGCGGAGCCCTTTTTTCATTCTGGGACCTGAAGGCAGGCCTTCACTCGTCGCGATAGACCTTCTCGCGCCGTTCGTGGCGTTCCTGCGCTTCGAGCGACATGGTGGCGATCGGCCGTGCATCGAGACGCTTCAGGCTGATCGGCTCACCGGTCTCCTCGCAATATCCGTAGGTCCCCTCCTCGATCCGCTCGAGCGCCGAGTCGATCTTCGAGATCAGCTTGCGCTGGCGGTCGCGGGCCCGCAACTCGATGGAGCGGTCGGTTTCGGACGAGGCACGGTCGGCGAGATCGGCAAGGTTCGAGTTCTCGGCGATCAGCATTTCCAGCGTCTCGCGGGACTCACGCAGGATCTCGGCCTTCCAAGCTAGCAGCTTCTTGCGGAAATAGTCCCGCTGCCGATCGTTCATGAACGGGCCGTCTTCCGACAGACTCGCCTCGATATGCAGAGTTTCACCCATACCGCGTCCTTCAAAGCCGTCACGGCGGTGCTTATAGCCATGCTTGGGGACATGAACAAGCGCGTTCTCGGACGCAACTGGTTTGTGGCTACATGTCCTAAGACAAGGTTTTTACTCGGCTTTCAAGATCGGCCTCGGCAAGGGCGCTGCGTGCGGCTTTGCTTGTTCCGGTTTCCGTACAAGCTGCGGTTCTTCGATCGGCCTTCGCGCCCTCCGCGCGCAGCGCACGCCATGCGTTTACCCCCACCATAGAAGGGCACCAGAACTCCCGTGGCCTCCGCATCACAAATCGGTTTCCGCTGATCGGGCGATGCGCTAGCAAATGCTATGACCGAGACAGTCCGCAGCACGCTCACTCTTCTGCGCCATGCCCATTCCTCCTGGGCCTTGCCGGGTCAGCGCGATCACCAGCGACCGCTCGACGCCCGCGGGCGGGAGGATGCGCTGGCGCTCGGCCCGAGACTGCTGGCGGCAGGGTGCGCCATTGATGCCGTCGTCTGTTCCACCGCAGCGCGCGCAGCGGAGACCTTTGCAGCCCTCCGCCCGCATCTCCCGCCTGATCTCACGGTCACGACCTCCGACGACATCTACGCCCTCGGCGTCGAAGCCTATCTCGCGGCGGCCCACCGCCACGAGAGCGCGAAGGGGCTCCTGATCGTTGGCCACAACCCGATGATCGAGGAGTTCACGCTCTCGCTTGCCGGCAGCGGCGAGAGCGAGGCGCTTGCCGCGCTGGCCGAGGGTTTTCCGACCGCCGGCCTTGCCGTCATAGAATTCGCGACCGGGCTCGACGCCATCACGGCCGGCAGCGGTCACCTCCGTCGTCTCCTGCGGCCGCGCGACCACGGCGGCTGATCTCTGGCCGGTGCGGGTGCGCAACACCTGTCGCCGGGCGGGGGGCCATCCTATATCCGCCCGAGCCGCCAACGGACGGAGCCTGCCGCGTTCATGACCTCCCTGACTGACGAAGCGCGGATCGCGTTCGACACGCTGACCGAGCGCACCGGCTCGCTGTTCCAGCCGACGGTACGGATCGGCGTCGCCGGGCTGTCGCGTGCCGGCAAGACGGTGTTCATCACCGCGCTGGTCCATAACCTCCTGCATGCCGGCCGCTTGCCGATGTTCGAGGCGCAGGCTTCCGGGCGCATCGCGCGCAGCTTCCTCGAGGAGCAGCCGGACGACGCCGTGCCCCGCTTCCAGTACGAGGAGCATATCCGGACCATTCTCGAGGAGCGCCTCTGGCCGCAATCGACCCGGGCGATTTCCGAACTGCGGCTGACCATCGAGTTCGAATCGGCTTCTGGCTGGTCGCGCCTGTTCAAGGCCGGCAAGCTGTCGATCGACATCGTCGACTACCCCGGCGAATGGCTGCTCGACCTGCCGCTGCTCGACAAGGACTACGCCACCTTCTCGCGCGAGGCAATCGAGCGTGCCCGGCTGCCGTCTCGGGCGGAGATGGCCGGCGAGTTCCTGGCGCTGCTCGATGCGACCGACATCGCCGCCCCGGCGGACGAGTTGACCGCGGTGCGGCTGGCGACAGCGTTCGCGACCTATCTCAGGGCCTGCCGCGCCGACAGGACGGCACTCTCTACGCTGCCCCCGGGGCGCTTCCTGATGCCAGGCGACCTCGAGGGCTCGCCCGCGCTGACCTTCGCGCCGCTGCCGGTCGAGCCAGGCGCCACCTACCCGAAAGGCTCGCTCGCCGCCCTCCTGGCGCGGCGCTACGAGGCCTACAAGACCGTCGTGGTCAAACCCTTCTTTCGCGACCACTTCGCCCGCCTCGACCGGCAGATCCTGCTTGTCGACGTGATGCAGGCGATCAATGCCGGCCCCGAGGCGGTGCAGGACCTCGAAGCCGCGCTTGCCGACATCCTCGTCTGCTTCCGGCCGGGCAAGGCGAGCTGGCTCGGCTCGTTTCTCACCCGGCGCATCGACCGCATTCTCGTCGCCGCCACGAAGGCCGACCATCTCCACCGCACCAGCCACCAGCGGCTTGAGCGGATCGTCCGCCGGCTGGTCGACGGTGCCATCACCCGTGCCGACTTCTCCGGCGCCAGCACCGACGTGCTGGCAATGGCGGCGGTGCGGGCAACGCACGAGGCCTATGCCGACGACCGCGGCCAGCGCCTGCCGGTGATCGTCGGCACGCCGATGGCAGGCGAAACGATCGCCGGCGAGCTCTTCGATGGCCAGACGGAGACCGCGGTGTTTCCCGGCGACCTCCCCGCCGACCCCGCCCGCCTCTTTACCGGTGGACAAAACGGGGCGGCGCGCCATCCGCTGACCTTCGTGCGCTTCAAGCCGCCGCGGTTGGAGCGGAGCGACGAAGGCCTGACGCTGTCGCTGCCGCACATCCGGCTCGACCGCGCCCTGCAGTTCCTGATCGGAGACAAGCTGGCATGAGCGATTCCGAGCTGCCCCGCCGCCCCGCGGCCTTTCGCGTCGATAGCCTCGACCGGCGGGCGCCCTTCGCGGAACCTTCGAGCGAGCCGGAAACCGGCCGCGCCCCGCGCGCCCTCCCCGACATCGCCAGCCTGTCGATCGAGCCGGACGAGGCGATCGAGGCGCTGGATGCCGGCCTCGTGCCGCTGCCGGCACCGCGCCGGCGCTTTCCCTTCGCCAAGCTCTTCCTCGGCGCTCTCGGCGCGCTGGTTTCGATCGCCATCGGTTTTGCCGTCGATGGCCTAGTGCGCGACCTCTTCACCCGCGCCGACTGGCTGGGCTGGACGGCGCTGGGCTTCGCTGCTCTCCTCGCCATCGGCGCGCTCGGCATCGTGCTGCGCGAGGCGCTCGGCCTGATGCGATTGTCCGCCGTCGACCGCGAGCGCAAGGCGGCGCTGAAGGCCTATGAGAGCGACTCGGAAGACGAGGCGAAGCGGGTCGTCGCGGGCCTCGTCGCCCTTCTCGCGGGCAAGCCGGGCACAGCGGAGGGTCGCGCGCGGCTGGCAGCGGCGAAGGACGACGTGATCGACGGCCGCAACCAGATCATCCTCGCCGAACGCGAACTGCTGATGCCGCTCGATCTGCTGGCGCGTGCGCTGGTGCTAAACTCGGCCAAGCGCGTCTCGGTCGTCACCGCCGTCAGCCCGAAGGCGCTCGTCGATGTCGGCTTCGTCCTGTTCGAGAGCGTCCGGCTGATCCGCCTGATTGCCGAGCTCTACGGCGCGCGGCCCGGCACGCTCGGCCTCATCAAGCTGACGCGCAACGTCCTTGGCCATCTCGCGGTCACCGGCACTATAGCAATCGGCGACGACGTGATCGGGCAGGTGGTCGGCCATGGGCTGGCCGCGAAGCTCTCGACCCGGCTCGGCGAGGGCGTCGTCAACGGCCTCCTCACCGCCCGCATTGGCCTTGCCGCCATGGACCTCTGCCGGCCCATGCCCTTCCTCCAGGCCAAGCGTCCGAAGATCAGCGATTTCATGAGCGATCTCGGCAGCTTGCGCGGTGATGCAAAGAAGCCGCAGGCGCCGGTCAACAGAGTGTGAGCCCGGCTCGGTAGCCAGCTGAAAGGAAGCGTTAACCGTTCCGGGCGATAAAGGACCGGTCGGGGTTCAGTCCCCTCGCCGGTTCGGAGTGCCTGAAATGCCCGTCAAACTGCTCGCCGGCCTCGCGCTTGCCGCCTCGACCCTCATCGCCGTTACCGCTCCCGTCGCCGCCGGCGGCGACGAGGTCTTCTTCGACAAGGTGGTGGGCCAGTGGGGCGGGCCGGGCGAGATCGTCGCCGGCAAGTACAAGGGCACCAAGTTCGTCTGCAGCCTCAGCGGCGAGTCACTCGCGAAGAACCCCGGAATGGCGCTCGACGGCACCTGCCGCGTTGGCATCTTCTCGCAGAAGATGCGCGCCGAGGTCAGCAAGAACGGCGCGACCTACAAGGGCGCCTTCCTCGACGGCGCGCTCGGCAAGGGCCTCGACATCGTCTCCGGCAATGTCGCCGGCGACCAGATCGTCGTCGGCCTCGACCGCAAGCAGCTGAAGGGCGCGATGATCGCCAAGCTCGACGGCCGCGACAAGCTGAACATCTCGATCTCGGTGCGCGTCGCCGAGGACCTCGTCCCGGTCATCGGCATGAGCCTCACCCGCGGCGAAGCCCCGATCAAGCAGACCGCGCTGGAGGAGTAAGGCCCCGGCCTTCACCCCGTCGCCCTACTTGGCGTTCTCGCGCCACCACTCCCCGTCGGCGCTCGCCACCTCGATCCCCTCGCCCGCCACCGCCGCGATGGCGTCGGCGATCGGCCGGCCTTCAACGGTGAACCCCGGTGCGATCTCGGCCAGCGGCACCAGCACGAAGGCGCGCAGACCCATCCGGGGATGCGGCAAAGTCAGCTCCGAATCCTCATAGGCCTTGCCGCCATAGTCGAGCACGTCGAGATCGATGGTGCGCGGTCCCCAGCGCTCCCGCCGCTCGCGTTTCAGCGAGCGCTCGGTAGCAAGGCAGAGCTCCAGCAGCGCCCGCGGCGACAGCACCGTATCGACCGCCGCGCAGGCATTGACGAACCAGGGCTGGTCGAGGACGCCCCAGGGCGGCGTCCGGTAGATCCGCGACACCGCCGCGACCGTGACGTCGTCGCGGGCATCCAAGGCTTGCAGCGCCCGGCGCATGTTGACGACGGGGTCGCCGATGTTCCCGCCAAGGCCGAGCAGCGCCCGCACACCGGCCGCTGGTGCCTCCACGGCCTTCGTCTCGATCGCGCTCATCCTTGCCCCCTCTGGCCGCGTCTCCTTTACCACTGACGCCCCTCCACCCCAGCCCGCAAGGCATCGGCGATCGCCAGCGCATCACGGCTCGCCGGCACGTTATGAACGCGGAAGATGTCGGCGCCGCGCTCGCGCAGCAGAACGCTCGTCGCCGCGGTGGCATAATCCGGCTCGGGATCCTCCCGCCCGATCGCGCCGCGCACGAAGCGCTTGCGCGACGTGCCGACGAGGAGCGGATAGCCGAGCGCCCGGAGTTCCCCCATCCGGGCGATCAGCACCATGTTTTCCGGCCCATCCTTGGCGAAGCCAAAGCCCGGATCGAGCACGATCTTCTCGCGCGCGACGCCCGCCGCCTCGGCGATCCGCAGTGAAGCCTCCAAGAAGTGGAACTGGTCTTCGATGACGTCGGGCAGCTTGTCGCGCTCGCGCCCGGTGTGCATCAGGCAGAGGCCGGCGCCGGTCTCCGCCGCGACCGCCGCGATGGCCTGGTCCTTCTGCGCCCCGAACACGTCGTTGACGATGTGCGCGCCCGCCGCCACCGCCAGCCGCGCCGTCTCGGCGCGGTAGGTATCGACCGAGATCAGGCAGTCGGTCCGGCCTGCGAGCGCGGCGATCACCGGCAGGATGCGCCGCTGCTCCTCCTCCGGCGACACGGGCGTCGCGCCCGGCCGGGTGGACTCGCCGCCGATGTCGATGATCTCAGCGCCGTCGGCGGCCATCTGCAGCGCCGCCGACACCGCCGCCTCGACGCCGGCGTAGCGGCCGCCGTCCGAGAAGCTGTCCGGAGTCACATTGAGGATACCCATGATGCAGGCGCGGTCGCCCAGCACCAGTTGGCGGCCGTGTCCGACCTGCCATGTCCCGCCACGCGGCTTCAAAGGCAGCATGCCATTCCCTTCAGATACCCGTTGGCAACCTATCGGTCGCACAATGGTGTTAGGCTAGGTCCTTGTATCAACGCCCGCTTGCGGTAGCGTGGCCAGCTATCCACGACCGCGTCGGAGACGATGATGCTGCGCACTCTCTCGCTTGTCGCGATCCTTTTCGGCACGTCAATGACCGTTCGGGCTGCCGACATCCGCGAACAGACGAAATATTTCTCGGTCACCGGCACCACGCTCGAAGAACTCGACCGCGATCTCGGCCGCAAGGGCCCGCTGATGGCCGGCACGAACATGCGCCACCCCGGCGCCACCGAGGTGAAGTTCGACGGCAAGGTCACCTATCTCCCGGTTGGCGCGCGGTGCAAGGTCGCCCGCACCCAGCTGACGCTGCGGCTGGTCAAGACACTGCCGAAGTGGACATCGCCCAAGAGCGCCTCGCCGAGCGTCGCGGTGATCTGGAACACGCTCTCGGACGATATCGCCCGGCACGAGAACGACCACGCGAAAATCGCCCGCAGCTACGTCCGCCGGATGGAAAGCGCGTTGCGAAACCTTGCGCCGGAGAAAACCTGCGAGGCGATGGAAGCCCGCGTCAACGCCGTCAGCGCGCGCTATCTCGCGGCCCACCAGGCCGAGCAGGTTCAGTTCGACGTGGTCGAGGGCCGCGAGATGAACATGCGGCTTCGGCGCCTCTTGAAACGCAACATCGAGGCCGCGTCGGCAGAATAGCAGCATCAGTCAAGCGCGTTCCAAGGGAACGGCGCCTGCCGTGGATCAGGACCGAGGCAACAGCCTGCGGCCGCCTGTCTTGTTAGGACTGGCGCTCGGGAATGGTCAGCACCAGGCCGTCGAGTTCGTCGCGGATGCGGATCTGGCAGGAGAGCCGTGAGTTCGGCCGCATGTCGACGGCGAAATCCAGCATGTCCTCTTCCATCGATTCGGGCTCGCCGACGACCGCCGTCCATTCCGCGTCGACGTAGACATGGCAGGTCGCGCAGGCGCAGGCGCCGCCGCATTCGGCATCGATGCCTGGCACCGAATTGCGGATCGCCGCCTCCATCGCCGAGCTGCCGTTGGGCGCCTCGACCTCGTAGCGCTCGCCGCCATGGGTGACGAAGGTGATGTGCGTCATGGAGCCCTGCCGCTTGCGTTTCGTCAGATGGGTTAGCGGCTCGGTCGCGCGGAAGTCAACCGCAGGCTGGAACAGTTCCAGTTAGCGCCGGACCGTCCCGGCCGGTGCGCCGCTCAGCCGGGGTTGAGGCCGGTGATGAAGGCGGACGTCCGGCGCATCTCGTCGCCCAGCGCCGCGCGGGCGGTGCCGTCGGCGGGCGCTTGCTCGAACACCTCCGCTGCATCGGCCAAAGCGAAGGCGCCGATGTTGCGCGCCGCGCCCTTCAAGGCGTGGGCGATGTGCCGCCGCTCCTCGTCGGTCGCAAGGTCGATCCGGCAGGCGAAGACCTCGATCTGGCGGCCCATCAGCCCGAGCACCTCCTGCTCCAGCGCGTTGTCACCCAGCGTCTGACGCGACAGGTGGACGAGATCGATCGGCCGTCCACGCGATGGGCACGCAGTCCTTTTGGGAGGCCCGGCGCTGAAGGATGGGTTGGGTTGGCGCATGGCCTCGTCTCCGTCGTCGGGCGTCCTGCGAAGCCCGCGTTTCGGGCTTGCTGCACACCGTTCGTGCGCGGCGCTGGATTCACAGGCGAATGCCGCCCCAGCATTCAATGCTGCCCGTAGATGGTGTAGAGTGGATTAACGTTGCCGGCTCACTTCCACAGGGCGGGCGGACGAAACATGGAACCGTCGACAAAAAACGATGGTTGGCTAAGGGCATAGCCGGGGCTGGACGGTCCGAGACGTCGGACGCCGCCGGCCGAGCCCCTGCCCACCAGCGTCTGCAGGCGAAAAATCTCGGATTTTAGCGTTGTCGTTAACCTTATGTTTAAACTTGTAAGGATCGTCGGGTTTTACGGTTTCTTTCGAAAACGCCCGTAACTACCATGCAAGATGACCAAAGCCGCGCGTGCTCCCTCGGGAGCGCACGCGGATCGTCCCCGAGACTTCAGCCGGATGCACCGGCTTCGGCTCGAGTATCGGGATGCGGCCCTCAGGCGGGTCGGCGTAACGAGTATGAGGCGCGACCGCACATGGCGAACATCAAGACTTCCGACACGCTGCCCGAAGGGGCGCTGGACGAACTCGAAGCCGCGCTGACGGCCGACTTCATGCCCACGGACGCGACGGCGGAGGCCGAGACCATCGACATCGGTGGCGAGGCCGAGGGCCATGTCGAAGCGGCAACGCTGAGCGCCGACACGATCGACATCGACTTCGCGTTTACCGAATTCGACCGGCAGATCGAGGAGGCGACCGGCGCCTTCCAGTCCGTCGACGTCCCCTTGATGGAAGCGACCACCGGTGCCGCGGTTGGCGCTGCCGCCTTCGCCGCTGCCAACACCGCGACCGCCGCCGCTGCCGCGGGCGGCACCGCCGGGCGCGACGCCGCCGGGACCATCCGCCAGCGGCCATTGGCTCCGTCCGCGTCCGTCTCGGCCTCCTCCGCATCAACACCGGCGTCGCCAGCCGCCGACAGCGCACCGGCTCCTTCTTCCGCCGGCGCCGGTACCGCTGGTCCGGCTCGACCGACCCCGGCGAAGGACATCCCTGCAAGCTCGGTCCCGATGACCGCCGCCAATGCTCCCGCCAGCAACCGCAAGGTTCCGGCGAACGACGAGCTGCGCCGTTCCTCGGTGATCGCGCAGGCGATGCTGTCGCGCCGTCCATCGCGCACACCGCTGGTGATCGCCGCCATCGTCTCGGCGCTCTGGTTTGGCCTGGCCGTCTTCCTCGGCTACGGCGTTTATGGCGCCAATCTCTTCACCCTCCCCGGCAGCGCTGCGGAGCTGACCCGCTCGACCGGGCTGCTGGTCGTCACTGCCCTGGCGCTCGCACCGATCCTCCTGATCTTCGCCTTCGCCGTCATGGTCCGCCGCTCGTCCGAGCTGCGGCTGATGAGCCGCTCGATGGCCGAGGTGGCCTTGCGCCTCGCCGAGCCGGAGAGCGTCGCCACCGAGCGCGTCATGAGCGTCGGCCAGGCGGTTCGCCGTGAAGTCTCGGCGCTCGGCGAAGGCGTCGAGCGGGCGCTCGCCCGCACGTCGGAACTCGAGACCTTGGTGCATTCCGAGGTGACCGCGCTCGAGCGGTCCTATGCCGACAACGAGGTGCGCATCCGCTCGCTCGTCAACGATCTCGCCGCCGAGCGCGAGGCGATGCTGAGCCATGCCGAGAAGCTGCGCTCCTCCGTCGTCGGTTCGCACCAGCGCTTGGTCGAGGACGTCGACACCGCCTCGCACGAAATCCTCCGCCGGATCGAGGATGCCTCGACCAAATTCGAAAGCCTCCTGGAAAGCCGCGGCGACGAGCTGTCGCAGATCTACACCGCCCGCAGTGCCGACCTCGCCTCGCTGTTCGAGGACAAGAGCCGCATCGCCAGCGAGCGGCTCGATGCGTCGAGCGAGGGCTTCGTTGCCCGCATCAACCAGAGCGCCGAGGCCGCGACCGAGCGGCTGCAGGTCACCGGCGAGACCGTCACGGGCCTCCTCGAAGCCCGCTCCACCGAGCTTCAGGACCGCACCGAGGCGATGACGCGCACCATCGGCGAGATGAGCGAGACACTCAGCCAGCGCCTGCAGGTGTCGGGCGATGCCGTCGCCGGCCTCCTCTCCACCCGCACCGAGCGGCTGGAGAGCGACGGTAAGACCTTCATGGACGCTCTCGGTGAGACGCTCGACCAGCGCTCGCGCACCCTCACGGATGAGAGCACCCGCTTCCTTGATCTCCTGACCCTTGGCCTGCAGGAGCGCACCGAGCGCGCGGCCGAGATGCTGTCGGAGAAGAACAGCGAGACCATCGGCAACATCGACGAGCGCCTCGACCGGCTGGAGGCAACCCTCAGCGACCGCGGCGGCGCCCTGGTCTCGGCCATCGAGACCCGCACCTCGACCATCGTCGAGTCCAGCGACCGCATCGCCAATGCCCTGCAGCAGCGTTCGGTCGAGTTCGCCCGCACGCTCGCCGAGCGCAGCCGCGAGATTTCCGAGGCGGTCGCCACCGCCCAGGGCGAGCTGGCCACCTCCACCGGCGCCGCCGTGGCGCTCGCCGGATCGACGCTCGAAGGCCGCGCCGCCGAAATCCGCACGCTCCTCGACGAGCGGATGGCCGGTTTCCGGTCGATCATGGACGAGAATGCCGGCAGCTTCAGCCGCACCGTCGACGAGCGCATCGGCTCGCTCGAGTCGGCCCTGAAGAACGGCACCGAAGACCTCGAGACCACCCTCGCCTTCGCCCACCAGAGCCTCATCGGCAATCTCGAGGAGCGCGCCGGTTCGATAGGCGCCTCGATCGAGGGCAATGTCGACCGGCTGCAGACCATCCTCGAGCAGGCTGAGACCTCGCTCGGCGCCGGCACCGACCAGCGCACGAAGAGCATCGCCGACATGCTCGACCAGCGTCGCCTGGCCATCGAAACGCTGCTCGCCGAAAAGGCCGACATCTTCGTCGGTGCGATCGACGATCGCTCGACCCGGTTGTTCGATGGCTTCGACACGCGGGCCGCCAGCTTCGGCACTGATCTTGCCGACCGCATCACGGCCACCGAGAAGCTGCTGCGCGAGACCGAGACTGGCCTCGTGGAGACGCTCGACGCCCGCCATGCTGCCCTCAGCACGGCGCTGGGCGACCGCACAGAGACTTTGCGCAGTCTGGCGCAGGAGACGCATGAGACGCTGGTCGGGGCGCTCGACGAGCGCGTCGGCGGCATCCGCACGGCCTTTGAGACGGCCGTCAACGGCATCACCGACGATCTCGTCAGCCGCGTCGAGACGCTGCGCGCCGTGGTCGAAGACTCGCGCAACCAGATCGTTGTCGGCCTCGACGACCGCACCATGACCCTTTCCGGCGATCTCGAAGCCCGCACCCGCCAGCTCAACGAGGGTCTCGACGCCCGTGCCGCCGGCTTACGCGACATCGTGGAGACTGCCCGTTCGCAGCTGCTGGACGGTCTCGACGAGCGCATGCAGTCGATCCACTCGCTGGTCGACGGCTCCGAGGGAACGCTGCTGGCTGGCCTCGACCAGCGCACCGTGCGCCTCACCTCCGACCTTGAGACCCGCGCCTCGGACCTCCGCCGCATCGTCGAAGCCGCCCGTACCGAGCTGCTCGGCGGTCTCGACGCGCGGATGCAGTCGATCAACACCCTCGTCGAGGGCTCCGAAGGCACGCTGCTGGCCGGCTTCGACCAGCGCACCGAGCGGCTGTCCGCCGACCTCGAGACCCGCGCATCGGATCTGCGCGACATCGTCGAAGCTGCCCGCGCGCAGCTGCTCGACGGCCTCGAGGAGCGGATGCAGTCGATCAACGCCCTGGTCGACGGTTCCGAGGGAACACTCTTGGCTGGCTTCGACCAGCGCACCGAACGCCTCTCTTCCGACCTCGAAAGCCGCGTGTCGGACCTCCGCGGTGTCGTCGAAGCCGCTCGTGCCCAGCTGCTCGACGGGCTCGACGCCCGCATGCAGTCGATCAACGCTCTGGTCGACGGTTCCGAAGGAGCCTTCTTGGCCGGCATCGATCAGCGGAGCGAACGCCTCTCCTCCGACCTTGAAATCCGTGCTTCAGATCTCCGCGGCATCGTCGAAGCCGCACGTGCGCAGCTGCTCGACGGCCTCGACGCCCGGATGCAGTCGATCAACGCCCTGGTCGACGGTTCCGAAGGCACGCTCCTGGCCGGCCTCGACCAGCGCACCGGACGCCTGTCCTCCGATCTCGAGACGCGCACTTCCGAGCTTCGCGACATGGTCGAAGCGGCCCGCGCCCAGATGGTCGACGGGCTCGACGAACGCATGCAGTCGATCCGCTCCCTGGTCGACGCGTCCGAAGGCACTCTGCTGGCCGGCCTCGACCAGCGCACCGATCGCCTTTCCGTCGAACTCGAGGCGCGCGCGCTGCGTCTTGCCGCCGAGCTCGACCGCGGCAGCGAGAGCCTGACCCAGCGTCTCGACGACCGCATGGGCGTCATCCATAAAATGGTCGACGGCTCGGAAGGCTCGCTCCTCGCCGGCCTCGACCAGCGTGCGGCCCGTCTGTCCTC
The DNA here is from genome assembly GCF_055730135.2 of Mesocryomonas lacus. NCBI lineage: Bacteria > Pseudomonadati > Pseudomonadota > Alphaproteobacteria > Hyphomicrobiales > Aurantimonadaceae > Mesocryomonas > Mesocryomonas lacus. The sequence continues at coordinate 64,611 of NZ_JBUZWE020000012.1, read as the reverse complement.
CGGGCTCGACGACCGCGCGACCCGCCTCGCTACCCTCCTTGAGCGTGGCAGCGAGAGCCTCACCACCCGCCTCGACGAGCGTATGGAGACCATCCACAAGATGGTCGACGGCTCCGAGGGTACGCTGCTCGCCGGTCTCGACCAGCGCACGGAGCGTCTCGTCACCGAACTTGGTCGCGGCAGTGAGCACCTCACTGTGCGTCTCGACGAGAGCGTGCAGCGCTTCACCGCTGCGTTCAGCGATGTCGATGGGCGGCTGGTCGCCGTCCTCGAAGAAAAGCGGGATGGCATTTCCGGGCTCCTCGACGAGGTCACCCGCTCTGCGGCGGCGACGCTCGGCGACCGTGCGGACGACGTCCGCCGCTCGATCGAGCAGAGCGTCGAAGAGGTCAGCCGGTCGCTGGAAGCGCGCCGTGCCGATCTCGTCACCGCCCTCGACAACGGCCAGACCGGCCTGACGTCGGCGATCGACCAGCGCACTGACGCGATCTCGACGGCGCTCGAGCGCGGCCTCGGCAATGTCGAGCGCACGCTGAACGCCCGCGCGGCCCTTGTCGCGGACGCGCTGCGCAGCGCCATCACCACCGCTACCGCCACGATGACCGAAGAAGCCGAGCGCGCCCGCGCCGGCCTCGAGGGCGAGACCGTGTCGCTGGCCAGCGCCGTCGCCGGCCTCGGCGGCATCGTCGCCGCCTCCACGGAGGAAGCGCGCCTGAAGATCGCCGACGAAGCCGAGCGGCTGTCCGCCCGCTTTGCCGGCATTGCCGACGACCTGAAGGAGAAGGCGGAGGCGGCGCACGGCGATCTGTCGGCCGAGGGTGGCCGCATCGCCCGCACCGTCGAAAGCGCGTCGGAAACACTGCGCACGCTCGCCGCCGAGGCCCGCGACCGGTTCACCGGCGAGGCCGAGGCCCTGGCGCTCTCCGTTGCCGCCGTCTCGAAGGAAATGCGCAACGAGGCGACTTCGGTGCGCGAGACGCTGATCGGCGAAGGCGCCGTCTTCGCCACGCAACTCGGCGGCGCATCGCTGGCCATGCGGGCCGAGGCCGAGGCCTCCCGCGAGCGGCTGGCGCTTCTTGCCACCGAGTTCGTCGGCGGCCTGTCGGAAGTCGCCGACAGGCTCCGGGCCGACGCGATCGAGAGCCGCGCCGAGTTCAGCGACCAGGCCGGTGCCCTCGTCGGCGAATTCGCGACGGCGGCAGACCTGCTGCGCGCCGCGGGTGACGAATCGCGCGACCGCTTCCGCCAGGATGCGGCCGTCATCGCCGAGGAAATCATCTCCGCCACCGCCTCGATCGGCGACCGCAGCGAACTCGCCCGGCGGATCATCGCCGAGCAGGCCGCCACGCTGTCGACCGAACTCGACCTCGCATCCGACCGGTTGCGCGATGCCGGCGACGAAAGCCGCGCGCTGTTCCGCCGCGACGCTGAGGTCATCGCCGAGGAAATCACCACCGCCACGTCGTCTTTCGGCGCCCGCAGCGACGCGGCCCGGCAGATCATCGCCGAGCAGGCAGCGACCCTCGCGGCCGAGATGGACCGCGTGTCCGATCGTCTGCGCGATGCCGGCGACGAGACCCGAGACCTGTTCCGCCGCGATGCCGCGGTGATCGCCGAGGAGATTGCAGCAGCAGCGGTCGCCATCCGCGAGCGCGGCGAGGAAGCCCGCCACAACATCGGCGACGTCGTCCAGGCCATGGCCGGCCAGGTCACCGGCGCGGTCGACCTGCTCCGCGACGCCAGCGGCGACTCGCGTGATCGGTTCCGTGCCGACGCCGAGGCGATCGCCGCCGAGATCGTCGCCGCGGCCGAGGTCATCCGCCAGCGCAGCGACGAGGCTCGCCTCGTCATCGCAGACAACACCGAGGCCTTCGCCAGCCGCATCGGCGGCGTGTCGGAGCGGATCAGCAGTGAGGCGGATCGTGCGAGCGAAGCGCTCGACGCCCGCAGTGCCCGGTTCGCCAACGAACTCGCCGATCTCTCGCGGGAGCTGTCGGAAACCATCGGCGGTTCGTCGACGGCGCTGCGCGGCGAGCTCGACCAAGTCGCGTCGACCATCCGTGGCGAGCTCGACGGCGCCTCGGCATCGATGAAACGCGAGCTCACCGACATTTCTGGTCGCCTGCGCGACGACGTTGCCGGTGCCTCGGCCATCCTGCTGCGGGATGCCGACATGGCGCGCGACGCGATCATCGCCCAAAGCGCCGAGATCGCCGCGCAGTTCGCCGGCGTCGGCAACCAGATCCGGGTCGAGACCGACCAGGCCCGCGGCCAGCTCATCGAGAGTGCCGCGAGCTTCAGCGAGGAACTGATCGGCAAGATCGCCAGCTCCGAGCGGTCGCTCGCCTCGCGGGCCCGCCTGTTGACGGGCGACCTCGACGAGAAGACCAAGGCGCTGAACGAGCTGCTTGCCGAGCGCAGCGCCGAAATCGCCCGCCTGATCGAGGAAGAGGCCCGCCCGCTGGTCGAGCGCTTCACCGAGAGCGGCACGGCGGTCGCCGAGATGATCGACGTCTCCGCCCGCAACGCGTCGGACCGCCTGCGGTCCGAGAACGCGGCGCTCATCGCAGCCCTCGGCCGCCGCGCCGGGGAGACGGTCGAGACGCTCAGCAAGTCGTCCGGCGAGATCCTTGCCGGCTTCGATGCCCGCACCAATGATGCGGTCGGCCTCGTGACCGACATGCGCGAGGCGCTGTCGCAGGACATCGACGCGCTGATTGACCGCCTGTCGCAGACCAACGGCGCGCTGCGCAGCCTCGTCGAGGAGGCCAGCGGCAATCTCGGCGCGATCGACTCGACGCTGCAGGAGACCAGCAGCCGCTTCACCAACGGCGCCGACCGCGCCGTGGAGCAGCTCTCGGCCTCCTCGAAGCTGCTCGACGGCAACCTCGCCCGCCTCGACCAGCTGTCGTCCTCCACCTACGGCAAGGTCGCCTCGATCGCCGAGCGCTTCGACGACCACGGCCACCTGCTGCAGGAAGCGGCGCAGCTGCTGGACTCCGCCCAGTCCAACCTGCAGACGACGCTGGAAGAGCGCCGCGACGGCCTGGAGACACTCTCCGCCGGCCTCGTCTCGCGCTCGGAGGAGATCGGCGATCTCATGCGGTCGTTCGAGGAGGTCGTCGACGGCCTGTTCGAGCGCACCGAGCAGCGCTCGCGCATGCTCTCCGCCCGCCTGTCGTCGGAAGTCGGCGCCTCGCTCGGCGAGACCGATAAGCAGCTCGAGGCCGTCGAGACCCGCTCGCGGAACGCGGCTTCGGAAATCCGTACGGCGGTTCTGTCGGTGGTCGAGGATGCGACCAAGCGCTTCAGCGGCGCGACCGACGAGATGCGCAAGACCGCGACCGTGATCCGTGAGGAGCTCGGCCAGACCCGCGAGGAGATCAAGCGCGGCGTCTTCGAGCTGCCCGAGCAGGCCCGCGAGAGCACCGAGGCGATGCGCAGGGCCGTGTCCGACCAGATCCGCGCCTTGCGCGATCTCAGCGACATCGTCTCGCAGTCGGGCCGTGCCTTCGACGTCGGCAGCCGGCGTCCGGCAGCCCAGCCGCAGCCGCGCGCCGAACTGCGCCAGTCCGGCCCGTCGGCCGGCGGCCAGACGGCAGCGGTCGCCCAGCGTCCGGCCGAGCCGGAGCGTCGGATCGAGCAGGCAGCGCCCGAGCAGCAGGTTGCCGAGGACCGCATGCTAGAGACGCGGATGACGGGGACGCATGGCGCCGAGTTCACCCGCGAACAGCGCGGCACGGCCGAGGTCGAGCGTCCCCCCGCCATGCTGACGCCGAGCGCCGCCCCGCTGCGCCAGGCAGAGGCGAGCGAAGCCAAGAGCGGCGGCTGGGTCTCCGACCTCTTGCGCCGCGCCTCCCGCGAGGAGGACGAGGAAGCCCACGCCGCACCGGAGACGGCGCCTGAACCCGCCAAGGCCGAGGGTCGGTCCGCCGCGCATGTGGTTGAATCGCTGAACTCGCTGTCGGTCGACATCGCCCGGGCGATCGACCACAACGCCTCGGTCGAGCTGTGGGACCGCTACCGCAAGGGCGAACGCAACGTGTTCACCCGCCGGCTCTACACCATGAAGGGCCAGCAGACCTTCGACGAGATCCGCCGCAAGTATCAACGCGACACGGATTTCCGCTCGGCTGTCGACCGCTACATCGCCGACTTCGAGAACCTCTTGACGGACGTCTCCCGCAAGGACACCGACAACACGCTGACGCGAACTTATCTCAGCTCCGACACCGGCAAGGTCTACACCATGCTGGCCCATGCCTCCGGCCGCTTCGACGGCTGACAGGACGGCAACAGCAGCACCTGACCTAGACAAAGGGGCGGTCTCGAAAGAGACCGCCCCTTTTCTCATGGAGGCCAGGGACAGCGCAGGTGCCGCGGGGCTACGGGCCCATCGCAGACGGGCAGCCATCAACTCCTCGGAGGGCGCGATACCCCTCGGAAGCGTCATGTCGGGGAAGGCTCAGAGTTTTTGCTGGGTCATTCGAGGCAACGCCGTCCGGTCATTTTGGCCCTCTACTCCGAACCGGTGCGCCGAAGCAGAGCGGTTGGCTCTCTGCCAGAGGCCGTGGACGGTTAGTTTCGAAAGCCAAGGCCGCCGGACGCCCATGCGCTGGCCGCTTCTCACGACGGAGAGCGAATCAAAACTTATTCAATTCTCTTATGGACTTAGCCGGCCAAAGCGACTCTTCAGCGGAACATGAACCAGGCCGACTGGCACGTCTCGCGACGGCTGCTGCTGGGCCCGTTGGCAACATGCACTCCCGCTCCCCAACGGCACGCCACGCACGAACGCAAAAGGGCCGGACTCCTTTCGAGGAGTCCGGCCCTTTGATGCTTCCGCCAGCCGCGGGGTGATGGACTGAAGCCCACCTTCCCTCGAGAACGCCGACGCTCAGACCAGCGACAGCGTCCAGGCGACGACGTCGGTGGTGGCTTTGGCGAAAGCGGCGTTGAGCGCCGCGACATAGGCGGCCTTGCCGGCGGTGGTGCTGGTGTCGACACCGCCAACGGCGGCGGTCGCGGTGAAGACGCGCGTTGCTCGGACAGTTCCGTTGCGGTCGTTCAGCGCCTTGACGGAGAACTCGACGACCGCGGTATTGCCCTTGTCGACGTCGACCTCGAACTTCCGGATGGCGACGACGACCTGGTAGTCGATGGCGAGGCCCTGCCCCGGCACGCCGACGGCCGCGAGCCGGCCGGTGTTCTCGAAGGCCTGGACGAAGCGCGCCTGCACCAGCGCCGGCAGGCGATCGCTCCACTGGCTCTGGCCGAGATATTCGACCGTATAGGGCGTCGGCTTGATGACGATCTGGTTGCCGTCGAGCGTCTTGGTCGCCGTCGGCTCGGGGATCAGGATCTGCACCTTGGTCCGGGCACTCGTCCGGGCTTCCGTCCGCGGCGCGGCAAGCTCGTAGGTATCGGGCGGCGTGGTGCCGCTGAGCGAGGCGCAGCCGGCTAGGGCGAGCGCCAGGGAAGCGACCAGGGTCGTCCGGATCGATGCATGCATGGTCTTTTCCTCAACGCCCGGCGGAAGCATCCGCCCACTCTGTCGCGGCCAGAGCACGATCTTCAAACGCGCCGGCCGGTGTCAATGCCTTAGCGCGGCCGCGGTGGTCTTCCCCGCGCGGCCGCTGGTTGCCTTTACCGCCGCTTGCGGCCGTCGAACTGCTTCACCTCGTCGCCGCCGAAGATGATGCGGCTCGGATTGGCCTGGAAGTCGGTGACCGCGCCCTCGATGCGGTTGACCGACCGGGTCACGTCCCGCACCAGCGTCCGCACCTCGTTGAGGCCATTGCCGGAGAAGTTCTGGATGTTGTCGGCGATCGGCCCAATGCGCGCATTGATGCTGGCGGCCGTCTGGCGGATGGCGGCGAGCGTCTGGCTCGCTTCCTTGGCAAGGCCCTCGGTGCTGTCGGCATTGAGCAGCCGGTCGAGCGAGGCGAGCACCGTGTCGAGGCGTGTCGAGGCGGTGTTGACCTTGCTCGAGATCGCCACGGCGTTGTCGATCACCCGGTTGATGTCGTTGCGGCGGGCGCCGACGTCGTTGGCGACCCCGGCGATCGAGTCGGCAGCCCGGGCGACGTTGCGGGTGGCCGACGAGACGTCGGTCATGGTCCGATTGACGACGTCCGGATCGACGCCGGCCAGGATCGCGTCGACGCGGCTGCGGGTGCCGTTGAAGCCGGTCAGCGTCGTATCGACGGTGCGCAGTGCGGTATCGAGGCCATCGATCACGGACTGGATCTGCGGCGTCTTGGCCCGGACGCCGGAAACCAGCGCCGCGACGTTGTCGACCACTTCTGAAATGCGTCGGCGATCGATGCCCGAGACCAGAGCACTGGCGTCGTCGAGCGTGCGGTTCAGCTTGATTGTCGCCGCACTGGCGTTTTCGCCGATCGGGCCGAGGTTGGCGAGGAAGCCGTTGATCGCCGGCCCGTTTGCCGCGACGCTGTCGGTGACGGTTTTCAGGTTGCGGGTGACACCCGACACGTTGGTGATGACTTCGCCGATCGCCTCACGCTGCGCGCCGATGAGGGTCGAGACCTCGGAGACGTTGCGGGCGGCGGCCGAGATGTTGTCGATGGTGGAGGTGACTTCCGTCGGATTGACGGCCGCCAGGATCCGGTCGGCAGATCCGAGCGCCGAGTCCAGCTTGGTTGCGACGCTCGTGGCAGTATCGGAGATCGGGCCGAGATTGGACAGGAAGCGGTCGATCCCCGGCGTGTTCTTCTGGATGGTGTCGCCGACGCGGCCGACACTGGTGGCGGCTGTCTTCACGGAGTCGACGACGCCGGCGATGTTGTCCGCCTGCGCGCGCAAGGTCGTCGACATAGCCGCGACGTTGTCGACGGTGGTGCGCACCGAGTCCGGATTGACGGCCTCGATAACGTTCTGCGCCGAACGGATGGCGTCGGGAAGCGCCTCGGCGACAGTGTTCGCCGTTCCCGCGAGGCGGCTGACGCTCTGCAGGAAGTCGTCGATCTGGTTGGAATTCTTCGCGAGGCTGTCGGTGAAGACCTTCACGTTCTCGGATGTCGCGGTGATGTTGCCCGCGGTCGTGCGCACGGCCGGGCCGACGTCCTTCACCATGCCCTCGAACTGCGAGAGGATGTTGTCGGCGCGCTGGGCGATGTCCTTGGCGGTGGCGAGGATGTCGGTCACATCGGACGGATCGGCCTTGATGACCGGCACGGCGCCTTGCTCGCGGGCATAGGCGATGATGTTGCGCTCGGTGTTGTCGCCGCCCTTCAGCTCGATGAAGGCCTGGCCGGTCAGGCCGGCAAAGCCGATGGTCGCGCGGGTCGAGGTGGTGATCGGCGTGGTCCCGTCGACCCGCGTGGTGGCGATGACGACGCGCGGATTGTTCGGATCGATCCGCAGATTGCGGACGTCACCGACCTTCAGGCCGTTGAACAGCACCTGGCTGCCGACGCTGAGGCCGGTGACCGAACCCTCGATCCGTACCAGCAGTGGCGTCTGGGTATCGTCGCCCGAGACATTGGCAGACCACCAGACGAAGCCGAAGCCGAGCACCAGCACGACCACCGAGAAGATGCCGACCAAAACATAATTGGCTCTGGTTTCCATCACTTCGTTCCCTTGCTGGCGCCGGCGGACTTGTCCTGGTGCACGATGGTGCGGGCACGCTTGCCGTGGAAATAGGATTTGACCCAAGGGTCATCGAAGGCGAGCATGGTCTCGAGCGGCCCCTCGACCATCACCTTCTTGTTGCCGAGAACGGCGATGCGGTCGCAGGCCTGGTACAGGCTGTCGAGATCGTGGGTCACCATGTACACGGTGAGACCCAGCGTATCGCGCAGCGTCATGATCAATTCATCGAAATCCGCCGCGCCGATCGGGTCGAGGCCGGAGGTCGGCTCGTCGAGGAAGACGATGTCGGGATCGAGCGCCAGCGCGCGCGCCAGACCGGCGCGCTTGATCATGCCGCCGGACAGCTCGGACGGAAATTTCTCCGCCGCATCCGGAGCAAGACCGACAAGATCGATCTTCAACCGCGCCAGCTCGTCCATCAGCGCCGGCGACAGGTCGAGATATTCGCGCATCGGCACCTGGATGTTCTCCAGCACCGAGAGCGAGGAGAACAGTGCGCCTTGCTGGAAGAGAACGCCCCAGCGCTGCTCGACCGCCAGCCGCTCGTCGTCATTAGCCTTGTCGTAGTCAATGCCGAAAACCTCGATCGTGCCCGACTGTTTCTGGTTCAGGCCGAGGATCGTGCGCAGCAGAACCGACTTGCCCTGACCGGAACCGCCGACGAAGCCGAGGATCTCGCCGCGACGCACGTCGAGCGACAGCCCATCCAGCACGGTCTTGGTGCCAAAGGTCACGGTGACGTCGCGGGCGCGGATGATGATGTCGTCGTCGTTTCCCCCTTTTTCGGGGGCCGGTGCGGGAGAAGGCGCACCGTTGCCGGTCGCCGTCACCGCGGCATCGTCTTGTGCGGCGGGCGGGCCGCGGCCAGACGGGTCAGAATCCGATGGATGCATAAAAGATCGCAAAGAAAGCATCCACGAGGATGACGAGGAAAATGGATTTGACGACGGAGGTGGTGACGTGGAGGCCGAGGCTCTCGGCGCTGCCGCCGACCTTCATGCCCTCGGCCGAGGCGACAACGCCGATGATGATCGCCATGAACGGTGCCTTGATCAGGCCGGCGAGGATGGTGCCAATGTCGATCGCCTCGCGCAGCCGCTGGACGAAGGCGGCCGGCGGAATGCCGGAATAGATCCAGGTGACGACGATAGCGCCGGCAAGGCCCATCAGGTCGGCGATGAAGGCCAGCAGCGGCAATACCAGCGTCAGTGCCACCAGGCGAGGGAAGACGAGGACGCCGATCGGGTTGAGGCCGATCACCTGAAGGGCGTCGACTTCCTCGCGCATCTTCATCGAACCGATTTCGGCGGTGATGGCGCTGCCGGAGCGGCCGGCGATCATGATGGCGGTCAGCAGCACGCCGATCTCGCGCAGCTGCAGAATTCCGACGAGATCGACGACGAAGATCTCGGCGCCGAAGTTCCGCAGCTGGAAGGCGCCCTGCTGGGCGATGACCGCACCGATCAGGAAGCTCATCAGCGCGATAATGGGCACCGCGCGAACGCCCATCCTGTCCATCTGGGTGATGATCGCCGGCAAGCGTAGCTGCGTCTTGCCGGTGACGCGGCGGCCGGCGCCGTAAATCGAGGAGCCGATGATGTTAAGGCCGACGACGACCTCGTCATAGAGCCCGTAGACGCCGCGCCCGATTCCGTCGAGCGCGGCGACCACGCGGTTGCGCTTGGCAACCTCGGGCTCCGGGCGCGCCCGGTCGATCGCGGAACGCACCGCCTCGAACAGCGCCCCGTCCTTCTCCCGCACGCCCGACATCTCGACCGAGCGACCGCCGTCGGAAAGCTGGCGCGACATTTTTTCAACCAGCAGCGCGCCGGCGGTATCGACCCGCCCGACGCTGCCGAGGTCCATCGTTACGGACTTGCCGAGGTCGGACTTGCCCGTATCAGAAACCGTCTTCTCGATGCTGCCGATGGTCCGTGCCAGCCAGTCGCCGGAAAGAGTCAGCACGAGGCCGCCTTCACCCTTGTCAGCGACCAGGGCAGGCGCCGTTGTGCGGCGCCCATCCTTGTCGGCGCGTGTCTCGGCGGCTGGGTTGTCCGTCATGCCTGTGGTCGAAACCTTCTATCGCCCGATACTCGGACACCTTATGCCAAGAAGCGTCCGTGGCCTGACATGCCCGGCGGCGCCCGCCCGACGTTGCGGCGCTCCCTAGCGCGCGGCGTCGTTAACCGTCCATACACGGTTTGTCATCGCAATCCGCGATGAGCTCGAACAGGCCGAGGAATTTTCATGCCGCGTCGTCTTTCAGTCACAGTCGAGCGCTTTCAGCTCGCCACGGCCTTCACCATTTCCAGGGGGTCGAAAACCGAGGCGGTCGTCGTCGTCGCCACGCTTTCCGACGGCGATAAGCGCGGCCGCGGCGAATGCGTTCCCTATGCCCGCTACGGGGAGACGGTCGAGAGCGTGACGGCGGCGATCGAAGCGGTGCGTCCGCTGATCGAGAAAGGCCTGTCGCGCAAGGAATTGCAGGCTTCCATGCCGGCAGGCGCCGCCCGGAACGCCGTCGATTGCGCGCTGTGGGATCTCGAGGCGAAGCTGGACGGCGCCTCCGTCGCGGCGCTGGTCTGCCCGTCGCCGCCGAGAGCGCTGGAGACTGCCTATACGATATCGCTCGGACCCCCCGAGGCGATGGCCTCGGCAACGCGGGCAGCAGGCGGCCGGGGTCTCCTCAAGATCAAGCTCGGCGCGCCCGAGGGCGACATCGCCCGCATCCGCGCCGTGCACGCGGCCGCCGCAGGAGCGCGGCTGATTCTCGACGCCAACGAAGGCTGGACGGCGGAAAACCTTGCCGAGAACATGCAGGCCGCAGCCTCTGCCGGCGCCGTTCTCATCGAGCAGCCGCTGCCGGTCGGCCAGGACGGCGCGCTTGCCACCCTCGCCCATCCGGTACCGGTCTGCGCCGACGAATCGCTGCACGAGACGCAGGATCTCGCCGCGCTGGTCGGCCGCTACGACTTCGTGAACGTCAAGCTCGACAAGACCGGCGGGCTGACTGAGGCGCTGCATCTCGTAACGGAAGCCCGCCGGCACGGCTTCGGGGTGATGGTCGGCTGCATGGTCTCGAGCTCGCTCGCGATGGCTCCGGCGGTCCTGCTCGGCCAGACCGCCGACCTGATCGACCTCGACGGCCCGCTGCTGCTGGCGTCGGACCGACCCGACGGACTGGTCTACGATGGCGAGACGGTCGCCCCGCCAACTCCGGCTCTATGGGGATAGACTCGGCCCTACCCCGCCATCGGCAGCGGTACGGCAACCGGTGGGCGGGCCGAGACGGTGTCGATGAAGATGTCGGCGCAGGTGGACCAGGTGAAGGCGCGCGAGCGGTCGAGTGCCTCCGCCCGGTCGAGACCTAGGGCGGCGAGGCAAGCGGTGCGCAGGTCGTCGGAGATGCAGCCGGCGCGGGTGCCGGCGATCACGTCGAGCGGGCCGGGCTCCGGGTAGGCGGCGACCGGAACCCCGCAGGCCAGCGCCTCGATCAGCACGATGCCGAAAGTATCGGTCTTAGACGGGAAAACGAAAACGTCGGCGCTGGAATAGTGGCGCGCCAGCATCTCACCGGTCTGCGACCCCGCGAAATGCACTTTTGGATAGCGCTGCCGCAGTTCCGCCAAAGCCGGGCCGTCGCCGACGACGACCTTCGATCCCGGCAGGTCGAGCATCAGGAAGGCTTCTAGGTTCTTCTCCGGCGCGACGCGCGAGACGGTGAGGAAGATCGGGCCGGGCAGACCGAAATCGATCGGCTCGCGCGGCTTGAACACCGAGGTGTCGACGCCGCGCGTCCAGGTGACGAGGTTCTTAAAGCCGCGCTCGGCAAGGTCCCGCCGAACCGCCTCGGTCGGCACCAGGCACGCGCTGGCCGCGGCATGGAAACGGCGGAGGTAGGCATAGCTGAAGCGTTCGGGGATCGGCACGCGCTGGCGCAGGTATTCCGGAAAACGGGTGTGGAAGCTCGTGGTGAAGCTCCGACCGGCGGCGATGGCGGCCCGGCGTGTCGCCATGCCGATTGGCCCTTCGGTGGCGATGTGGATGGCCTGCGGCTTGAACTCGGCGATGATCCGCCCCAACCGGTAGGAACTCGCCAGTGCCAGACGGATCTCCGGATAGGTCGGCATCGGCACGGTGCGAAAATCCTGCGGCGAGACGACGAGCACGTCGTGGCCGCGGCCGCGCAGCTCGTCGGCAAGGCTCGACAGCGTGCGCACCACGCCGTTGATCTGCGGCGTCCAGGCGTCGGTGGCGATCAGGATCCGCATCAGGCTGCCTCCACCGCAGAAGTCTGGCGCTCGGCGGCCGGCATGGCGGCGATGCCGTCGGCCAGAGCCTCCGCCTGCGCGCGCGCCTTGCTGGCCGCCGCCGTCCAGTAGATCAGCTCGAACGAGCCGTCATGGCGCTCGCCGACCGCGGTGCAGCTTTCCACCCAGTCGCCGGTATTGATGTATTCGACGCCGCCGCGCCGAGCGATCTGCGCATGGTGGATGTGGCCGCAGATGATGCCGTCGCAGCCGTGCCGCACCGCCTCTTCGGCCAGCAGCGTCTCGAAGGCGCCGATGAAGTTGACGGCGTTCTTGACCTTGAGCTTGGCCCAGGACGACAGCGACCAGTAGGGAAAGCCCAGCGCCCGGCGCAGCTTGTTGAAGACGACGTTGACGGCGATGGCGGTGTCGTAGGCCCAGTCGCCGAGATAGGCGATGAGCCGGGCATTGCGCACGACGACGTCGAACTCATCGCCATGCATCACAAGGAAGCGCCTTCCGTCGGCGGTCACATGGACATCGTTCTGCTTGACCTCGATGCCGCCGAAGTGCTGGCCGGGAAAGTCGCGCAGGAACTCGTCGTGATTGCCGGGGATATAGACGACGTCGCACCCCTTGCGCGCTTTACGCAGCAGCTTCTGGACGACGTCATTGTGCGCCTGCGGCCAGTGCCAAGCCCGCTTCAGCCGCCAGCCGTCGACGATGTCGCCGACGAGATAGAGCTTCTCGCAGTCGTGCAGGCGGAGGAAGTCGATCAAGAGCTCGGCCTGGGCGGCCTTGGAGCCGAGATGCACGTCGGAGATGAACAGCGTGCGGAAGTGTCGCGCCGTGGTCAGCTGATGCATGGTCGCCATCCTGTTCGCTCCCCTCGCCCTCCTGCCAATGGCCGATTCTCATTGCATGCGTGTGACGGTGCAGGCTGACGACGATGGCTGAGAGCAGGGTGGCAGCCGATCGAACGGCACTCGGAGGGGCCTACGTCGACGGCAAAGCGAAACTCCCGACAAAATGCCAGGCGGCAATTTCCAGAACGGTTCGACTTCGTCTAAGACGGCCGCAGCAGCTGAAATGAACGGGGGACGCCATGTCCGAAAATAGCACCGACGCCAGGCCGAACACGGGCGATCTCGACGAGCAGGCGCTGTTCTACCACCGCTATCCGAAGCCCGGTAAGGTCGCGATCCAGCCGACCAAGCCGCTCGGCAACCAGCGCGACCTCGCGCTCGCCTACTCCCCCGGCGTCGCCGCCCCGTGCCTCGCCATCGCCGCCGATCCCTCGCTCGCCGCCGTCTACACCAGCCGCGCCAATCTCGTCGCCGTGCTGTCGAACGGCAGCGCGGTTCTCGGCCTCGGCAATATCGGCCCCCTCGCCTCCAAGCCGGTGATGGAGGGCAAGGGCGTCCTGTTCAAGAAGTTCGCCGACATCGATGTCTTCGACATCGAGATCGATGCCACCGAGATCGACCACATCGTCGAGGTGGTCGCAGCGCTGGAGCCGACCTTCGGTGGCATCAACCTCGAGGACATCAAGTCCCCGGAATGCTTCGAGGTCGAGGAGCAGCTGCGCAAGCGGATGAAGATCCCGGTCTTCCACGACGACCAGCACGGTACCGCCATCATCGTCGCCGCCGCCGTGCGCAACGCGCTGGAGCTCAACGGCAAGAAGATCGAGGACGTCAAGATCGTCTCCTCGGGCGCGGGCGCTGCCGCCATCGCCTGCCTCAACCTTCTCGTCGCATTGGGCGCGAAGCTCGAGAACATTACCGCCACCGACATCGACGGCGTCGTCTATATCGGCCGCGGCAAGCGCACCGACCGCTGGATGGAGGTTTACGCGCGCGATACCGAGATGCGCACGCTGAGCGAGGCGATCGAGGGTGCCGACATCTTCCTCGGCCTGTCGGCCGGCGGCGTCTTGAAGCCTGAACTCCTCGAGAAGATGGCGGCGCGTCCGCTGATCATGGCGCTGGCCAATCCGACGCCGGAGATCATGCCGAGCCTCGCGCGCGCGGTCCGGCCGGATGCGATGATCTGCACCGGGCGCTCGGACTTCCCGAACCAGGTCAACAACGTCCTCTGCTTCCCCTACATCTTCCGTGGCGCGCTCGACTGCGGCGCGACGACGATCAACGAGGAGATGAAGATCGCCGCCGTCGACGCCATTGCGGCGCTCGCCCGCGAGGAGGTCTCGGAAGTCGCCGCAAAAGCCTACGGCTCGGAGACGCCGATCTTCGGACCCGAATACATCATCCCCTCGCCCTTCGACCCCCGGCTGATTCTGAAGATTGCCCCGGCCGTGGCGAAGGCGGCGGCGGCGACCGGCGTCGCCTCGCGGCCGATCGAGGATTTCGGCGCCTACATGGACATCCTCAACCGGTTCGTCTTCCGCACCGGGCTGATCATGAAGCCGATCTTCCAGATCGCCAAGAACAGCGGCAAGCGGGTGATCTTCGCCGACGGCGAGGACGAGCGGGTGCTGCGCGCCGCGCAGGTGATGCTGGAGGACAAGATCGGCGTGCCGATCCTCGTCGGCCGTCCCGCCGTCATCGCCAGCCGGCTAGAACGCTACGGCCTGCGCATCCGCCCCGGCACAGATTTCGAGGTGGTGAACCCCGAGGATGATCCGCGCTACCGCGACTATGTCGACCACTATTTCGAGAAGGTCGGCCGCAAGGGCGTCAACCCCGACACCGCGCGCACGGTGGTGCGCACCAACACCACTGTCATCGCCGCCGTCTCGGTCTCGCGCGGCGAGGCCGACGTGATGATCTGCGGCCTCGAGGGCCGCTATTCGCCGCACCTCGTCGACATCCGCCAGGTCATCGGCGTTGAGCCCGGCACCAACAAGTTCGCCGCGATGAGCCTTCTTATCTCTCAGCAAGGCGCGAAATTCTTCCTCGACACCTATGTGCAGCGCGACCCGAGCGCCGAGGACCTCGCGGAAATGACGGTCCACGCCGCCACCGAGATCCGCCGCTTCGGCATCGAGCCGAAAGGCGCCTTCGTCTCCCACTCGAACTTCGGCTCGGACGAGACGCCGCAGACCAAGAAGATGCGCCAGGCGCTGAAACTGGTGCGCGAGCGCATGCCCGACCTAGAGCTCGATGGCGAGATGCACGGCGACGTTGCCCTCAACGAAGCCCTGCGCCGCAAGGTCATGCCGAACTCGACACTCTCGGGCGAGGCGAACCTCCTGATCTTCCCGAACCTCGACGCAGCCAACATCACCCTCAACGTCGTAAAGGCGATGACGGATTCGCTGCATGTCGGCCCCATCCTGCTGGGCGCCGCCTCGCCCGCCCACGTGCTGACGCCGTCGGTGACGTCGCGCGGCGTGGTCAACATGGCCGCGATCGCGGTGGCGGAGGCGGTGCAGCGGGGGTGAGAAGGTTGAGGCTGGGAGCGCGCTTTTCCGGTTCGTTATCCCGGCCTTGAGCCGGGACCCATGCCTCTGCGCAGAGGCTAGCAGTCCGGTGCAGAATGATCGGGAAGGTCTACCGAATCAACGGTGTTCAGCGATTCGGAATGGATCCCGGGTCAAGCCCGGGATGACGAAGCTGAGGCGTCTGCGCCCCGCGCCCCTTGCGCTACGGGCTACCTCGACGCGTCGTGCCAAGAACCTTTGCGTTCTCGTGCAGCAAACCTCTCAGGTTCGTCATCCCGGCCTTAAGCCGGGACCCATGCCTCCGCGCAGAGGTTTGCAGTCCCGTGCAGAATGATCGGGAAGGTCTACCGAACCAGTCACGTTCAACGGTTTGGAATGGATCCCGGGTCAAGCCCGGGATGACGAAACGGAGGGGTTTGCGCTCCGTTGCCCTGCCCGCACCCCTTTTCCTTGCCTCTCGCCCTTCCGCTTACGGCCGCCGCGCCAGCGCCTGCTCGCGCCCGATCAACGGCAGCAAATCCGCCAGTTCCGGGCCGTGGTCGAGGCCCGTCAGCGCCTGACGGAGCGGCATGAAAAGGGGCTTGCCCTTGCGGCCGGTGGCGGTCTTCACCGCGGCGGTCCACGCCTTCCAGGTGTCGTGCGACCATGGCTCGGGCGGCAGCAGATCGAAGGCTGTGGCGAGGAAGGCGCGGTCCTCTTCTGTCGAAGCGGCCGAAGCAGGCTCGGCCACCGTCCCCGCTTCGATCGGCAGATCGCCGAACACGATGTCGCGCCAGACCGCCGCATCCGACACCCGCGCGCAGTTGGCGCGCACGGCCAGCCAGAAGGCTTCCGCCCGATCCTCCGGCACGCCCATGCCGGCCAGGCGCTCGGCGACGTCGGCGTAGCCATAGCCGTGCACCAGCTCGGCGTTCAGCCGCTCGACCTCGGCCGGGTCGAACTTCGAGGCCGAAGAGGAGACGTCCGAGAGCTTCACCCGCTCCCCCAGCGCGGACAGGCTCGGCACCGCTTCGATCGAGCCGGAGAGCCCGACGAGGGCGGCGAGCGAGGCGACGGCCATCGGCTCGATACCATCCGCCCGCAGCGAGCGCAGCGACAGCGCGCCGGAGCGTTTTGACAGGCCCTCGCCGTCGAGCGTCGTCAGGAGGTTGTGGTGGCCGTATTCTGGCACCTTAAGCCCAAGCGCCTTGGAAAGCGCGATCTGGACACCGGTATTGGTCACGTGATCGTCGCCGCGGACGACGTGGGTGATGCCCATCGCGCCGTCGTCGACGACGGACGGCAGCGTGTAGAGATAGCTGCCGTCCTCGCGCACGAGCACCGGATCCGACAGCGAGGCGAGGTCGACGCTCTGCGGCCCGCGGACGAGGTCGTTCCAGCTGACCTCGGTGCGGACCGGCTGACTGGGATCACTGGCAAAGTTCGGCAGGAGAAACCGCCAGTGCGGCTGCCGGCCTGCGGCTTCCAGTTCCTGCCGCTCCAGCTCGTTCAGCCGCAGCGCATCTCGGCCATAGACCGGCGGCAGCCCACGCGCGGCTAGGCGCTTGCGCTTGCGGTCAAGTTCCTCGGCCGTCTCGTAGCAGGGATAGAGCAGGCCTTTCTGCTGCAGCAGCGTGACCGCCGCGTCGTAATGGCCGATGCGCTCGGACTGGCGGTAGACGGCGTCCGGATGGAGGCCGAGCCAGACAAGGTCCTCAAGGATCGAGTCGGCGTACTCGACGCGCGACCGGGCGATGTCGGTATCGTCATAGCGCAGGATGAAGTGCCCGCCGGCGCCGTTCTCCTTGGCGAGCAGCCAGTTGAACAGAGCGGTTCTGAGGTTGCCGATGTGGATATGGCCGGTCGGCGACGGGGCGAAGCGGACGGTCGGGCTCATCGGGCGGTTTCCTGTGTGGTGAGGCGGGACGACGCGCGCGGCGCGCTCAAATCCCCTGGCCCAGCGTGATCGGCGTTCCCGTGACGAGAAGGTAGGCGAAGAGGCCGAGGCCGACGACGAGAAACACCGCGCCCTGGTGGAACTGGCGCGAGGCATAGCGCCGGTTCGGCTCCATGTCCTCGCCATAGGCGCCGCGCTGCGGCGCCTTGAAATAGCCGACGAGACCAAAACCCTCGGGCTTCGGCACCTCCTGGAAGATGCGGCGCATGGCGAGGAAGTAGCGCAGCGCGAACAGCACCGCGAGCACCAGCGAGGCGGCGGCGATCGAATCCAGCGAGATCTCGTCCATGGCTCAGGCCCCGTCGCGGTAGCGGTTGGTGATGGGGTAGCGGCGGTCGCGGCCGAAATTCTTGCGCGTCACCTTCACCCCCGGCGCCGACTGCCGGCGCTTGTACTCGGCGATGTACAGCAGCCGCTCGATGTGCTTGACCGTGTCACGGTCGAAGCCGCGCTCGACCAGCGCGTCGACGCTGCCGTCATGCTCGACGAGGTGCTCGAGGATGGCGTCGAGGATCTCGTAGGGCGGCAGCGAATCCTCGTCCTTCTGGTCCTCGCGCAGCTCGGCCGAGGGCGGCTTGGTGATGATGCGCTCGGGAATGACGATGCCACCGCGGCCGAGCGAGCCGTTCGGCACGTTGGCGTTGCGCCAGTGCGCGAGGCGGAACACCTCGGTCTTGTAGAGGTCCTTGATCGGGTTGAAGCCGCCGTTCATGTCGCCGTAGAGCGTGGCGTAGCCGACCGACATCTCGCTCTTGTTGCCGGTGGTCGCGACCATCGCGCCGAACTTGTTCGAGATCGCCATCAGGATGACGCCGCGGGCGCGGCTCTGCAGGTTCTCCTCGGTGACATCCGCCGGGCGGCCCTCGAAGAGGCCTGCGAGCGCGGCGGTGAAGCCCTCCACCGGCGCGGCGATCTCGACCACGTCGTAGCGCACGCCGAGCGCCCGGGCGCAGGCTTCCGCATCCTCGAGGCTGGTAGCGGCGGTGTAGCGGTAAGGCATCATCACGCAATGGACGCGGTCCTTGCCGAGCGCATCGACCGCCATCGCCGCGACCACGGCCGAATCAATGCCGCCGGACATGCCGAGCACGACGCTCTTGAAGCCGTTCTTGTTGACGTAGTCCTGGAAGCCAAGGACGCAGGCGCGCCAGACGGATTCGTCGAGCGCGGGGATCGTCGCCACCGGGCCGTTCTCGCAGACCCAGCCTTCGTCGCCGCGCACCCAGTCGGTCACCGCCACAACGGCGTCGAAGGCCGGCAGTTGGAAGGCGAGCGAGCGGTCGGCCTGGAAGGCGAAGGAGCCGCCATCGAAGAGGAGGTCGTCCTGCCCGCCCAGCATGTTGGCGTAGACCATGGGCAGGTCGGTCTCGATCACTTGGCGCAGCACCACCTGATGACGGACGTCGAGCTTTTCTTTGTAGAAAGGCGAGCCGTTCGGCACGAGCAGGATCTCGGCGCCAGACTCGGCCAGCGTCTCACAGACGCCGAGCTGGCCCCAGATATCCTCGCAGACGGGAATGCCGAGCCGGATGCCGCGGAAGTTCACCGGGCCCGGCATGTCACCGGCCTGGAAGACGCGCTTCTCGTCGAACTCGCCGTAGTTCGGCAGGTCCACCTTCGAGCGCCAGGCCAGAACCTTGCCGCCGTCGAGGATTGCCACGGCGTTGTAGAGGCCGGCCTCGGTGCGCAGCGGGCAGCCGATAATCATGCCGGGACCGCCATCGGCGGTCTCCAGCGCCAGGGTCTCCACCGCCGCCATGCACTCGGCGACGAAGGCCGGCTTCAGCACGAGGTCCTCCGGCGGATAGCCGGAGATGAAAAGCTCCGTGAAGAGCACGAGGTCGGCATCCTTCGCCGCAGCCTGTGCGCGCCCCTTCCGGGCGAGCGCCAGGTTGCCGGCGATGTCGCCGAGCACCGGGTTGAGCTGGGCCACGGCGAGCTTCAGTCGGTTTGGCGTCACGCGAGGCTCCTTGCCAAGATTTCATCCTGCTTCCCTTTCGAAGGGGATATGGCAGGTGCATGACCCGCCTCATATCAAGCGGGAACCGGCGGCGCGAGCCCGAACGGAAACCGCGGCAATGCCGGGGCCCGTTTTGCGGCGGCAGGCAAGGAGAATGCGATGCGCAAGGGTTTCACCGACGCCAAGGCGAGAGGCTGGATCGGGCGCTCGCTCGACCTCCTGAAGCCCAACGAACGCCGGGTGCTGGACAGCGCCCTCAGCGGCACGACGATCGCCCGCGACGTCAATGCAAGCTTCACCGCGCAGACCTCGCTCGGTGGGCGGCTGGCGGACGGCATTGCCCGCGTCGGCGGGTCCTGGAGCTTCATCCTCTGCTTCCTCGGCTTCCTCGTCGCCTGGGTCATCCTGAACACCGTCATCCTGTCGCAGGAGGCATTCGACCCCTACCCCTTCATCTTCCTCAACCTCGTGCTGTCGATGATCGCGGCGATCCAGGCGCCGATCATCATGATGTCGCAGAACCGCGCCGCCGACCGTGACCGGCTCGACGCCAGCCACGACTACGAGATCAACCTCAAGGCCGAGATCGAGATCCTCGCGCTGCACGACAAGCTCGACGAGATGCGCCGCGAAGACGCGCAGAAGGTGGCCGAGACGCTGCAGATCATCGCCGCAAGGCTGGCGGCGATCGAGGCGAGCCTTGGGGCCCGGACGGCGCAGGTCGACGGCTAAAAGTTGGCATTCTAACCAAGCGGGAGCATCCTGCTGCTCACGCACCAGGGGCGTGCGAACCCGATCGCTGTTTGCAAATCCACAGAAAGCACCGACATAGGGCGCTCCGGCGCGGTCGCTGGCCAGCATCCACGCTTGCGGTTTGCCCAGCCGGACCGCAAGGAAAACGTGAGGGCACTGAGACTTTCGCCGCCTTCGCGAAGTAACGGCAGACGACCCGGGGGAACGCCGGGCGATCCAGCGGGGCGCACGTGTACGAAATTCTGAGCCTGATCAGCCAATATGGCCTCATCATCGTCTTCGTCGGGACGTTCTTCGAAGGCGAGGTCTTCGCCATCATCGGCGGGTTCCTCGCCTATCGCGGTTCCTATCCGCTGGAGACGATCGCCCTCTTGGCCTTCACCGGCTCGTTCCTTGGCGATCTCGCGGTCTTCCTGTTCTCGCGCTTCTGGTCCGGCCACCGCTGGGTCTCGCGCTGGAAGGCCAAGCCGAAGTTCGCGAAGGCGCTGAGGCTGGTCGACAAGTACCAAGCCTTCTTCGTCATCGTGAACCGCTATATCTACGGCCTGCGCATGCCGGGCCTGATCGCGCTCGGCCTGTCCTCGATCAGCATTCCGCGCTTTCTGGTGCTGAACTTCATCGGCGCGGGCATCTGGGCCGGACTGTTCACCACCATCGGCTACGTCTTCGGCTACTCCATCGGCACGGTCTTCGCCCGGCTAGAACTGATGGAGCGCGGCGTCGGCATCACCCTTATTGTCATCGCCATCGCCCTGTCGGCCTGGTTCGCCTGGCGGCAGTGGGGGCCGATTTTCATGGCGCGGGTGCGCGGTAGCAGGACGGCGACGGGGGAAGCGGAACCTGTCCACGTCAGGTCGAAGACGCGGCCGAGAGGCGATGGCGAGGAATAGCGCGACTAAGGATACCGCGCGGAAGAAGAGCGTTCGGGTCGCTTTACGCTGCACTGTGTTGAAGTGGCCAAACGGATCCGTGCAGTCTCTTCCAGTCCGATTGAACAGACTGGTTCAACGCCTGAACGTATTCCTGCAAGCAAATCCAATAGCTTGATAATTTGCTTAGCAAAAAGGGCTGCCTTTCGGCAGCCCTTTTGTCATTTCATCGAATGCCTCTCGGCCGAAGCGTCAGCCCATCAGAGGTTGGCAACCTGCTTCGGTGCGTGCGCCTCGATGTCCTTCTTCAGCAGCTCGGCGACGAGGAAGGCGAGTTCCAGCGCCTGGGTGGCGTTGAGGCGCGGGTCGCAATGCGTGTGGTAGCGGTCCGACAGGTCCTCGGCGAGAACCGGGCGCGAGCCGCCGGTGCATTCGGTGACGTCCTTGCCCGTCATTTCGATGTGGATGCCGCCGGCGTGGGTGCCTTCCGCGCGGTGCACGTCGAAGAAGGTCTGCACCTCCGTCAGGATGCGGTCGAACGGCCGCGTCTTGTAGTTGTTCAGCGTGATGGTGTTGCCGTGCATCGGATCGCATGACCAGACGACCTTGCGGCCCTCCTTCTCAACCGCGCGGATCAGCCGCGGCAGGTTCGCCTCCACCTTGTCATGGCCGAAGCGGGTGATCAGCGTCAGCCGGCCCGACTTGTTCTCGGGGTTCAGCACGTCGATCAGCTTCAGGAGGCCATCGGCATCCATCGACGGGCCGCATTTCAGGCCGATCGGGTTCTTGATGCCGCGGCAGTACTCGACATGCGCGTTGTTCAGCTGGCGCGTGCGATCGCCGATCCAGATCATGTGGCCGGAGGTCGCGTACCAGTCGCCCGAGGTCGAATCGACGCGGGTCATCGCCTGCTCGTAGCCGAGCAGCAGCGCCTCGTGGCTGGTGAAGAACTCGGTCTCGCGCAGTGCCGGATGCGTGTCGGCGGTGATGCCGATCGCCCGCATGAAGTTCATCGTCTCCGAAATCTTGTCGGCGAGATGGCCGTAGCGTTCCGCCTGCGGGCTGCCGGACAGGAAGCCCAGCATCCACTGGTGAACGTTGTCGAGATTGGCATAGCCGCCCTGCGCGAAGGCGCGGAGCAGGTTCAGCGTCGCCGCCGACTGCCGGTACGCTTCGATCTGGCGCTCGGGGTTCGGGATGCGCGAGGCCTCGTCGAACTCGATGCCGTTGACGATGTCGCCGCGGTAGGACGGCAGCGAGACGCCGCCGACGGTCTCCATACCGGACGAGCGCGGCTTGGCGAACTGGCCGGCGATGCGGCCGACCTTCACCACTGGCGAGGAGGCGCCGAAGGTCAGCACCACCGCCATCTGCAGGAAGGCGCGGAAGAAGTCGCGGATGTTGTCGGCGCCATGCTCGGCGAAGCTTTCGGCGCAATCGCCGCCCTGAAGCAGGAACGCGCGACCCTCGGCCACCTCACCCAATGCCCTCGTGAGCTTGCGGGCCTCACCCGCAAACACCAGCGGCGGGAAGCTGGCCAGGCGCTTCTCGGTCTCGGCGAGCGCCGTGGCATCGGGGAAGTCCGGCATCTGCTCGACGGGCTTCGAGCGCCAGCTTGCGGGAGTCCAGTCCTTGGCCATGCTGTTCTCTCTTTCAGACGTGTGGCACCGGTCTTGACGCCGGTCGTAGGTCGCCGTGGCGAGCCTGTCGTTGCGTAACTGGGGATCGGGCGCCGTGCGGAAAAGAGCGACACCCCCTCGCCGGCTTATAGACATGATTGGCGGGGATTGTCACCGTGCGCTGCACCCTTGCGGGAGCTCAGCCCATCGGCCGCAGCATCGCGCCGCGCGCCGTCACCAGACCGTCGAAGAGGTTCGCCTCCCCGTCGCAGAGTGCTACGGCGCGGGGATAGCGCGGCGCATGGCGGTCGGCGAGGATGTCGGTCTCGAACCCCTCGGTCTCCGCGACGAACCGCGCGACGCCGTCGCGCCCGTAGAGCGACAGAAAACCCTGCAGCACGGCGTCGAGATAGGACTGGAGAATGGTGGCGCCCGTATCGGCGGCGTCGACCTCTGGGTGGATGGCCTCGTAGATATGCACTTTTGCCTTCACTCGCGGAGCCGCCTCGATCGCCGGGGCCGCGACATCGCGCCGGATGTAACCGGCCTCGCGCAGGTCGACCGCGGCGAGGTTGTCGGCATGATCGTAGACCACGACCCCTTGCGTCGCATGGCCCCGGTCGGGCCGGACGGACAGGAGCGCAATACCGCCGGGGCGCGGCAGCCAGAACCGCCGCCAGCCCATCACCTCGGCCCGGCGGATCGCCAGGAAGCGCGTGCGCAGCGTCGCCTTGTTGACCAGCGAGCCGTAGCCGAAATAGGCGACGACCCGGCCGTCACCGGAGAGCGTCTCGAAATCGGGATGGTCGTCGTGGATTAGCATGGCTGCTCTCGGCTTGGCCGCCCTTCGCGGCCCACCGCAGCGGCATGCGGCGAGCCCCGTGGGACGCCGGGATCTAGACCCGGACGCCGTCCTTCAGGCGGTAGGTCGGATCGTACATGGTGACGAGTTCCTCGGCCATGGTCGGGTGCACGGCCATGGTGCGGTCGAAATCGTCTTTGGTGACGCCCGCCTTGACAGCGATGCCGAGCAACTGGCTCATCTCACCGGCATCCGGGCCGAGGATATGCGCGCCGACGACCTTGCGCGAGGCGGCATCGACGACGAGCTTCATCAGCATCGGCTCGTCCCGCCCCGCGAGGACATGCCGCATCGGCCGGAACTGCGCCCGGTAAACCTCGACATCGGCAAAGGCCTTGCCGGCCTGCTCCTCGGTCAGCCCGACGGTGCCGATCTCCGGCTGCGAGAACACCGCAGTCGCGACATTGTCGAGATCCGGCTTCGTCGGGCGGTCGCGGAAAACCGTGTCGACGAAGCACATCGCCTCGTGGATCGCCACCGGGGTCAGTTGCAGACGCTGGGTGACGTCACCGAGCGCCCAGATGTTGTCGACGCTAGTGCGGGAATAGTCGTCGACAACGACCGCCCCGCGCTCGTCGAGGTCGACACCTGCCGCGGAGCACCCGAGGTTCTCCGTGTTCGCCTTGCGGCCGATGGCCAGCATCACCTCGTCGACGTCCAGCACCTCGCCGCCGCCGAGCCGGGCGTTGAGGCGGCCGTCGGCCTTCATCGAGACCTCCGCGATCATCTCTTCGCAGCGGATGCGGATGCCCTTCTTCGCCATCGCCTGGTGCAGGCCGGTTCGCAAATCGTCGTCGAAGCCCTGGAGGATTTCCTTGCCGCGGTAGATCAGCGTCGTCTCGACGCCGAGCCCGTGGAAGATGTTGGCGAACTCGACCGCGATGTAGCCGCCGCCGAGGATCGCGATCGCCTTCGGCAAGCGTTTGAGGTGGAACGCCTCGTTCGAGGTGATGCAGTGCTCGGCGCCGGGCAGGCCGGGATGCGGATTGGCGCGGCCGCCGACGGCGATCAGGATCTTCTCCGCCGTTACGGTCTGGCCCGTCGCCGTCAGGCGAATGGTGTGACGGTCTTCCAGCACGGCGCGACTGACCAGCACCTCCACGCCGGCCTTCTCCAGATTGCCCCGATAGGCTTTCTCCAGCCGATCGATCTCGCGGTCCTTGTTGGCGATGAGCGTCGGCCAATCAAAGCGCGTCGGCCCGACGGACCAGCCAAAGCCCTCGGCGTCCTCAAAATCCTCGGAGAATTTCGAGGCGTAGACGAAGAGCTTCTTCGGCACGCAGCCGCGGATGACGCAGGTGCCGCCGTAGCGGAACTCCTCGGCAATGGCGACGCGATGGCCGAGCGCCGCGGTTCGCCGCGCCGCGCGCACGCCGCCGGAGCCGCCGCCGATGACGAAGAGGTCGTAGTCGTAATGTTCGCTCAAGGCGGATCCCTTTGCCGGCAGGATGATGCGGGGGCATGGCGCCGGCCCGAAAGGTCCGGACGCCTGCCTGAGATAGGGTGCTCGATGGCACGAAAAAGGCGGCCTTGCGGGGCCGCCTCGTTCACTTTCGGGAGCGCGACGCGCTGGTGACCGAGCCTATTGCGCCGACGAACCGGTGGCCGGCGTCGCAGGATCGGTCAGCGGCGCGGTGGCACCGGCCGGCTGCGGCAGCATCGCGGTCATGCCTTCGGCG
Source organism: Mesocryomonas lacus (assembly GCF_055730135.2). Classification (NCBI taxonomy): domain Bacteria; kingdom Pseudomonadati; phylum Pseudomonadota; class Alphaproteobacteria; order Hyphomicrobiales; family Aurantimonadaceae; genus Mesocryomonas; species Mesocryomonas lacus. Next base: position 39,660 of record NZ_JBUZWE020000012.1, on the reverse strand, counting down.
GCGCTGGTGCGCAGGTCGCGGACGATGCCGTTCGACCAGACGTCGGCGGCGGCCATCATCTCGCGCGAGGCGACGGGGCCTTGCTTCAACAGCTTCTGGCCGGTGGGCGAGCCGTAAAAGGCGGCGATTTCCTTGAGTTCCTGCTCGGTGAAGAGCTTGGCATAGGTGCGGGCCACCTCGTTCTCGAGATCGCCGCGGCGCGGGGCGAGCGCGATCGCCCGCTCGTCGACCATGTCGGAGATTTCCGACTGCATGTTCGGATTGCTGCCGATCAGGTCCGACTTGATCTGCGTGGCAGCGTTCATGAGGATGTTGTCGAACTGCTCGGTCGAGTCGATCGCATCGATGGCGGCGCGGGCGGCAGCCAGATGCGACGCCGTGGCTTCCTGGGCCAGGGCCGGCACGCCCGCCATGAGGCCGACGGCTGCCAGTGCGAGCATTCCGCGACGCATCATATCGTTGAGAACCATGAAAGCCCTGTCTCCATCCGTTTGTCGTTCCGTCGAGGACGGATCCCTACCCAATCGTTCGGGCGTCTAGCAAGTCACATGGCCGGCGCCGGGCGCCGGGCGCGACGTGCAGCCGGAAGCATGCCCTTGCATGGCCCTGTTCGGCGCGGTCCGCAAGCCCCCGCGAGCGGCCCCCGCGCAAGCGTCAGGGCGCTTCGAGGGTCTCGATCCCGGCCTCGCCCGCCAGGATCGCCATCGTGGCCAATCCTAGGAACAGACCGTGTTCGACGACACCGGGAATGGCGTGAAGCGCGCGCGACAGCGCTTCTGGGTCCGGAATGCGGCCAAATGATGCGTCGAGGATGAGGTGCCCGCTGTCGGTGATGAACGGCGCGCCCTCCCGGTGGCGGAGCGTCATTTCCCCGCCAAGGCCGAGCCGCCCGGCCTCTCGGCGCACGGCGAGAAACGTCGCCATCAGGCCGAAACCGTTGATTTCGATCGGCAGCGGAAAGGCACCGAGCGTTTCGACACGCTTCGAGGCGTCGGCGATGACGATCATCCGCGCGGAGGCGGCGGCCACAATCTTCTCGCGCAGCAGCGCGCCGCCGCCGCCCTTGACAAGGCGAAGGTCCGCGTCGAGCTCGTCCGCCCCGTCGATGGTGAGGTCGAGTTCCGGCATCTCCTCCAGCGTCACGATCGGGATCGACAGGCTTGCGCACAGCGCCGCCGTGCGTTCGGAAGTGGCGACACCCGTCACCCTCAGCCCGCCGGCAACGCGCTCGCCGAGCGCCCGGATGAAGGCCTCGGCGGTCGAGCCGGTGCCGATGCCGAGCCGCATGCCGTCCTCGACATGCGCGAGAGCCGCCCGCGCGGCACTATCCTTCAGGCTGGCGGCGTCGCTCATAGATGTCTCCCTGAAACCGGCCCTCCACCGGCCTTGCCCTCGGCTCTATCGCGAAACGCCGGGGCTGTCGAATGGCTGCCTTGGTTTCACGGGTGCGGCGGGGCCGCGATCGACTGCCCTGCCGCTCGATCGCGCCGCGGCTTGACGACCCCATGGCGATTGCGCATCAAGCCGGTCAACGGGCAACGGCCCCACGGAACGACAGGAAACCAGAATGCCGCAGCCGATCGCCGTGTTCGACCTCGACGGCACCCTCGTCGACACCGCGCCGGACCTCGCCAACAGCCTGAACGCCTGCCTGATCGGCGCCGGGCTGCCCCCGACCACGCTGACGGAAGTGCGCCCGCACGCCGGACACGGCGCGCGGGTGATGCTGCAGCACGCCTATGACCGGCTCGGCCATCCGCTGGTGGAAGCCGAGATGGAACGCCAGTTCGTGGTCTTCCTTGCCGACTATGAAGCCCACATCGCCGATCTCTCGGCGCCCTTGCCCGGCGTCGTCGCTGCGATAGACCGACTGGCAGCGGCCGGCTACCGCCTCGCCGTCTGCACCAACAAGACCGAGCGGCTGGCGGTGAAGCTGCTGGGCATGCTCGGCCTCGCCGACCGCTTCGCGGCGATCTGCGGCGCCGACACCTTCGCCGGCCGCAAGCCCGATCCGCGCCACCTGCTCGGCACGATCGAGCGGGCGGGCGGCGGCGCCGCCTTCCTCGTCGGCGATACCGCGACCGACACCGATGCCGCCCTCGCCGCCGGCGTGCCGTGCGTCCTCGTCGACTTCGGCTACGCCCCCGACGCGCGCGCCAGAGCCGATGCCACCATCATCCTCTCCGACTACGCCCTTCTCGACGCCCCCCTCGCCGACCGCCTGACCGGCCGCCACGGCTGATCCCGGCCCAGCGCGTCCCGCCGATGAACAGGACGACATACGGCAGCGCCACCGAGGCCGATCCTCGCGTTCCCTACGGCCTGCAAAAACCGCTCGGCGGGCGGATTGACCTGACACCCCCCTTGCCCTTATATCCGCCCACCCTCACCAGCGCCCCGGCGCTGCGGATGGTCGCGTAGCTCAGTGGGAGAGCACCTCGTTCACACCGAGGGGGTCCACAGTTCGATCCTGTGCGCGACCACCATTTAACCTCTTGTTTTCGTATTAGGTTTTCGAATTTCCTTTTAAGCGACTGCATCGGCCGCAACGAGCTAGCTACGGCCTAGCTACTTGCCTGCCGGCGCCTGAGCGGTGTCCCTCGCCGCGACTCCTCCATTGTCCTGCTGAATGAGGCGACTGTTTCCTACCTCAGGCTCGGAATCTCAACTGGATTGTATCGGTTTCATCGCCACATCGCCTTGAGCAGAAAATAAAAGCTTCTAAGGAATAAAAGTGGCGCAAGATTCCAATACAGCGGTCCGCTCGCTTGGGCCCGCAGATTTCGCAGCTTTCATTGATATTAGCGCGGCTAAAGTCTTCTGTGCGGAAGCCAACGTAAAGTCGTTCGATGCCATCGGGTGCGAATATGGCTATATTGCCGCTAGCGCCCTCTGGAATTTCACTCCTCAGTTGGCGATGCGAAGGCAGTTAAAATTACCTTAGGGCAGAAGCTTAAAGAAACCGAAGGCCGAGAACTCGACCTGAGAACGAAGTTAGGTCTCCTGAAATAAAGCGACAACGCTTACATTCCCGGTGAGATCGCTGCAGCCGCTACCGCGGTCGCGCAGGTTTTAGTCAAGGTTCGCATCGAGATCATCCATCTCGTTGACACGAAAACTAGGAGGTTGCGTCGATCTTTGCCGCCAGCGGTCTAGCCTCTTTCGAGACCTGAACAGGATGGACCTCCTCTCCTACGACGCCAAGAGAGGTTGCGTCGATCGGGTGACGTTGATGGAATGATCGACATTCACGTGTCGGGCGGTATTAACAGCTTTGCAACCATTGCCGAACTGCTCGCGCTCGGGGTGACGCGCTTGGGCACAACACGGAGGTTGCAGTACGGTTTATGAAACAATGAGACCTGCTACTGGGCATTAGCTTCCGCTTTGCCGCCTGATCGACACCAGTCAAAGGCCAGGATAGACATGACTAAAACCGTGATCGTTGGTTCCAGCAACCCGCCTAGAATTGGCTGTAGTAGGATTGGGCGGATAAATGACCGTAGAGCAGGCAGACGAGACACCCAAGCCGGCAAGCGGGTCCACTTTGATCAAAACTGAAACGGTTGATCAGCACGACCGTGTTTTTCGATTTGTGGCTGCACGGAACAAGGCAAAGCCAATCAATTATATTGGCTTAGACGAGGCTATTCACGAAGTCGGAATGTGGATTAATGCGGATAAGTGGCAAGCTTGGCTAGCCCTTCCGGAAATTCCGTTCCGGTTTAAGGATGAAAGATTTTTAAAATATCGGCTGGTGCGCGACGGTAAGAAGTATATTTGCCAGCCTTCAGCAACAGAGCCTACTCACGACCTCGATGAATGCATCCGCCTCTCTAAACATTATAAGCAGGTAATTAAATTCTTAAGAACTGGACTAGAAAGCAAAATTATAAGAGCAAGGCTTATCGGAGGATCTTGCGTACCTAAAACTCCGCCGGATGCGATTTGGTCATCACAAATTACCTCTATTTTTTATACAGGATACTGCAGACGGATTGAGGGCTCATCAGACAAAAGGCATCGCGTATTAGTTAATAAAAGATCATTTGATCGTTGGCTGAGCAGTAAAATAAAAGCCAGAGGCAAGGCCCTTGCGAATACTCGCTACAACCATAACGTTATGAATCAATGTATAATGGAAGCGTCTGCTCAATTCAACGAGAGCACTTTGGACAAAAAAATAACAAAAGGTGAATTCAATCAGATACTTATTGCGACTGGAAGAATTTTATTTATTAAATTTCCCGAAAGATATATTCCCGATTATTGGGATTATTTCAATCTTCACAAGCCCGGTCGACCAAAGAAAATGAGCGCTGGTGATACAATCAGAAGGATAAATTTTATAAGAGATACTATTGTAAAGATCTACAAAGAGCGGCTTTCCCTTTCGAAAAACGCGTATCGAGCGGGGTTATCATCTAGAAGTAATAAAATATTATCATAAAAACGTGCCCCACTTAGGCTCGTCGAATAATGTTGATATGCTATAGAGGCTTTGGGCATGCTTTGACACGATCGACGTGGAAATGTACGATTTTGGCAGGTCTTGGTGAATAACGAGCCACACCTTGATTAAACTGTTGAAGCCAAGGACGTCGAGAACAGCCAGTCGATCCGTCCCCTTACCGCCTTAGCCTTAGCCTTAGCCTTCGCTGGGGAAGGCGCCAGAGGCGGCAAGCCTGGAATGGCGCCCCGTTGCCGACTCGATCCGGCCAAATGTCCTCAAGCTCCCTACCAACCCAATGAGGCCAAGCCCGACTTGCCGGTCTACATGACCTTCCATAAGGCGCATCGCCAAGCCGCACAACTCGTACGAATCGAGCGCATGAACGGCGAGAGCAAGCGTTGCACCGACGCCGCAGGCATCTTCCCGAGCGACGAGGCTATCCTGCTCCTCGTTGGCGCCTTGCGGCTCAAGGAAGACAATGAATGGGCCGTGCAGCCGGCCAGGTAAACGACGCTGGGTTCCGTCCCTCCCCTGAGCCAGGATCCTCTCATCAGCTTGCTCGACGTGGAGCACTGCTCAATTTGGCCTGGCCGGAACCGCAGCAATATGTCGTCAGCCGAAACGCCTTGATAAACAATTATGATAGCGGATGACACGTTCGCTAAGATAGGCCGTCAAGGGACCGATGACCGCCTTTCGCCGCTTGCCACAGCCGTATGTCGGGCCTCTATCCCGCGCTCGAAATTCTTGCTTACCGTTCTGCGGTCGGCACCTGTCGCGTCGGCGATCGTCGGAGACGACACGCCCTGTCGCTGCTAATACTGGATCATCATCACCTCCCCAAGCTTAAGCACAGAAACTCCTCTCCCGAACATCGGGAGAAGCGTCAGCGATCACGCACCGCTGGGGTTCCTGGGAGCGCCCAGGAACCCCAGCGGACACGCTTAAGTTTGGGAAGATCAAAACGGCGCGTTCGGACTTTCCACCCGGCATCAACCCTCAGCAAAGACTGAAAAACTGCCTGGAGTATAAATTGACGAAATTATCTGAAAAAATTCAGCGTTAATTCGTCTATCACATACGTCAGATTCCGGTAAATTTTCGTCATCGCAACATAAGGATATGTGATGATGACTGAAAAATATGATGAGCGTAAGAAGGCAGTTTCGGAAGTTACGATTATTCATATGGATGAACGCGAGCTTTCTCGGCGTTGGGCTATGTCAGTAAAAACTCTTCAAAATAGAAGAGTCATTGGGGGATTTGTTGCTTTTCTTAAAATTGGTGGAGGAGTACGCTATAGGTTGATCGATGTTGAAGAATACGAAGCCCGGAATCTTCATTTTAGCACCTCTGATGGGTCTAAAGCATGAGCCGCCCCGTCCGTAGGCGACGGAGTTACCCCCTGCCCACTCGGCTTGATCTTCGCTACCTCGTCGTAGCTCACCTGGATACACGTGGCCGGTGTCGTCTTGCCTTTGAAACTCGCCGTGAGGCCAGCAAAGAACGACTTGGTAGGGTTTGGCGACTCGAAAGGGCACCTGAGGCGGGAGCATATGAGCTCTCGCTTCGTTTGAAAGCTTGTCGCTACCTCAAGCGATGTCATTCGATGGCATGCCCAGAATGCGAACGGTTGAGCCGTCGATACTACGCTGCACAGCGTTTGCACACGCTGGAAAAGCTGAAAGCCGCTGATCCAGATTTCGTCACCACCATCAACCCCAGCGATAGCCTGCAGTTTGTTGACCTTGGACTTCTCAATCCTCGTACGCTTTTGGATAGGTTTCGACGGCAGCTCGATCGCATCGGCTTAAATAAAATTCCCTGCCTTATGATGGGACGGCTCGACCTTGAGTACGATGAAGGGTGGGAGCTTATTCAGCCCCACTTCCATCTCATCACGGTAGGTCTTGGTCAAAAACACCTGACCGCTCTGACGGAGAAGTGGAAAAAGGACTTTGTGAGGGTCCGTGTACGAAAGCGAATTTCCCAGATTGACCGAGATTTGCCGCGGGTTGTCGCATATTTACACAAGACATACCTTTACAGCGTCGCACGGAAAGGAAATCCGAAAAAGATTTACCCCCATCATCGCCGACGCCTCCGCAAGTCGATGGAATGCACTTATCTAGTCTGGATCGACAAATACCGCGAAAAGGACTTGGCATTGAATTACGGATTGAAAAATACGAGTTTATTCTGTTCATGAGTTTTTGGCAAGAATCTGGATATTTACTGTATATAATGAGGAAAATCATGAAGAAAACTGTGAAAACTAGTGAATTTGATCGGCTTGCAGGGAGCGCCCATCAGAACAAAGGCCTCTACACACCCGAAAGTCCATCTCCTCACCGGCGCTCGTCGAAGGTCGGGAAAATAGCACCTATCCGTCGTCGAGAGATGCAGCGCTTCGACGAAAGCAGCGACGAAATGTCGGTGTGCGGTGTGCAGTGTGCAGTGGGGCCTAAGACCCATCGGCATGCGCAAGAAACGCAAATGGCTGGAGCGCAAATTCGTTTTTTGGGTCACATCGACAATGTAGATACCGACGAGACCTCCGTGGAAATAAGTTTCCGGGACCAGCAAGGTTATCAGAAGATTGTCGTTGTACCGAAGAGCGAACTTCTCTCACCCTCGTCGTTGCAACGCACACTCGTCGATAAAGGCGCTGACAGCACCCTGGTGGATAAGGACGAAATCGAAGCCCTTTGCAAAAAAGCCGCGTACTCCGAGTTCCGTCGGATCACGCGCAGGGCAGGATGGCACGAACAAACTTTTGTCTTGGCTCGAGCATCGCTAGGGAATCCCAATGGACCCACATTCGACTGGAAGAAGTCGGACGGCGATAGTTCACGCGGCCTAACGGCGGGCACCTTGGAGCGTTGGAAGGCAGGCATCAAAGAACCGCTATCACACTCGGCCATCCTGAGGTTCGTCTGCTCGGTTGGCTTTGCTGCCCCGATCGCCGCTCTCCTGAAGGTGGACGAGACCGGTGCTTTCCATCTGTCTGGAGAGAGTGGAACGGGCAAGACGCTATCTCTGAGGCTCGTTGCGTCTATCTTTGGTCGCGCCGGCGAGCTTGACCTGAGCGGTTTCGATCAAACTGACAGTGGTTTGCAGGAAACCCTCGCATCCGCGAGCGGAACGGTTGCCCTTCTGAACGAGATGCCTCCCATTGCTGAAAAGCGCGCAGCAATGGAGATTAACGCACTGTCGCACTTGCTCACGTCAGGCCGATCGCGAAATCGAAGCATATACGCCAAATCCAAGAACAGCTTGCTCGAACAAATGAATTGGAACCTTTTTAGCCTCACAACTAAGGAGCAATCATTAGAGGTGATCACACGCGGAGATCGTGATAATGGAGCAAGAGCCCGATACATTGACGTACCGTGTCCATCATTAAAGGATGGGGGAATATTCTCTTATGAGAATCAGGAAGGGGTAGATATTGCTCAGAATAAAGCGCTGGCGGCCGCAATAGAAAACACTATTACGGTCAATTACGGTGCTGCAATGCCATTTTTCATTGATTTTGTTAGGCGCCATCTAAAAAGGGTTGAAGCCAATTTCAAAAGGAACACGTTGGCGTTCGTGAAGCGGTTTTCGCCACAGGATCCGTGGGAGGAGCGTTTCGCGAAGAAGTTTGGATACGTCTTAGCAGGTGGATTCGAAGCTCGCCGAGCCGGCGTGCTGGATTGCACGCGCCGCGAACTGGTTAGCGCCGTGCGAACCATGTACCGAAACGCGAGGGCGATATTCAAAAGCACTGCCGAAAGCCACTTTGAGTCGGTGGAGAAATTCCGATCGGCTATCTTGAATGAAGCGCAATTCCCCTTGATCGAGAAAACCGATAACCCGCCGGCTAACTTCGACAGAAACGTTGGTTTTCGCCGAACACTCAAGAGCGATGGGTTGGTCTATGCTGTTTCACTAGATTTTGCCCGAAGCTTATCTCAGAATGAATCTGACTTCCTTCACCTAAAGCAAATCATTTGCTCCTCTTCGGCGCATTTGAGTGGACAACCGCACGGATTACCTACCCGAGCAATCTCGATTGGGGGAAAGAGGAATAGGTATATGATCTTAAGAGCGGATCTAATCAGTTCGATCTAGGAATTAACATCAATAATCGGGAGCGATCAAATTTCTCCCAGTCATCTCTTTAAATTACTGCTCCCCATCCGCACAAGGCCGACTTACTAGCCCACGGGATGGCTTCTGGGATAAATGTCCCACGTGCGATCGGCGGAAGGCATCACATCGATCATCAAACAGCATTGCCCTGATGACTTCGTGTGGTTTGCCTGGCAGCATCTCGTCGTTTCGCCGGGCACGTTCAACAGCTGCTTCAGCAGCGCCGCCGCATAACGGTAGCTCAGACCGCTGCACGCGCTACGACGCGGCACTACAGTCGGCCGATCGTGGGAGTGACATCTTGACGTCAACTGAAAGCGTAGGGGTGGCACAAGCCTCGTCAGACTAGCCAGAGGGTAGGCCCACCAAACGAACGCCATTCTCGACCCCACAGGGGCGCCATCGCGACATCAGCCCTCCTCCAATCAGGTTTTTTGATCTGCGCCGCCACCCTCACGCAAATGTTTGAATAGGCGCGGTCGATAGGAGCAGGGTGACTACAATCCTGGACGACCGGCGTTCGGTGTGGCGGCGCCCGCGCCGGGCCTAGGCGGGGCGGCTGGTGGCGCAACCGCACTCGTGGCATTTTACCACTTTTGCCACCAATTCCTTTCAACCGCATCACCCAGCGGAGCGGACCGCTAAACGCTTGATGGCGGCTTTATGATGAACCGCCTTCAAAGCCGCTATTCCGCTGTCGGCCCTTCTCAGACCATTTCGCCCCATCGAGACCAGCCCCCAAAGCGGCCGGAAGTGCATGAGCCTCACGGCCGCTGTTCCATGCCGATCCCCATCACCGCTAATCAGGAAACGGGCACCTGGACGTCCATGATCCACGTGATGCCGAACCGATCCCGCAACATCCCGTAGAGCGGCGAGAAACTGGCCGGACCGAGCGGCTGGACGATCGCCGCTCCGGCCGACAGGGCCTCCCAGTAACGTCTGACTTGGTCCGCATCGTCGCCGCGGACGGAGACGAAGACGGGGATCGTTCCCGGGTCCCAGGCTCTTGCAGCGGGCACGTCCATCGCCATTACATGGAAGCCGTCCTCGGATGCGACTTCGCCCCAGATCACCTGGTCCGCTTCCGACGGGTCGGTCACGGCCTCGGCGTCGGTGAAGGTAAAGAGCGTCAAACGTCCGCCGAACACGGACTGATAGACTTCGAGCGCCTCACGGGCTTCGCCGCGGAAGTTCAGGTGAGTGACGGTCTTGATGGTCATGGCATGTTTCCCTTCAGGTTCGACAGGGAGCAGGCTAGACCAGCCCAACTGACAGTTTGCGGCAGTTGGAGGCAAAGGAACGATGGCCCGATCGGATCTCTTGTTCCGGCTGCTCCAAGCGATGCGCAGCATGGGGGCCCCGATCACCGCTGCTCGCCTGGCCAAGGCGACGGAGGTTTCGGTTCGCTCGCTCTACCGCGACATCGACGCGCTCCGCCTGGCCGGAGCGCGGATCGAGGGCGAGCGGGGGTATGACTACAGGCTGGTCGAGGATTACGCCCTTCCTCCTCAGACCTTCGACCGGGCCGAGATCGAGGCGATCGCCTTCGGCATGGCCGAGGTGCGCAGCATGGGCGATCCGGTTCTGGCGGAGGCGGCGGCCTCGGTCCTCGCCAAAATCACCGCGACGCTCCCGGACGATCGCGAGCAGTATCTCCTGCATGCGATATCGCAGGTTTTCCGACCAACACCACGCTATGAGGCATCGCCCCACATGGAGACCGTTCGCGGCGCCTGTTGGAGGGAGGAGGCGCTGCACATCGACTATGCCGACAAGGATCAGGCGGTCAGCGAGCGAGAGATCTTGCCATTGGCCGTCATCTACACCGACCGGACACAGACGGTGCTGGCTTGGTGCTGTCTGCGGGAGGGTTTCCGCATGTTCCGCGCTGATGTGTGCACGGCGGTGACAAACCAGGCCACAGGAGCGCCGGCATGATGCCGAGTGCGGCGGAGTAAAATCCGGCCAGTGGTTAGGCTGTTCTCTTTTTCGGAGGGCGGCCGGGAATGTTTGCCGTGGAAGTTTACGCCGCCGTTCGGCACTTCGTGATGATCGAGCGCAACAGCCAGCGCGATGCGGCTCGGGTGTTCGGTTTGAGCAGCGAGACGATCTCGAAGATGTGCCGGTTCTCACTGCCGCCGGGCTACACGCGCACGAAGCCGGTGGCCAAGCCGAAGCTGGGAACGCTGCTGCCGGTGATCGATGCGATCCTGTCAGCGGACGGAGCGGCGCCGGTTAAGCAGCGTCACACGGCCAAGCGGATCTTCGAGCGGCTGCGGGATGAGCACGGCTATGCCGGCGGCTACACGGTGGTGAAGGACCATGTGCGGATCGCCCGGGGGCGCCTGCGCGAGACCTTCGTTCCACTGGCGCACCCACCCGGTCATGCCCAGGTCGACTTCGGCGAGGCTGTGGGCGTGATCGGCGGCATCCGGCAGAAGATCCATTACTTCTGCATGGACGTGCCGCAGTCGGATGCGCCGTTCGTCAAGGCCTTCCCGAGGGAGACGACGGAAGCCTTTCTCGACGGGCATGTATCGGCCTTCGCCTTCTTTGGCGGCGTGCCGCTGTCGATCCTCTACGACAACACCACGATCGCGGTGGCCAAGATCTGCGGCGACGGCAAGCGGGAGCGCACTCGGGCCTTCACCGAACTCCAGAGCCATTACCTGTTCCGGGACCGCTTCGGGCGGCCGGGCAAGGGGAACGACAAGGGCAAGGTCGAAGGGCTGGTGAAGTATGCCCGGTCGAACTTCATGACGCCGATCCCGCAGGCGGCGAGCTTCGACGATCTGAATGCCATGTTGGCGGAGCGCTGCCGGCAACGGCAGGGCGAGATCGCTGGACGCCACAGCGAGACGATCGGCGAACGCCTTGTCGCCGACGTCGCTACGTTCCGGGATCTGCCCGCGGTGGCGCTGGAGCCCTGCGAGAAGCGGGCAGCACGGGTCTCGTCCACGGCTCTGGTTCGCTATCGCTGCAACGACTACTCGGTGCCGACGCAGTTCGGCTTTCGCGATGTTCTGGTCAAAGGCTTCGTCGACGAGGTGGTGATCCTGTGCGCCGGCGAGGAGATCGCCCGACACCGACGCTCCTACCGTCATGTCGATCATCGCCGAAAACTGGTTCGTGCAGACTGCGGACTACCCGGCTTGGGCCGATCAGATCGGCGCCACCATGCCGATTGTCGCCTACTATGCCGCGTGCACGCTTGCCGTCATGCAGCAGCTTGCCGGCCCACGTCGGCCCGCCCTTCGGCGCCACAAGCTCGATGACGCCGGCTCCCGTGTGGAACGTGCCTTCGACGCCGTAGGTCGCCCACCTGTCGCACTTCGAAGAGAATGCCCGGGCCTGCCCGACGATGTGGCCGCCCGGCTGGATGGTAGCGGCGACGAGCTGCATGCCCGGCTCGAAACCGGCCTTCAGCAAGCCGGCACGGGGTCGCAGATAGGAGATGCTGAGATCGCGGCCATCGGCGACGATCTTCATCGCGGAGCCGTTGTGATCGGCCTCGATAGTACCGGTGACGGAGAGCGAGGCCGTGGACCTCTGGACCAAGGAATTGCCGTCCACGTTGCACCCGGCGGTTTTGGTGGCGAGAGACGGCGACTTCGTGGTCACCCAGCTTTTCGATCCGACCGTATGCGACAGTCTCCGTTACTGTCTCACCCGCGTTTTCGAGCGCGGTATCGCGGTCTACGAGGGGCAGGCCTGTACCGACTACCAGATGCAGAGACTCGATGCCGAAGCCCGCTTGTTCATGCCATGTGGCAGGGCGCTGGCTTTGTCGGATTGGGGTGGCGACGAATAGTCCCAAGACCCCCTTTCTTCCCTGTCTCTCACGATGACAGGCAGCCCGGCATGGCCGGCGAACAGGTAGTAGATTCCTTCCTGCCGTGACGGGCAGCGCAGCAAGATCCAGAGCGGGGCATCCCCTTAGACTGCACCCCTCAATTGAGGGGGTTGTATCGGCGGTTGCGGGTGCCGCTCATTTCAAGAACGCTCCAGGAATCGGTTTTACCCAGCGCCGTTTGTATCGGTTGGCTTCTACGCCGGTCGATCAGGACCGCTTATGTCCGAGCGCGAGCGTGCCTTCGGTAGACAGCTAGTCCCTCCCTTTCCCGTCGTCATTTGCCGCCGAAACGGTCGCATTGGGCGAGCCGAAAGGAGCAGACGAAATGAGCAAGACCAACACCACGACCGCCCGCAGCAACGCCCCGACCCACGGTGTCTTCGTCGTCGAAGGTGAAGGCGAAAGCGCTTTCTGGACAAAACTCGGCGCCGCATGGGCGCACGGCGACTGCAAGGGCTTCAACATCACCCTGTCGGCGGTTCCGTTCTCCGGACGGCTGGTGCTTCGCGAGAAGACCGAAAAAGAGGGAGAGGGGCGTTGAGCCCTTTTTCCTTCACCCCGATCCAGCGCACGTGCCTTGCGCTGAATGGAAGAACGCGGATCGTCTTCGACGACGACCGCAACCCGAAGCCCCTGATCAGGATCTTCATCCCCCAGACCGGTGCATCCTTCCTCCTGACGGAGACGCACCCGGAGAATCCCGACAAGGCTTACGGCCTTTGCGACGATGGCGACGGACGACCGGAAGTCCGCTTCGTCAGCCTCAACGAGGTGCACGACCGGGGCGGCGTCCTCGATCCGATGTTCAAGGGCGTCTACCCCCTCTCCCACTATGCCGGCGTAGCGGCGATCGCGGGGAGGACGATCGCAAACGGCTGAAGGACAGGCCGCACCACGAGGTGCGGCTTTTCCCGTGCTAGAGGCCAATCGTTCTGATCGACAGCAACGGGCAGAAAATAGTGACCTGTTGCTTGACCCTATATCATTTTACTTGACTTTTGGTCAAAATTATGTCATACTATTCTTGTACGGTAAGCAATGGCGCCCCGTCGAAATAGGTCAATTTAATAATTTCTAATCGGAAATTTTAAAAAGGACATAATATAGGAAACTAATTTCATGCTTCACTTTTCATTCAAGTCATTGAAAGATATCGAGTTTCAAGCGACTACGCCTCTCGCCATTCTGACGGGGGCGTTTCTTTTTGTCGCCCTTCTGATTTTCATGGGCATCTGCATCATCTGATACGCAAGGGGGCGGTTTTACCGCCCCCTCTCTTCATCTTACCTAATTTATGACCCTGCAAGGTACGTCAGCGAATAAGCATTCTAAAAGATTGCACCTACGGGTTACGCTTGAGCCAATCTTCTGCTGTATCGAGGCGTTTTACATGATTTTTTGCCAACATCTGATAAAAATCCATGAGCATTTTAAATGTATTTCTAGGTCTCATTGATTGATAGTATTGATAGATATTTGCATTCGTTACATATCGATTATCTGTACGAGAGCCCTCATCCATTGTTTTCTCACAATACCATCGTACATCGTCGAGGTGTTGATTACCTGCATCGTCCATAAGCCTCGTATTGTAGTGCCATGGGTGGATATCATGATCCACTTTCCAAACATCAAGAAATCCAGACGCTATGTAAAGCTGTGCAATTGCATCGTCGTGCTCTCGATGATCTAATACAATTTGATTAACGTCACTAAGACTTTGAATAGACCTATCAAGCTTCCGAGCGCCGTCTAAAATGTAATTAGTAGACTGACGCATCAGGTATAGGCCACCCGGATGCTTCTGCCAAGCCTGAAATTCCTCATCGGTTACATATACGGTGGCATCTGCGACTTCGATCAACTTCTTGCTCTTCAAGAATTTCTTGGGCGAGCAGAAATTGGTGTTCTTGACGAGATTGATGCCTTCGGCAGCGTAGGCCTGTGCTACTAGACGGCTGCAGAATTGTTTGGCGGTGCCTTTCTTCCCTAGTCCCAGCCCTGCCCTACCCGCTTCCCATGTCGCGTATTCGCTGCCTACATGTTCTCTGACATAATTGCAGATTTTGATTGCGGTCGAAGGGTCCAAGCCGCCCTCAAGTCTTAGGGCGAATACGGCGTTGTGTGGCTCGAAGAACAGTCGCTGTGTGTTCGCCGAGTGCACTCCATCTCCCGTCGCATCGATAACGGAGCAGTTATCGACATACAGCATGGCATGTGAAATCGGGCTGTTGGTAGCGGCGCGTATGAATTTACTGATTCCAGCGTCGCTGGTTGTCAGAATGATATCACCGCGCTTCAGTACCTTGTCGTTCAGTCGCTTTTTCATCGTGCTCTGAGGTTCGAGTTCTGTTGATCAACAACTCATCATATCATTGACGCCGAGTGATCGGCATCCTTGCCGGACTGGCCTATGACGCATTCACATTAGCTTGCCCGGACCTTCGGCAATTCCCCTATCCGTGTGGTGTAGCGGGGCGACCGCATGTCGAATTTCGTCGCCCACTCCTTTTTGATGCCGGCGGCGGCGGGCGCGATCGTGCCTCGTCCGAACTTCCCGTTCACCGCGTCGATGGCGTTCATCAGCCGTTCCGACTGTTCCCGGTCGCGACGGTCGAACAGGGGTCGCGGTGCCATACCAGCCTTCACAAGATCATCCATGATGATCCCGGCCTTGGCGTACCTATACCCCTCCCGGAACACGGATCGGGCGCCCCGCTGCGCGGCTCTGATCAGGTCGAGCGTGTCGTTCGAGGCTTCCGGCAGATGCACCGTCGTCGATCCGGCATAGCGCGGATCTTTCGGACGGAATTCCGAGGTGTGCATGAACACGGACAAGTGCGACGTTTCGAGGCCGTGCCGGCGCAACTTCTCCCCTGCCCGAGTGGCATAGGCCGCCACGGCTTCCAGCATCCCGGCGAGCGTCGTCACCGGCTTGCCGAAGGATCGCGTCACGGCACAACCTTTGCGCTGCGGAGCGACGTGTTCTAGGGCAAGGCATTGGACGCCGCGCAGTTCAAGGACCGTTCTTTCCCCTACCACCGACAGCATCCGCCGGGCCAGTTGCAGATCCAGATCCCGGAGTTGCGCGACGGTCCCGACACCGATTCCGATCAGCTTCCTTTCCGAGGCGGAGCCTATGCCCCACACCTCGCCGACCTCGATCCGCGACAGCCAGGTCGAGCGTGCCGCCTCTTCGGTCAGGTCGCAGACCCCCCCGAGATCGGCGTTCTTTTTCGCGATGTGGTTCGCCAGCTTGGCGAGCGTCTTCGTCGGGCCGAGGCCGACGCAGGTCGGAACGCCTGTCCATTGCAGCACCGTCGATCGGAGATCCCGCGCATATGCGTCGAGATCCCGGCGGGCGAACCCGGTCAAGTCAAGGAAGCTTTCATCGATCGAGTAGATTTCAACGTCCGGGCACCATTCCCGGTAGATCGCGTTCATCCTCGCCGACATGTCGCCATAGAGCGTGTAGTTTGACGAGAAGACGGCCACGCCTTCGGCTTCGCACAGGTCGCGGATCTTGAAGTATGGATCGCCCATGCCGATCCCCAGCGCCTTCGCCTCGCTCGTCCTCGCGACCGCGCAGCCGTCGTTGTTTGACAGGACGATAACCGGGCGCCCGGCGAGCTTCGGATCGAAGACGCGCTCGCAGGAACAGTAGAAGCTGTTCCCGTCGATCAGGGCGAGCACGCTACCCGTCATCGTCTTGCGATCGGCTTGCGGAGCCAGTGGACGTTGCACCTGGCAACGCCCCAGATCTCGATCTCGGCTATCTCCGGAACCTCGAACGCCGGCATGTCCCGGTTCTCGAACGACAGCCGGGGCCGCCCGCCGTCGAGGTGCAGCCGCTTCAGGCTCCGTTCCCCGTGCAGTATCACCACTACCACGTCACCGTGCCGAGGCGTCAGGCTCCGGTCCACCACGAGAAGATCCCCGTCGTAGATCCCGGCGTCCCGCATCGAGTGGCCGTCCACCTTCCAGAGGAACGTTGCTGGCGGGTTGCGGACGATCAGCCGCGTAAGGTCGATCCCTTCGTCGAGGAAGTCGTCTGCCGGCGACGGAAAGCCCGCACAGAGGCCATGGGCGAAGATCGGAACAATGATCTCCGCTTCGATCCGAACACGCGCCAACATTCCTAAATCCCTTCGTTTTTCTCGAGCGAAAGGAACAAATAGGGAACATATTCATAGGTCCCGGTCAATCTGTCGAAACCGATATCAATGTGAAGAGCGGTCAGATCCGTTAATACCGATAATAATCCATATCCTCCATATTAATCTTATTGACCTTATAAGGCTTATAGGCTCTATTAAGGTTATCAGCCGTAGGAGAATGAGAAATGGCCTCTTCCATCGAAATCAGCAGCGAGACGTTCAAGCGCCTTCAGTCCCACGCGATCCCGCTCGTTGATACGATCGAGAGCGTCATCGCCCGCATGATCGACTACTTCGAGAACGGCGATGCCGATGTTGCCCCGGCCCTTCTCGCCGAGGCGCAGGCTGTTCGGACGTTCAATGCCGACACCCCGCCGGATCTGACCCATGCCAAGATCCTCGGCGTCTTCTTCGCCGGGAAGCAGCTCGGGCGCGGGCAGGACAACTGGAACGGACTGCTCTATACCGCCGTCCGCGAAGCCAAGGCGCGAGCGAAGGACGATGCCCACTTTAAGAGCCTGATGGTCGTGAAGCACGTTGCCGGAGATAAGCAGGACGAGGGCTATCGTCCGCTGATCGGAACGGGAGTTTCAGTGCAGGGGCAGGATGCCAACGGCGCATGGCGTGCCGCCCGGCACATAGCTCAGCAGACCAGCTGCGAACTCACGGTGAAATTCGCATGGCGCGAGAAGGAAAATGCTGCCTTCCCCGGCGTGGTGGGCCAGATGACCATTCCGGCCAAATAGCACGGCTTTTCCTCCCTACCCCCCGCTTTTTATAACGGGGAGTAGGGGGCGGACATCATGACTTTTTTCACTTGGGCGGCTTGGCTACTCAGTCCGAGAACTTTGTCCCGCTGTATCTTTTGCTGAGCCGAGCCGATCGCTTTTCGAAGTTCACCCTTCGCTCTGTAGAGCTTTTGATGCTGTCGATTTGGCACGAGCATGCGGTCGCCGTTCACGATGATACCGGTGATTTCCGCCGGTCGGTCGATGAAGGTCTTTTCCTTGTGGTATCGGAGCCCAGAGCGATGGATCGCGTTCTTGATCGACCAAAGCACCTTTGCCGATATGTGGTTTCCCGAGATCGTTACATCGTCGATGTAGACGGTCAGGATGTACCCATTTGCCTTGCAGATGCTGCCGATCGACTGCCAAACGTCGTAGTGGGCGAAATAGGCAAGGATCGGACTCAGGGGGCTACCGGTCGGCAAATGCCCTTTGAAGGTCGCGATCTTGGCTAGGTGCCATGCAACGTCATCCTCGCATTGCATGATGCTGCGCCAGAACCAGAGCACTCGCTCGAAGGTAGTGCTCGGAAAATATTTGCGGACATCGAGGCAATGCACGACCCGTTGACCGCGATGCTGGGCCGCATTCCGGACGTAGCACCGCCCCTTCACCGGACAAAACAGGTAATCCGGAGGCTCGATGCGTCCGAGTTTAGTCGCGATTCTGCTTTGTACGGCCTTCAGGCCATCGGCAGGGCTTTCAACGCCCCGCTTGCCGCCAGACTTCTTGGCGATATCGAACTCCTTGTAGAGTCCGTCAGCCGTGTTCGCGAGGCGCCTGAGCATGTCGGTATCTATCCCGAGCAGGCTCGCAAGCTTCTTGCGGGTTTTCAGTTTGTAGAACGGTGACTGATGTAGCGGATAGCGGTTCTCAGGCATCGACCTTACCCGATTTCTCTTCCAGGAATTTCATAAGAGATATGATTTTCGAGGCGACGTGAGTGCGAGCCTGTTCGTATGTCTTTCCGTTGTCCAAGCTCTCCGAAAAGAACAAGATGGAGGAAGAAGGAACACCGAAGGTCTGCGCGTATTTCGTGATGAGCTCTAGGGTTGGTGTCTTGATACCCTTCTCGATTTCCGAGATATACGATTTAGAGATACCCAGCTTGTCCGCAGCCTCAGTCTGCTTCATGTCGTGATAAACACGAATGAGCCGAAGGGCTTCGTTGATCATTTTTCTCCTTTCTTTGGGCATACAAAACAGGGCGGTTTTATTCCCGGAAAAAGTCGATGAGCTTGAAGGCCCACCACAGCGCCCGTAGGATCGCTGCACCGGTCCCGAACAGGACTCGAAGAGTCCGAGGTCGGACTAGCCGGCCTGCCCAGGAAACCTTTTTCCGTTCACTCTGCCGCCGCTCTCGGTCGACTTGCTTCGATGTTTCCATCGTTACGCTCCTTCTTCACCACTCAGACCGAATTGTCTGAGTGCCATCGCGGTGAAGACGTAGGGGCGAGAGCGGTAAACCCTGCCTGTACGGCGAGCCCCCGGCCATAGGGGGCTCGCCCGCGCCTGCGGTCCGGACACCACATGGTCCCGTCCTGCCGGCTAATGGTTAGAAGGCTTGCGGCCTTCCACGCGGCATTCGCGCCGCAGATAGTGATGACTATCCCCTCCTGTTCGACACACCAGATATAGCCCCATGCCCCACCTCGTTCAAGAACTTTGTTCGCTGCCAGCGAACTTTTTTCGTGCGAGGATGCGGAGAGGGGTAATTCGGGTCGATCGAGGGATGTGCTAGGCGGCTAGGGCCAGACGCTGCATCTCTCGCTCAAATTCGAATTTGAGCTGAGAGGATTCGTCTTCAGGAAGGCCGAGTGCTAGCTGCGGCACCATGGCGCGATACAGCTTTTCCTTGGATTTCGTCCACGGCATGGCGTCGGCTGCCTGTGCTTCTGCGATGATGCGAAGCAGGCGTGTCCTGATCCTGTTGGGATCAGGCTTCGCCTCGAATGCCGGAGCGGTATCACCACCGAAAAGATCCGGCTGGGATTCCCCGAAAATGTCGGCTTGCTGGTAGGTCATGAACAGCACCGCAACATGGAATTAGCTTCCGACCTTACCGCGGGCGACGATGCGGGTGAGCGCGATCTTGGTGTCGGTGTCCAGGATCAGACTGTCGAAGTTCAGGTAGATCGGAACGGTGGCAGTGTATTGGGTCATGAGGTTCGGCCTCCACGCCGTCGGGTCTTAAGACGGAGCGCCTCGGCAGGTCTGCAGGTGGTCGGTCAGTGATTGGCCGGGGACCCCACCATGAGGTGGTGACGGTGGGACAGTTCGCTTCCGCCTAACCCGTCCACTTGTGAATTTTTTGAATCGCTTCCCGCTGCTAGTGGCGAGTAGCGTCTCAATCGGACGCGCAAGGGTCAACCGACCTTGCGAAATCACTTGTCCCGCAGCAATTCCTCGCTCACTCCGAAATGTCGAGCGATCGCCTGAACCTGCCCAGGCGATCCGATGATCGAACCGTTCTCGATGCTCCTGATCACCGTCGCCGGAACATGAGTCAGCTGATGTAGCTCGTCGACAGTAAGATGCCCTGCCACCCGCAACGCCCGAATGTTGCTGGCGAGGCTCAAGCAGCGGGCCGCAACGAATAGGTACCGGTCTTCCGGTCATAGACGACGTCGTGACCATCAGTCCGCAGCGTCGAGATCTGGCTCCGGACGCGGCAGACGAATGCCTCATCCGAGTGCCCGTACATCCGCATCACGAGATCCAGCATTGTGATCGGTGCACCGGCTTGGATGAGCGCGAGGACGGAATCTCGGGTGAGCGTGCGGGATTTCGAGTATGCCATGCGAGTTTCCAGATTGCGGTCTTTCGACAACCGCAAATCTTCCAGGAAGGTTCAATGGATCGGTCGCGGTCCGGGGCATTTCGGCCCGACCCGATCCCATCCCCTTTTCGTACGCATGCCTGCTACTCCGTCCGTCCGGCTTGTCGCAGGATTCTGTTGTGGCATCTTCCGCTGCGTCAGACCCGGAGCCGACCACATGCTGGACGACCTAATCCGCCCCATCGCGCACAGGCTCTGGCTCGTAGCAGGCCAACCGCATGGCCATGATCTCGATCATTGGCTGGAGGCTCGGCGGTTGGCACTGACGAGCAACCTTGCGCAGCCTTGGTACGATGCCTCAACAATGGTGCCGGAGAACGAGTGGATGCGGATGACGTTGTGGCTGCCGCAGCCGTATCTAAACTGAGCTAGGGTCAGGACTCATTGGTCATAGCCAGAATATGACGGTGGCCGCGAGCGCGATGGCGGAGAAGAAGACGGTTGGACATCGGTCGTAGCGGGTTGCAACGCGTCGCCAGTCCTTCAGGCGTCCAAACATGATCTCGATACGGCTGCGGCGCCTGTAGCGACGCTTGTCGTACCTGACGGGCTCAAGCCGCGATCTGCGACCTGGAATGCAGGCCTGGATGCCCTTTGCCTGCAGGGCATCTCTGAACCAGTCGGCATCATAGCCGCGATCACCGAGCAGCCATTGTGCCTTCGGCACATCGTCCAGCAGCGCTGCCGCACCCGTATAGTCGCTGACCTGGCCGCGGTCATGAAGAAGCTCAAGGGGCGGCCGTTCGCATCGGTGACGGCGTGGAGCTTGGTGTTCAAGCCCCCTTTGGTGCGGCCGATCAGGCGTCCAAGCCCCCCTTTTTGACCCGCAGGCTCGATGCCGTGCGATGCGCTTTCAGGTAGGTCGCATCAATCATCACCGTCTTCGGCTCGGCCCCCGCGGCAGCCAACCCTTCCATCATGCGCACGAAGATCCCCATTGCACCCCAGCGTTTCCAACGGTTGTACAACGTCTTTGCAGGACCATAGTCCTTCGGCGCATCCCGCCACCGCAGCCCATTGCGATTGACGAAGATGATGCCGCTCAGAACCCGCCGGTCGTCGACCCTCGGCTTGCCGTGGCTCTTGGGAAAGAACGGGCGCAGGCGCTCCATCTGCTCGTCCGTCAGCCAATACAGATTGCTCATATCCAGTCTCCTCACAGAGCCTGAATCAGATCGTCGCCCTCACATCAATGGGTCCTGACCCTAATCTCGACCGCCAGCCCAGCTTCTCTATCAGTTCCTGCTCGGTATATCTCTGACCGGCAGTCGAGGCTCGTATGAGTGCCGGCAGCAGGTTCTGGATCGCTCCGACCTTTGCCCGGTCGGCCCGGTCGAAATTGGCAATGGCATTCGCCTGAAGTGCCCGTTCATCCTTCATTTCGAGGTGTCGCAAGAAATGCAAAAATGCAGCCTGATCCAGGCCAGAACGAATTTGAAGATCAGCTACCGCGTCGCTCCAGATCGAGCTGGCGATGGCATATTCGTTAAGATCGGTGTGCGAGATGAAGTCGGCAAACGCAGCACTGTGGCGTGCGCCCTCGGTATCAGTGTTCGAAAGAGCGGTGTCGGAGGTGCTGAACAGTCCCGCGAAGATGTATCGAAGCTGCACGCTGCCTGTCTGGAAACGCTCCGTCAGAGTGAGCCAAGACGCTGCCATCTCCGCGATCAATGCGCCCTTCAGCTCGGTGGCGAGGGAGACATAGATCGCATTTTTTCCACTCTTCACCTGAGTGGCAAGGCCGCTCCCCTCGGCATGAAGAACCAAATCGTCGAATATGCCTGCAGCCGGTTCAGAGACCGATATGGCCTCGAGCGCGCCGTCTTGCATGAGCCGAAAAAGGACGCTTGCCGAATACTCGTACTGTTTCCAGTACCCGGTTATGGCAGTCGTTTCGCCCGTCGACGGTGCTCGGTTTTGCTTTGTCACGATTCCCTAGCACCAACGCTCATTCCGAAAACAGAAGCATGAGCGAGGGCAGTTCGTGGGGCAAGGCTTTTCAACAGCCCCAATACCGACATTCCGACAGAGCTAGCATTGGCAGCTTTCGGGCAACCGTGACGATAGCCTGAAGGGCTCGAATGGGCGCATTCATGCCATAGGGGTGAATAGCAGCCCGCCGAAACGATGCCAATCGTGGCACATTAATATTTGAAAAGCCACAATAACAAAGCAGATCAATAAAATTTGGTTCAGCAAGATAAACCCACAGTTAGAGAGTCCATTATGATCTAATATTCGTTATGCAATTTGCAGTAGAAAACTCTTTATTACTGATTTTAGTGAGGTTATTGACTTTTTTGAAATAAATGTTATTATGTATGACAATTACACCAGGAGAATCATAATGCAAGGTACTCCGGCTAAGATATTAGCAAGAGAGAACATCAAAGAAGTTTTGTATGACTTGAAGTCCCATCGTGATCCACTGCGAAATGAGGTGATGTTTCGCCTCAGCGTCAATGCCGGTCTCAGAGCATGCGAAATATCTAACTTAACGTGGCTGATGGTGACGAACTCTAGCGGCAAGGTTGGCACCATCATCGAGCTCCCCAGCCGCGCGGCCAAGGGAACCAGCGGTCGCCGTATTCCCATCCATGCGGATCTTTCAAAAGCACTGGTCGCGCTTCTACGAGTTTCCAACAGGGCATCCTCGAATGTCATTCTTTCGGAGCGCGGAAGCGCAATGACGGCTAAATCGGTCGTCAATTGGTTCGCTCGACTTTACCAATCCCTGGAGTTGGAGGGTTGCTCATCGCATTCAGGTCGTCGGACCTTCGTGACCGAAGCCGCCCGAACGATTCACCGAGCGGGTGGATCTCTGCGCGACGTCCAGGAACTAGCTGGTCACCGTTCAATCAAAACAACACAGGGATACATCGAAGGTGACAACGACGCTCAACGGCGACTTCTAAAATTGCTCTATCAAGAACAAAACATGAACATATGAACTGAAAGCCGCTTTCCACCGCCGTAACTTGGAGATGAACATGGACGAACACGAGTTCCTTGAAAACGAAATGGCCGAAACACGTCGCGCGTTAGTCCGGGGAACGGAGCATGTTAGGGCCCTTAATGACAAACTTCGAAAACGTAACGAGGGAGGAATTGTCGTCATTACCGGTGGCGTTGCAGAGCTAGGAGCGACAACGGTGTCGAGGATATTGAGAGCCACCTCGGCCTTCGATGATTTCACAAGCGAGAACGACCCATACGGCGAACATGATTGTGCCATCGTCGAGGTCGACGGCATTAAGATAATCTGGAAGATCGATTATTACGACAAGCGTCGACAACACCGATCTCCGGATAATGCCGATCCTCGTGTCACAACGAGAGTTATGACGGTGATGCGTGCTGACGAATATTAGAAGGACAAGCGCCGCCTGCTGCACAAGCTTTTTTCAACAAGCCGTACAGGATCACCCTGGAGCTGAACCGCCTTCTCGTGGAGCAAGATCGCGCGAGGGACGCACGGTCATCGCCCCATATCAACAGGGCTCGCTCGACGGTCTATGCGGGCTATACAGCATCATCAACGCGGTGCGGTTGGCAACCGCAGCTAGCTGTGAGCTCGGCCAAGAAGACTGGCAAGAGTTGTTATATGCGTTAGCAGTGGCTGCCGATGACACCGTCGGCCTTTCGATGGCCATGGCGTGCGGGCTGAACGCTGACCCATTGTTTGCAATCATGCGCGCTGGCATTCGACACCTGCTCGATGAGCATGACCTGTTGATTTCAGGCAGACGTCTCCTGTCACCGGGTGACCGCCCTCCCCTCGCCCATCTCCTTGAAAGGCTTGCACCGATAGTCGAGGACCCGAAGTCCGCAGTTATTTTGTCATTGTCGGGCTATCTCGATCACTGGACCGTTCTTCGACGCATCAATCGGACATCACTCGGGCTTTTTGACAGCAGCGGTCACGCCAGGGTCAATATTTCGAATCTTCGCATGCTGTATGAGCCTGTCGCCGGCCGAACTGTAGAGCACGTGATTTATCCTCGCGCGATTTTTGTTGTAACGTTGCGGGATAGTTAAATGGCGGGAGGTGCCCTCGGTGCTTTCAATTACAACAACCACCCAACCAACTGGTGGCGTTTCACCACTTTTGCCACCAGTTCATTTCGACCGCTGCACCCAGCGTAGCCGTCCGCTGAACACTTGATGGCAGCTTTCTGATGAACCGCCTTCAAAGCCGCCGTTCCGCTGTCCGACCCAAGCCGGCGGTTGCGAGCGGGGTGAGTTCGAGCCGAAAGCAGATTGTCCGCTTCCGACGATGTGCGCCCTGACTACAACTCACCGCCTGCCGCCAAAGCTTCGTCCTGGTAGCGGCGGAGGGCCAGAAGCTCCGACTTCTCCGCCGTGTCGATGTCGCCGAGGCGGATCAACTGTCCGGCTGCGACTGGCCGTGCGAGGCGCCTGTCGGCGACGAGGTAGTAGGGGGCGGCGCGATCGACCGACAAGGGACCAGCAGGCTGCAGGGCTGATCCGACGCCGGCGATCGTGTGGTGATGTCCGACGGCCGAGAGCAGCGTCCCGGCCGCAAGGTCCGCTTCGGCGACAGCTACGAGGTCGAGGCGCGGCAATGGTCGCTCGGCCCCGCTCGACACTCCGCGCAGCGCCACCTCGAGGATGCTGGTCGCCGCTTCCAGGCCGAGAAGATGGCGCGGGATGTAGAGCATGGCGGTGCGGCCGTTGCGCGACAGGATATGGCCTTTCTCGCGCAGCATTTCCCACGTTGCACCGTCCCGGCAGCGGACGACGACGAAGACACCGCCGGCAAAGCTGATCTCGCCCGGCAGACGCAGGCAATGGAACACGTCGATGCGGCGCTCGCCGGAAAGAATGCCGCCGTCCGCGATGGTCGAGAACACGCTGGCGACCTCGCCGGTGCGCAGGATCGGGCAGTGCAGGGCCGGAACGTCAGGCACGAGATCGACGGCATTGGCCGCGACGCCGAGTTCGCAGAGATCGGGAACGGCGCGTTGCGGCAGGGCGGCAGCGGCCTTGGCACGGGCGGCCACCAGTTCGGCAGCCGGGCGATCGCCAAGGTCGAGGAGATCGCCAAAGGCCGGGGCATGGATAGTCGTGCCGTTGCTGGCGAGTTCTCCGGTCGCCGGATCAAAGCAGAAGTCGTATTCGCTCGACTTGCCGGCGGCCACGATGTCGAAGCCCAGCACTTCCGCCCACGTGACGAGCCCGATCAGAAGGCTTGGTTGGTCCCCGTCGACCGGCGTTACGATGACACCGTGGGCCGCGGCAAGATGGGCAAGGCCCGGACCGACGACGCTGTCGACCTCCTTCGACACCAAGGCAACGTGACGCCTGGCCTCGATGGCAAGGCGCGCATGCCGGGCGCCCGCCTCCGGATGGCCCGTCGCCTCGACGACGACATCGATCGGCAGGTGCAGGACTGCGGTAAGGTCGCCGGCGGCGATGAAGTGCCCGGCCTCCCAGGCCGCTGTCGCCTCCGACGGGCCCTCGCACTTGGCGATAGACGCCGGGGCAATGCCGACGGCCCGCAGCGCGCTTGCGGCCGCAGCAGCGGACACGTCGACCGCGATCCGGACGTTCATCAGCGGCACATGCAAGCCCTGGGCGATGAAAGAGCGACCGAAGCCACCGGTACCGACGACGCAGGTCTCGACGGTGCGCGCGCCGGCCGGGAAGTAGCTGTGATAATTCAAGGGGCTCTCAGTTCTCGATCGGGGTGCGGGAGCGGCGAAGACCGATCACCTTGGAGATCAGGGGCCAGACCAGCATGATCACGCCGAGGCTCATGATGGTCGCCACCAGAGGGTTCGACCAGAACACCAGGAGCGATCCCTCCGACATCAGCAGCGACTGGCGGAAGGCAGCCTCGGCCTTCGATCCCAGCACCATGGCCAGAACCAGCGGCGCGATTGGATATTCGAGCTTCTTGAAGAGGTAGCCGAGCAGGCCGAAGCCCAGCAGCAGCCAGAAGTCGAAGGTCGAATTCGCAACCTGATAGACGCCGGTCATGATCACCGCGACGATGATCGGGCCGATGATGGCGAAGGGCACGCGCAAGATCGAGGCGTAGAGCGGCACCGTGGCGAGCACCACGATGACCGCGACGACATTGCCGAGATACATCGAAGCAACGAGGCTCCAGACAAAGTCAGGCCGGTTGATGAACAGCATGGGGCCCGGGGTCAGACCCCAGATCATCAGGCCGCCCATCATCACCGCAGCGGTGGCCGAGCCCGGGATGCCGAGCGCCAGCATCGGCAGCAGCGCCGAGGTGCCGGCGGAGTGGTCGGCTGTCTCCGGCGCGACGATGCCGCGCGGATCGCCCTTGCCGAACTGCGACTGGTCGCGGGCAAAGCGCCGGGCGAAGCCGTAGCTCATGAAGGAGGCCGCCGTCGGGCCGCCGGGAGTGATGCCCATCCAGATGCCGATGAAGATCGAACGGATCATCAGCGCCCAGTAACGGGGCATCTCCTTCAGCGTCTTCCAGACATCCACGGCCCGAACGCGGGCGGAGATGCCCTTGAACGAAAGGCCCTCTTCCATGGTGAGCATCAGTTCGCCAATGCCGAAGAGGCCCATCACGGCGATGAGGAAGCTGATGCCCTTGATGAGATCGGTCATGCCGAAAGTCAGCCGCATGCCGCCGGACATGGTGTCCATCCCGACGGTGGCGAAGGCGAAGCCCAGCATCATCGAGACCAGCGTCTTGAAGGGTGAATTGGAACTCATGCCGATGAAGCTGGCAAAGGCGAGGAAGTAGACCCCGAAGAATTCAGGCGAGGAGAAGCGCAGCGCAAAGCCGGCGACCCACCCGGAAAGGAGCGTGATCATCACCACGCCGGCCAGCGCGCCGATGCCGGCGGAGACGAAGGCGAGCGTCAGCGCCCGCGTCGCCTGCCCCTGTCGCGCCATCGGATAACCATCAAAGGTGGTCGCCACGGATGACGGCTCGCCGGGGATGTTGAAGAGAATG
This sequence comes from Mesocryomonas lacus, assembly GCF_055730135.2. NCBI lineage: Bacteria > Pseudomonadati > Pseudomonadota > Alphaproteobacteria > Hyphomicrobiales > Aurantimonadaceae > Mesocryomonas > Mesocryomonas lacus. The sequence continues at coordinate 12,463 of NZ_JBUZWE020000012.1, read as the reverse complement.
GAGGTGGTGGAGCCGCCGAACAGCGCCCCCCAATACATGCAGGAGAGAAGGATGATCGCCGAGATCGGATCCATGGTGAAGGTCAGCGGCAGCAGCAACGACACGCCGTTCGGGGCACCGAGCCCCGGCAGGACACCGACCAGGACACCCAGCATGACGCCGACCATCATGATCATCAGGTGATAGGTGCTGAGGACGGTGGCGAAGCCGTCCATCAAGTGTCCGAGGTTGTCTGTCATGTCATCCCCTCCCGGGAGCCGGAGTCCGTGGCGGCAGGCAGCGCGGGCGCTGGCGGACGAACGTCGTCAGTAGATGCCGAACATCGCTTCGACGGGGCCCTTGAGCAGGGGAACCTGGAAGCCGATCTCGAAGATCAGGTAGAAGGCGAGAGCGACGCCGAGGCCCGACAGCAGCGATTTCCACCACGCATACTTGCCCTGGAAGATCATCGCCGCGGTGATATAGAGCAGCGTTCCCACGTAGAGACCGACGAACACCGACAGCACGGCAAAGGCGAGGACAGGCAGGAAAAAGGACGCGACGAGCCCCAGCCGGCGCCGGTCGAGGAAGACCTCGCCGACATGGTGCTTAAGGACCAGCGCCCGACCGAGATTGCCGAGGCTGCCGAGGACGATGAGCACGCCGATCCAGAACGGGAAATAACCCGACGCCGGTCCGGTCTCCTCCCAGGCGATGCCGATCTGCCACGAGCCGTAGCAGACGACGAGGCCAACGACGCCCGTCAGGCAGGCGGTGGCGATCTCCATCGCATGCCGCGACAGGCCCTTGCCGTGATCCGAATTTTCCATGACTGCCTCGCTGAAGATGGGAGCGGCCGGAGGGCGAGCGCACCCCGGCCGCGGGGATCCTACTTGACGAGCCAGCCCTCGCGGTCGAGCACCTCGATGACCCGCTTGCTGTCCTTCTCGGCATAGGCGGCGAACTCGTCGCCGGCCATGAACTCGCCGCTCTGCGCTGTCTTGGTGATGTACTCCGCCCATTCAGGCGTTTCCGACACCTTCTTCATCACGTCGCGATAGTAGGTCACCACCTCGGCATCGACACCGGCCGGCAGCCAGACGGTGCGCGGCATGCGGTAGTTGTCGAGCGCGATGCCGGCCTCCTTGCAGGTCTGGATATCGTGCCAGCCCTTTCCTTCGTAGACCGGTTCGCTCTTTGGCAGCCGCTCCTCGCGAAAGACGCAGAGCGGCTTGACCAGGCCGGCTTCCCACTGGCCGCGGTTTTCGTTGGGGTTGTTGACGTTCGCGTCGATGTGGCCGCCCGCGAGTTGGGTCAGCGCCTCGCCGCCGCCATTGAAGGGGATGTAGCGAAACTTGACACCGGTCGCCTGCGACAGCATCGAGACCAGGATCTGGTCGGTGTCCTTGGACTGGCTGCCGCCGAACTGCATGTTGCCGGCCTTCGCCGCGGCGATGAAGGCGCCGGCATCATTGTACTCGGACTTGCCGTTCACCCAGATCAGGAATTCGTCGAGGGCGAGAGACGCGACCGGCACGAGATCAGCCGGCTTGTAGGGCATCTTCGCGACATTCGGCAGCAGGTACTCGTTATTGGTCCCGAAGGTGAGCTTGTGGACGTCGCCGGCATGCGCGGCGCTATAGGCGAACCCTTCCGCCCCGGAGCCGCCACCCTTGTTCGTGACGATCACCGAGGCCTTCATGAGGTCGTGCTTGCCGATGATCATCTGGATCGTCCGGGCAAAGGTGTCGGTGCCGCCCCCGGGACCCGAGGTGACAACGAACTCGACTGGGCGGCTCGGCTCGAAAGCCTGAGCGGGCAACGCGGCGCCAAGTGCAAAAGTCGCCGCAAGTGTGATGGATCTGAGCATCGGCATTCCTCCCTGGTCAAAACTTCGGCCGCCCGGGTTTCTCCCGCAGGTCGGCCAGCTTGGGTCGACGTCAGTGCGACGTCGACTTTCCCTCGTTGGCCCGGCGCGCCATGCGGGCCGCCAGCAGCACCGCCTCGCGCGAGGCGCCGACATCGGCAATGCCCTTGCCGGCAATGTCGTAAGCGGTGCCGTGGGCCGGGGTGCACAGCGGGAACGGCAGGCCGCCCATCATGGTCACGCCCTTGTCGAAGCCCATCATCTTCATCGCGATCTGGCCCTGGTCGTGGTACATCGTCAGCACAGCGTGGAATCCTTCCTTGACGGCCCGCAGGAAGACCGTGTCGGCGGGAAATGGTCCCTCGACGTCGAAACCCAGTGCCTTGGCCCGGGCGACAGCTGGCTCGATCACGTCGATCTCCTCCATGCCGAAGCTTCCGCCGTCGCCCGCATGCGGGTTGAGGCCGGCCACGGCAATCCGGGGATGCTCGATACCGGCCCGCTTCAGGCAGGAAGCCGTGAGATCCAGCTCGGCGAGAATGGCCTCCTCGGTAATGGCCGCGGACACGGCCGAGAGCGGGATATGCGAGGTGACGCGGGCATTCCAGATCTGCTGCAGCACGTTGAACTCGCGCGCCTTGCCGGTGAAGGACAGCACATCGGCGACGAAGCGCAGCTCATCGTCATATCCGGGATAGGCGTAGCGCATCGCCTTTTTGTTGAAGGGCGTGAAGCAGACCGCTGCCGCCTCGCCCCGATGAGCCATCTCTAGGCCGAAGCGGAAGTTCTCTGTGGCGAAGCTGCCGCCGGCAAGGGTCGCCTCGCCGCGGCTGACATCGGCGAGCGCCAGGTTCTGCAGGTCCACGAACAGCGGCTTGTGGGAACGCGGGGTCAGGTCCGCACGATTGGTGGTGTAATCGAGATCGAGATCGACACCGGCGGTCCGCGCGCCGTCCTCGATCAGGCGCCGATCGCCCACGACGACGAACTGCACGGACTGGGCGAGATCTTCTTCTGCCAGCAGGCGGGCGGCCAACTCCGAGCTGACGCCCGACGGATCGCCCATGACGAGCGCCATCACGATCCGGTCGGACTGAGCCTGAAGATTTGCAGTAAGCGCCATCGCAGCGTCCTCCCAGATGCCATTGACTGACCCGGACGCTAGCGACACCACACCGCACTGGCAAGCATTTTGTATTCGGTATACAAAATTTTGAAATCGGAAAACGGGATTGGATGCTCTAGCGCTCTGCTCGTGCTACTGCGCATGACACCCAGGCCCTAGATGCAGACGATGGATATCGAAAGCGTAACATTGATCTCCGACATGAAGTCCTCCGGGATAATCTCCCGCCAATCGCTGCACGGCGAGGTCGTCAACCGGCTGCGGGATATGATCATCGAGGGTGAGTTGCTACCCGGGGCCCGCATTCACGAGGCGCAGATGGGAACGCAACTCGGCGTCTCCCGGACGCCGCTGCGCGAGGCGTTGAAATACCTTGCGAGCGAGGGGCTGGTGGAACTGGTTCTGGGCAAGGGTGCCGTGGTCAAGCGATTTGGCGCCAAGGAGGTCCAGGACATGCTCCTCGTCGTCAAGGCGATGGAGGAACTGGCCGGAGCCCTCGCCTGCAGAAACGCCAGCGACGCCGACATTGCCATGGTGCGTAACCTCCACGACGCGATGCTGGCGGCCTATGCGCAAGGCGACCGGCTGGAATATTTCAAGCTGAACCAGAACATCCATTCGGCCATCGTGGCTGCTTCGGACAATTTCACGCTCATCAACCTTCACGCACTCCTCCAGTCCAGGTTGAAACGCGTCCGGTTCATCGGGCACGAAGGGCCGGAAAAGTGGGCAGCGGCCGTGGCTGAGCATGACGATATGGTGAGAGCCCTTGAAGCGCGGGACGCAGTCGCGCTTCCCAGTGTGCTTGGAACACACCTCGCAAACGCATGGGTTCGCGTGCGAGATCAGTGGGATGTGACGTCGGTGTGACGTCAAAACGCTCCCGAGCGTTCTTTACTGCATCAAGCCTGCGCCACACCTCTGCCGAACATCCTGACCACAGGCGGGAATCGAAGCCGCAGATTGAATACCCGACAAAGCGCTTCGACATCCACCAGGCAAATCGTCATTGCATGTGAAATGGCGGTCGTAACCTGCCTGCGCGTCGCTGCTAAGCAAGAACCTAGCGAGTATAACTGAACATCCGCCGGGACCGAAAGCGGCCTTGCGGCTTCCCAGTGGCTATGGCGGATAGCGGCCCTTCCGCTATCGACCCTTCTCGGAAGTTAGACCGCTTCCGCTGTATTCTCGGAAGCGGCCATTCATGTCACCGAATTTGAGGCGAAGGGGCAAAAGCCTTACGCGACGACATGACCTACGCGCGTCGTCAACTTGCTTCGAGAAGCCCGTCCAATTGGCGGACATGATCAGGCGAGAGCTTCAACGATGCCGCCGCAACGTTTGCGTGGAGATGGGCGCGGCGCGAGGTGCCGGGGATGACGAGAATGTTGGCGCTGCGCTGGAGAAGCCATGCCAGGGCGACCGCCTGGGATGTCTCCCCCATCGACGTCGCGACTGACGTGAGGCGATCCGTCTGGAGCGGCGTGAAGCCGCCGAGTGGGAAGTAGGGGACATAGGCGATCCCGTCCGCAGCCAGCGCGTCGATCATCGCTTCGTCGGCGCGGTGGACGAGGTTGTACTGGTTCTGCACGCAGACGATCGGTGCGATCTCGCGGGCGATAGCAAGCTGCGGCTCGTCCACCGTGCTGATGCCGATATGATCGAGGAGCCCCTCCTCCTGCATCCGGCGCAAAGCCTTCATAGGAGCGGCCACATCGTCCTCGGGGCCGCCCATGCGCAGGTTCACGATCGCCATTCGGTCCAGACCGAGGTTGCGCAGGTTGTCCTCGACCGACCGCCGCAGGAAGTCGGCGTCGCGCTGAAGGATCCAGCCGCCGGTCTCATCGCGATAGGCGCCGATCTTGGTTATGATCGTCAGGTCGGCATCGTAAGGATGCAGCGCTTCGCGGATGAGGCGGTTTGTGACGTGCGGCCCGTAAAAGTCACTGGTATCGATGTGGTCGATGCCGAGCCGTCGCGCTTCCTGGAGGACGGCCCTCGCTTCCTCGGGATCGCGCGGCTCTCCGAAGACATGCGGTCCGGCCAGTTGCATGGCGCCATAGCCCATGCGGTTCACCGAGAGCGACGTGCCGGGAAAGGTAAAGCAGCCAGCGGCGGCCGCGTTCGGTAGGGTCGTTGCATTGGACATGCCAGGTCTCCTTGCTGATGAGCGTAAGTTGCCTGTTCGGTAGGGATTTGATAATCGGCGTCCCAGCGAATAGCCTGTTCGCCATGCCGATCAATAAGCACTCCCCTTCCTTCGACGACCTGCGAGTATTTCTGACCGTGATCGAGGCCGCAGGCTTCCGCGTCGCGGCAAGGCGCCTTGGCCTTTCACCGTCCACGGTCAGTGAGACTATATCGCGGCTCGAGGCACAGATCGGCGTCCCGCTCCTGGCGAGAACGACGCGCAGCGTGGTGCCGACTGAAGCGGGCTCCGCCTTCGCGGCACGTCTGGCGCCCCTCTTCGGCGAGGCCCTTGCGGCCATGACGGACGTCGCTAACTCGAATGACGCCGTGCGCGGTCGTCTGAAGCTCAACGTTCCGGGCGCCGTGATGCGGGACATCCTGCCTCCGCTGATCGACCGGTTCCTCGAGCGCCACCCCGAAGTGCGGGTAGAGATCGTAGTGGAAGACCGGCTGGTCGACATCACAGCCGCCGGCTGCGATGCGGGCATCCGCTACGGGGAGCACCTGGAACAGGACATGATCGCGGTGCCGATCGGGCCCCGGCAGCAGGAAAGCGGCCTTGCCGCCGCCCCATCCTACGTTGCCCGACATCCGGTTCCGGAACATCCGCGTGACCTTCTCAACCACGCTTGTCTGCGGATCCGCTTCACCGGGGCGGCGCTGAGCCCTTGGGAGTTCGAGAAGGGTGACGAGACCATCCGCGTCGACCCGCCCGCGCGGATCATCCTTGGCACAGCCGGCGTCGAGGCCTTGATGCACCATGCCCTGATGGGCCAAGGCATCCTGTATTCGTTCCGCAACTGGCTCGACCCGCATTTTGCGTCCGGGGCTCTCGTGCCCCTGCTCCGCGAGTGGTGGCCGAGATACGACGGCCCTCGCCTCTACTTCTCCAGCCGCTTCATGCCCGCGCCGCTTCGTGCGTTCGTCGATTTAGTGACGGAATGATCGGAGAAGTTGCAACCCGCTCCAGAGCTATCAAGGCCGACCGCTTGACCCAATGAAGCTGCATTGAACAGAGCTTCAATCACAGCTCAAACGACGGTCAACTATCCGCTTCCGACCCCTTGAAGTCTCACAAGCTAGCCTCTGCGCGGATTAAGCCGACATTCTTTCAGGAGGACGTGAGGGCTTCCCTATGTCCCATCCTTGGCATCACCCGCATGTAGACCAGCGACGCGACTAGCTCGATGACCGTCTGGGCGACGATCACGGCCGGCAGGAGAGGCATGGCGCCGGGAACGGCAAAAGTCAGAGGCAGCACGACGAGGGAGTTGCGCGCCGCCGAGCTGAACGATGTCGCCCTTGCCCCCGGGAGCGTCCAGGCGCGCCAGCCGGTCCACAAACCAGCCGATAACCGGCGCGGAGACGGCGTAGGCGACGTAGATCGGCACCACGCGGAGCGCGCCGTCGACCGCGAGCCCAAGGTGAGGCACCACCGCGGCGAAGACCAGGAACAGTAAGAGCGCCGTCGCTGGGACTGGCGTGACCCCGAGGCCCTCAGGGCGCCGGGCATCTCTCGTAGGCGTTCGACTTGTCCCCCTCGTAGGCGATCGTCAGGCGGTCGCCCTTCTTTACGAGCTCAAGGCTCATGCCCCACTCCTCGCCCTCGCCGGAGCAGGTCATCGCGGCCTTGGTGGATCCCTTGCGGGCCGCGGCCTTTCCGATCTCGCAATCGCTCTCGTACATCTTGAGCTTCGTGCCCGCGACGAGCACGGGAACCCCATCACCCTCGGTGGCGGTGCAGGACTGTTCCCCTGTCCTCCAGGTGCCGTCGAAGGGGCCTGGAGGCTGCGGGGGCATCGACCCGCCGAAGCGTTGCACCTCCCCGCTCTTCGCCGGGGCAGCCGCCTCGTAGTCGCCGTTCCCCTTGGAGCATCCTGCGATCTTCAGGAAGTTGGGGAGCGAGACCTGTGGGTCGTCGCCGAGCGAGGCGAACGCCTTCACGTCGAAGACGTCAGCTTTGACGGTCAGCGGCTCCACCGCATGGAAGCGGCGGTAGCCGATCCACTGGGCGAGATCGGCGAAGACGACGTATTCGGGGCTGCCTTCCGGCCCGACCACGGTCTCGGGGGCGGTGACGGGATCGCCGCTCGACATGGGGACGGTCACCGAACAGAACGGGACGCCGTTCGAGCATGCGTACTCCGCGGTCACGCGCCACGCGAGCTTGCCCCCGACACGACCATCGAAGAAGTAGGGGCCGCTGGTGATGACGCCCGGCCCCTTGTAGGCGCGAACCTCCAGTGGACCGTTGATAGATGACCAAACCTCGCCTGCGTTCCCGCAGTCGGCGCCTGCGGCTGTGCATAGGGCGAAGAGAGCCAAGGTGGAGGCGGCAGTCCCGTTCATTCCTGCGTTCCCGTCCGCGGCATGCGGCAACCATATTCCTGACACCCGTAGAGCCGGAAGGCGAGACCGCTGTCCCCGGGCCAATTCATGGGAATAGCGCGTAGCCCGCGTTAGGTGCGATGCAGGTCCTTTGGTAGCCTCCCGTCCGGAAGCTTCCGTGTCGACGCCAGGACGATGACCGCGGCCGACAACAGGATGCTCGACACCAGACCGCCGATGGCGAGAAGGCCAGGCGTCGAAACCGACACTTGGCCTGCGATGTGACCACGGCCTACGTTCATCTGCAACGAAGCCTCGTTACGTTTTGCTCCATGAGTCAGCGCATTTTGCTGTTGCTGGAGCGACACCCGATCCATCCCCATGGCTCTACTCAGTTGTTGGGACCATCGATCCGGCTTGGCTGGATCGGGTCTGATGTCGGAAAGCTGTCTTCGAGAGACTTCTCCAGCTTTTCGTCATCCGTCATTGGACGCTCCTGGTGACCGGGCGTACCGTGATCGTCGCCGATCTTCTGCATGTCGGGCGTAGTGTGGGTGCTGGTTGGGTTGGACATCGTGCTTTCTCCAAGGATCCGAGTAAGAAGGGTCTTGGCACGTCATCGTTCCGGTGGGCCTTACCTCTTCCTCGATATGAAGCGGAACGAGACACCTTGCCGACGACGCCGGCGTCACCCATCACGATCTGAAGACTATTACCGAGCGGCGCCAGGGATCGGATCGATGACATGAGCCATGCACAAGAAGCCCTATCGATCCTGGCCGGCTACGCGGAGGGACCCGTGGTTGCGTTGTCCGAGGCTTTGAGCTTTTGGGGCGGCGTGGATCCTTCGACGGGCCGCATCATCGACGCGCGTCATCCACAGCACGGCGCCGAGCTTGCCGGCGCCGTCGTGGTGGTCCCAACAAGCCGCGGATCCTGCTCGGGCTCGGGCGTCATCCTAGAGCTGGCGCTGGCTGGACGCGTGCCGGCGGCCCTTATCTTCTCGGAACCCGAGGACGTGGCGACGCTGGGTGCCCTCGTGGCGGTGGAGATGTTCGGCCACACGCTCCCCGTCCTACGGGTCCCCCGAGCCACTTTCGACGTCGTCGCCTCGAGCACTTTCGTGCGGATCACGCCGCAGGCGATCCTAGCAGACGGAACCGAGATCCCGGTCGTTTCGGCCCCTGACTCGTCGCTGGCCCTCTCCTGGGACGACCAGGCAATGCTGGCGGGCGAGAAGGGCAAGGCCGCCGCCCAGGCCATGCGTATCCTCGTTGCGATGGGGCGCCAGCAAGGTGCGACCGAACTGATCGACGTTTCGCGCGCTCACATCGACGGCTGCATTTATGCCGGCCCCGCCAACCTCGTATTCGCCGAGACCATGGAAGCGATGGGCGCACGTGTCACCGTGCCGACGACAATGAATGCCATTTCCGTTGACCGTGGGCATTGGGAACAGCAGGGCGTGCCGCCTGCGTTCGGCGCGCCGGCCGCAGCGCTTGCCGACTCCTATGTCCGGATGGGGTGCCAACCGACCTTCACCTGCGCGCCCTACCTCCTCGACGATGCTCCGATCGAAGGGGAGGCCATCGGCTGGTCGGAATCCAACGCCGTCATCTTCGCAAACAGCGTCCTCGGCGCGCGCACCGCCAAGCATCCCGACTTCCTCGACCTGTGCATTGCCATCACTGGACGTGCTCCTCTTGCGGGCGCTTTCCTGGACGCGGAGCGTCGCGCCCGTTTGGTGATCGACGTCCACTTGCCGCGCGATGCGGACGCGGCGGTGTGGCCGCTGATCGGCTATCTGGCCGGCCATGCCGCCCGGGACGGGGTGCCGCTCCTGCGAGGTCTCTCCGAGGGCGACCCGAGCCGAGACGACCTCAAGGCGCTCTGCGCGGCTTTCGGCACGACGTCGGCAGCGCCAATGCTCCACATCGAAGGCGTGACGCCCGAGTCAGCGGGCGCAGCGCTGCCCGACGCAGCCCACGCCGTCATCGCGCTGGCCGATCTTGCCGCAGGATGGCGGCGACTGAACGCGGGTCCGGATAACGTCGACCTCGTCGCGATCGGCAGCCCGCACGCCTCGCTGGACGAGTGCAGGGCCCTTGCGGACGCGCTCGGAAGCAGAAGCCGGGATCCGCGCGTCACTGCGATCGTCACGGCAGGGCGGCAGGTCCTCGTCGCCGCCGAAGCCGACGGCACGCGATCACGCCTGTTAGCCTCAGGCGTCGAGATGATCGCGGACCTCTGCTGGTGCTCGATCTCACGTCCCGTGTTTCCCGCCGAGGCGAAGACGGTGATCACCACCTCGGGCAAGTACGCCCATTACGGACCCGGGTTGTCGGGCTGTGCTGTGCGGCTTGGCACCCTTGCCGACTGCGCCGAAGCGCTCGTTACTGGGCGGGCTCCTGCCTATCTACCGACGTGGCTTTCCTGACCCAGGCTGACGTGGGGGTGGCAGGGTAATCGAAGGGATAGCGTAGTGGATCGGCTTCACTGAAGCCGTGCCGCTAGTTCGCCGCCGTCACGACCAGTCTCGTTGAGTGTCGGGAATAGACGACATCTAGTCGGTTGCCGTGGCCAAGGTCACCCAGCCAAAGATCAGAAAACATTTCCGCCCTATCAGCGGCTGAGACGCGTCGGCGATAGGGAGCGGCTGAGGGGCTGCTCTCCACCCCGTCCGGTCTCGAGCGCTTATTGAAGCAGCCGTCCGGAAGCGGTCGGACGGCTCTCGACCCAAAATTGTCATTGTCGAGCAATCAATGGTGTTCCCAAAGCAGACATTGCGCTTCGCAGGTCGCGGCTGTCCGGCTCCAATTCAAGGCCATCGGTAGCATCGACAATCTATCGGTGAGACAAGAACGTTTTCGCCAGGGACTATTAAATCCTGCGGGTCTCGGCAACGAATGGCACCAAACGCCTCCAGGAAGAGACCTGTCTAAGCCAGATATACGATTATCCCGAGATAGAGGTCGATTTACGCAAAGCAACGGGAATTTCGGGGCGCAACTTGTCGTTAACCTCGCCAATTCTCTTCCGTCTCTCAGCAAGGAATTCGATGGCTAATTCATGATTGGGAAAGTCGATGGGGAGCAGATCAGCAATGATCGCAAACAAGAGGCCCCCATGACAGCCCTGCACCTCGCAGCCACCGACAATCGACTGCCGCCCGAAGCGGATGTCGTGCTGGACAGTCTGTCCCATCCCGTACTGGCTTTGGACCACGACGAGGAACTGACATACGCGAACGCGTCGGCTCAAGGCATGCTCGGGGGCTGGATCGTCGGCCTTCGTTTCAGGGATGTGTTTCCCGAACACAAGGACCCGCTCGACCGTCTGGCCGCCGAGGGGAAGCCATTCATGGTCACTTCGAAGGAAAACTCCCGCTACAAAGCGTTTATTGGTGCCGCCACCAAAACGGGTCGCGTGTTGAGCCTGTTTCCGGACGAGACAGACGCAGTACCTGTCGTCGTCGAGAAGGATGAACTCACCGGGTTGTTGAAACGCAACGGTCTCACCGTTGGCCTTGAGAACGCACTTGCTGTTGCTCCCTCAGAGCAGCGACGCGTAGCTGTCCACTGTATCGATCTCGATAGGTTCAAGATCGTCAACGACACTCTCGGCCATGGGATCGGCGACCTGCTTCTGCAGAAGGTGGCGGACCGGATCCGCTCGGCCTGCCGAAAGGACGACTGCGTCGCCCGTATCGGCGGCGACGAGTTCGTGGTCGTCCAGACAGGTATCGTAGATCAGCAAGATACGGAGCGGCTTGCCTTGCGGCTCGTGGACCTGATCGGTAGGACCTATGTGTTGGGCGGCCATACTGTAAACATTGGCGCCAGCGTCGGTGTCGCAATCGCCGAGCCTGGCAACGGGCCCCGCGACTTGCTCCGGAACGGCGATCTCGCCCTCTACGAAGCCAAGCGCGCTGGACGCGGTCGATTTCGCGTCTTTGAAACTGGGATGGATGCAGCCCTCCGTGACCGCCGGGAGCTTGAGATCGACCTTCGCAGGGCGCTCGCCCTCCGACAATTCGACGTCCACTACCAGCCCTTCGTAGATCTTCAGTCGAGTAAGGTCATGGGGTTCGAGGCTCTTATACGCTGGGACCATCCCGTCCGGGGACGGGTATCACCGGTCGACTTTATTCCGCTTTCCGAAGAAACGGGCCTTATCTGCAAGATCGGGGAATGGGTGCTCCGCACTGCTTGCTCCACGGCCATGACATGGCCGGACGACATGACGGTCGCGGTCAACGTCTCACCTGTTCAGTTCAAGTCCGATGCCCTCGTCGAAACGGTGCTCTCGGCGCTCGCTCATGCAGGACTCCCGCCTCACAGGCTGGAAATCGAGATCACCGAAGGTGCGCTCCTCGACAACACAGAAAACGTGCTGCGAACATTGCACGCCCTCCGCGATCTCGGGGTGAAGATCTCGATGGACGACTTCGGTACGGGCTATTCCTCGCTCAGCTACCTCCAGAAGTTTCCCTTCAGCAAGATCAAGATCGACCGCTCCTTCGTCCAGGGCGCCAGCGAAGGCGGAGACAGCGAGGCGATACTCAAGGCGATCGCTGGCCTTGGACAGAGCCTTGGCATGTCGATCACCGCAGAGGGCGTGGAGACACAGGAGCAGCTTGCACATATCCGTGGCGAGCACTGCACGCACGTCCAGGGCTTCTTCACCGGCCGCCCGATGTCGGCGGACAGCATCGCCAGTTTCCTCGCTTCGTGAGAACCAGAATGTCAGACAATCTGTACCAGCTCGTTTACTACAGCCGTAACGAGATCTCGGAAGACAACGCGGACTTCGTGGCCGAGGTAAACTCCATCCTCGAGGCCAGCCGCCGCAACAACCAGGCCGTCGGCATTACCGGCGCGCTGCTATTTAACGCCGGCGTTTTCGCACAGGTATTGGAGGGCCCGCTGGCAGCCGTTGAGGCTACCTTCGAGCGGATTCAGCAGGACTACCGG